>CANRKP010000021.1 GCA_947631245.1 uncultured Clostridia bacterium
GGTCCGACAGGTCCTCAGGGCGAAACCGGTCCCGCCGGTCCCGTCGGTCCGACCGGTCCGCAGGGTGAGACCGGACCCGCCGGTCCCGCTGGTCCGACCGGTCCTCAGGGCGAAACCGGTCCCGCTGGTCCTGCCGGAACCGTGCTCGGTTACGCGGACTTCTACGCGCTGATGCCGCCCGACAACGATGACACCGTCGCGCCCGGAACCGCCGTCGACTTCCCCAACGACGGTCCCGCCGACCCCGACGGCGCGATCGCGCGCGCGTCCGCCTCGTCGTTCACGCTCGCTGAGCCCGGCGTCTACTACGTCTCCTGGAACGTGGGCGTCAATCAGCCGGGACAGCTCGTGCTGACGCTCAACGGCGCGGAGCTCCCCGCGACAGTCACCGGACGCGCGACAGGCTCCTCCGAGATAAGAGGCACCGTCCTCATCGAGACGACAACCGCCGACTCGGTGCTGACCGTCTCGAACCCCGCCGGAAATCCGACCGCGCTGACGATAACGCCGTCCGCCGGAGGCGCCGAGCCCGCCTCCGCCCACCTCGTCATCCTCCGCCTCGCGTGAGGATTGTAGAGGGAGTTTTTCGGGGGTGCCTTTTGTAAAAGGCACCCCCGGACCCCCTTCAAAACTTTTTACGACTTTATGGGCTGTCTCAGCGGTCACGGATGACATCGGCTTAAAATAAGCGTTTGAACCACCGTCAAAAAAGCCCTCCCCGTCACAGTTTTAAAAGGGAGAGCGCGAGAGGGGAAACTTTTTTCCAAAAGTTTCCCCTCTCGTATATAACCCCCACTATCCTATCTCAATACCACTTGGCTCGCCTGCGGCGGCGGACCGCGGCGGCGACTATGAGGGCGGCGACTGCGGCGGCGAGGACCGCGGCGGTCACATAGACGGACGCGGGCAGACCGCCCGTTATCTTCATATCCTCCCAAAGGGAGTTGACGAGCTCGAGCGTCTTCGCGTCAAGATTCTTGTACGCGTATGTGTTGAGCTCGTCGGCGAAGCTGAACCCCTCGGGGTACAGTATCTCCATCGCCTCCTCGCCCATGTCCTCGATATAGCCCTCGTCCTCGAAAACGAGCGAATTCGGCGACGCGTAGTAGATGTACTCCGCGTTCGCTATCGCTATCTCGGGCGAAAGCATGAAATTTATGAAAAGCTGCGCCGCTTCCTTGTTCGCGCTGCCCGCGGGAACGCACATCGCGTCGACAAAAACGTTCGTCCGCTCGGGATAATAGAACCCGAGGTCCTCGTTTATGTCCAGCATCGTGAAGTAGTCGCCCGCGTAGTAAGCGGAGATCGCCGCCTCGCCCGACTCCATCTTGTTGTAGATCTCGTCCATGACGTAGCTCTGTATTATCGGCTTCTGACGGAGCATCTCCGCCTGCGCGCGCCGCCATACCTCGGGGTCGGTAGAATTAACGTCGTCCCCCGCCATGTACATCGCGGTCGCAAATCCGTCGCGGGAATTGTTGAACTGGAGTATCTTTCCCGCGTATTTCTCGTTCCAGAGAAGCTCCCAGCCGCCGAGGTCTTCCTCGTCCACCATCGTCTTATTGTAGATGACGCCGACGCGTCCGTATGTGTACGGCACGGAATATTTGTCCTCGGGGTCGTAGAAAAGTCCCCTGTAATCGTCGCCGATGTATTCGTAATAGCACTCGGCGCCGTACTTTTCGCAGACGGCCTCGATGTCAATCTCCGACAACAGCCCCTCGCCTATCATGCGCTCTATCATGTAGTCGGAGGGGATTATCACGTCGTAATTCGACGTGCCGCCGCTTATCTTCGCGTACATGTCCTCGTTTGAAGGATACGTCGTGTAGTGCACCTTCATCGGGCGCCCCGTCAGCTCCTCGTAGTAAGCCTCGAATTCCTCGGTCACGTTTAAGGAGTCCTCGGAGCCGTCCGAGATGTACTCGCCCCAATTGTAGACGTAGAGATCGTCATGCTCGCCGCCCGAGCAGGAGGACAGCGCAAACAGCGCAAGCAGAGACGCGCAAAGCGCCGCCAAAAGGAGCAGTCCGTGTTTTCTCATTTCGCGGCGCCCCCTTCCTTTCCGCGGAAGCGCGCGGCGCCCCGCCGCTCCGGGCTCTTCTCCTTCGCGGGCTCGCCGCCCCTGTCGGAAAGGTTCGATACGACGAGAAGCAGGAGCACGACGGCGAAAATCAGCGTCGAGAGCGCGTAGATGTCGGGCTTGACGCTCTTCTTTATCATCGAATAAATGTGTATCGTCAGCGTCTCAAACGACGAGCCGCTCGTGAAATTGCTTATAACGAAGTCGTCGAACGACAGCGTAAACGCCATGATGAAGCCGGTCGCGATGCCGGGCATGATGAACGGCAGCTCGACGCGGAAGAACGACTGCCACGGCGTGCAGCCGAGGTCGAGCGCCGCCTCAGGGATGTTTTTGTCCATCTGCTTTATCTTCGGCAGAACGGACAGTATCACATAAGGCAGATTGAACGTGACGTGCGCTATCAGAAGCGTCCAGAACGAAAGGTACGACTCGAGCCCCAAAAGCGTGCCGACAAAAACGAAGAGCAGCATCAGGGAGATGCCCGTCACGATGTCGGGATTCATCATGGGGATGTTCGTCACGGACATGACGGCGCCGCGCATGAAGCGGTTCCGCATTCTGTCTATTCCGACCGCCGCGAGCGTGCCGATGACGGTCGAGAGCACCGCCGCCGAGACCGAGAGCAGGAGCGTGTTCTTCAGCGCCTCGAGCGTCGCCTTGTCGCGGAAGAGCTCGCGGTACCAGTAAAGCGAGAGCCCCTGCATCTCCGTTGTGGACTCGCCCGAGTTGAAGCTGATGAGTATCATCACCGCGATCGGCGCGTACAGGAAAATGAAAACGAGTATGAGCCAAAGCCTGCCGAGGACCTTCATGCGTCTGCCCTCCCGTAAAAACCGTACTTTCTCATACCATCTTCGTCCTTTCCTCGGACTCGCTGTCCGTGTAATGGTTCATGACCGCCATCGAGATGAGGATCAGCACCATGAGGACGAGGGAGAGCGCCGCGCCGAAGTGGTAGTTTATCGCCGAGCCGACAAAGTAGCTCTCTATCGTGTCGCCGATCAGCTGGAACGTGCCGCCGCCGAGCTTCTGCGAGATGTAGAACGTCGATATCGACGGGACGAACACCATCGTGATGCCGGAGACGACGCCCGAGAGCGACATCGGCATGACGACGCGGACGAGCCTCTGCCAGCCGCTGCAGCCGAGATCGGCGGACGCCTCGAGCAGCTTCTCATCGATGCCGGACATGACGGTGTAGATCGGCAGTATCATGTAGGGCAGAAAGCAGAACACCATCCCGACGACGACGGCGCCGGGCGTGTTTATCATGTGCGCCGCGCCGAGCCCTATGCGGCGCAGGGCGGAATTTATGATGCCCGTGTCCTCGAGCAGCGTCATCCAAGAATACGTCGTTATGAGGAAGTTCATCCACAGCGGTATCATTATAAGGAGCACCGCCGCCCGCTGGCGCTTCGCCTTCATGCGGGAGAAGAGGTACGCCGTCGGATACGCGATGACGAGGCAGATGACGGTCGCTATGAACGCGAGGCATACGGAATTTACGAATATCAGAACGTAGTTCGAGGTGAACAGGCGCGAGACGTTCTCGGTCGTGAACGCGCCGTCAGCGTCCGTGAACGTGTAGTAAACGACGAACAGCAGCGGCGCGATTATGAAGAGCACGCTCCACACGATGTGGGGAGACGCCGCCGCGCGGGCCATGAGCCCCTGCCCGCGAGTGCCGCGCGCCGCCATCAGTCGTCCTCCCCGCCGTTTTCCGAGAGCCTGTCGAGCTCGTCGGAGAACGACGAATAGTCGCCGAACATGCCCGAATACTCGGACTTGTTCATGATGTGGAACGCGTCGGGCTCTATCTTCACGCCGATGTCGGTGTCGGGCGCGACGTAGTCCGTCGTCTGTATCATCCATTTAAAGCCGTCGATGTCGACTATGACCTCATAGTGGACGCCCTTGAACGTCACGGAGACGACGTGCCCGCAGAGCTCGCCCTCCGCCGTCGGCACGACGTCGATGTCCTCGGGTCTTATGACTACGTCGACGGGCGTGTTCTTGCCGAAGCCCTTGTCGACGCAGACGAACGTGTGACCCGCGAGCTTTACGGAATAGTCGTCGAGCATCACGCCGTCGACGATGTTGGACTCGCCGATAAAGTCGGCGACATATGCGTTCGACGGCTCGTTGTATATGTCGGTCGGCGTGCCTATCTGCATGATGGAGCCGTTGTTCATGACGACGACGGTGTCCGACATGGAGAGCGCCTCTTCCTGGTCGTGGGTGACGTAAATGAACGTGATGCCCGTCCGCTTCTGCATCCCCTTGAGCTCGTTCTGCATATCCTTTCTGAGCTTGAGGTCGAGCGCGCCGAGCGGCTCGTCAAGGAGCAGGACGCGCGGCTTGTTGATGAGCGCCCTCGCTATCGCAACGCGCTGCTGCTGTCCGCCCGACAGCTTCGTGACGTGCCTCCGCTCAAACCCGCGCAGGTTCACCATTTCGAGCATTTCGCGGACGCGGCGCGAGATCTCTTCTTCGTCCTTGAGTCCCGAGACGCGCAGACCGAACGCGATGTTCTCGTACACGTTGAGATGCGGGAACAGCGCGTATTTCTGGAAAACGGTGTTGATGTGGCGCTTGTGCGGCGGCGTGTCGTTGATGCGTTTGCCGTCGAAGATGACGTCGCCTTTGTCCGGCGTCTCAAATCCGCCGATGATGCGGAGCGTCGTCGTCTTGCCGCAGCCCGAAGGACCGAGCAGAGTGATGAACTCGTCCTCGTAGATGTCAAGAGAGATGTTGTCGAGCACAACTTCGCCGTCAAAGGCTTTCGTTATGCCCCGAAGTTCGATGAGCTTCTTTCCGTTCATTTTACGATGGTTTACCTCCCCGCCCGCGGGAAATTCCGTACGCGGGCTTTTCCTTCTTTCGGATAAGAAAATTGATAAAAAATAAGGCGACAAAAAGACCGCCGGAAATGTCCGGGACCGCACGCAATTACCTTACAGCAGCCCGAGCTTCGGGCGGTTTTTTTATTCGTCTTTTATAGCTGCCTTTCGGCAACTATATTATTGGCGCATATTATATCAGAATTCGACGCGATATGCAAGTGGCAATTGAAAATTTTTTTGCCCCGGACAAAGAAAATGTCAAAGCGGGCGCGCGGAGCATAGTATGTTAGAGTAAAAACGCCTTTTTCGGAAAGGAGATACAGAGAAAAATTATGGATACCGATATAAATACGGAAAAAAACACGCCCCCGTCCGGCGGCGGCGACGGCGGCGCGGCGTCCGAAGGTCAGCTGCTCGTCCGCGTGTTCACGGCGCGCGGCGGCATCCCCGTAAAGGACGCGCTCGTCACGGTC
Organism: uncultured Clostridia bacterium; assembly: GCA_947631245.1. GTDB lineage: Bacteria > Bacillota > Clostridia > Oscillospirales > CAG-272 > DTU064. The sequence continues at coordinate 5,403 of CANRKP010000021.1, forward strand.
CTGCCTCACGACAAATCGCTCCCCTCGCCGCAGGCGGTGCTCCTGACGGACGAAAGCGGCAAGACGCGGACGGTCTCGCTCCCCGCCCCGCCGCGCTCGCTCTCGCTCTCGCCGGCGGACACGTCCGTCTTTCCGGCGGAGCTGCCGTATTCGCTCTACACGGTGAAAATCGAGCGCGAGGGCTTTTACACGCTGACAAACATAAACGTCCGCATCTTCTCCGGCATAACGGCGATACAGGACGCCGACCTCGTCCCGCGCGCGGAGGAGCTTCCGCGCGCCTACTACCTCGACGACGGTACTTACGTCGAGGGGGAGGAGGGTACCGATCTGTGAACGGCGCGCCGAGTCTTAATCTTCCCTTCGTGCCCGAGACGATAACGGTGCATCTCGGGCCCCCGTCGGCGGACGCCGGCAACGTGACCGTAGATTTCGCCTCGTACATAAAAAACGCCGCCTCGAGCGAGATCTACCCCACATGGCCCGACGCCGCGCTCTACGCCAACATCTACGCGATAACGTCGTTCGCGCTGAACCGCATCTACACCCAGTACTACCCGAGCCGCGGCTACGACTTCGACATAACGAACGACACCTCGATTGACCAGTCGTTCGTCCCCGGTCGCGACATCTTCGGCAACATAGGCGACATCGTCGACGAGATATTCAACAGCTACGTCAGGCGGCAGGGTACCGTCGAGCCTTACTTCACCCAGTACTGCAACGGGACGACGGTGACGTGCGCGGGGCTCTCCCAGTGGGGGACGGTCACGCTCGCGAACGAGGGCAAAAGCTCTATCGAGATACTCCGCTTCTACTACGGCGACGACATCGAGATAGTGTCGGACGCGCCCGTCGTCGGCGTGTCGAATCCCGCGCCCGGCGCGATACTCCGCTTCGGCAGCACGGGCAACGAGGTCGTCGAGCTTCAGGTCAAGCTGAACCGCATCTCGAAAAATTACCCCGCCATCCCGAAAATTTCGCCCGTCGACGGCATCTTCGCCGAGGAGACTGACGCCGCCGTGCGGAAGTTTCAGTCGATTTTCGACCTCACGGTCGACGGGCTCGTCGGCAACGCGACGTGGTACGCGGTGCAGCGCGTTTACGCCGCCGTCAAGCGCTTGAACGACCTCGCCTCCGAGGGCGTGTCGCCCGAAGAGGTGACGAACCTCTTCTCCCTCGAGCTCGAACTCGGCGACCGCGGGCGCGGCGTCTACGAGCTTCAGTTCTTCCTCAATTTCATCGCGAACTACAACGAGAGCGTCCCCTATCTTGAGATAGACGGCATATTCGGACCTAAAACCGAGGCGGCGGTCCGCGCCGTGCAGGAGCTGTACGGCATTTCCCCGACAGGCCGCGTCAATCTTGAGACGTGGGACTACATCTACCGCGCGTACCGCGGCATCATAGATTCCCTGCCGCCCGATTATTTCGAGGGCACGACGCGCCCGTATCCCGGGTTTCCGCTCCGCCTTGGGACGCGCGTGCCCGACGTGCTCTATCTTCAGGAATACCTCGACCGCATCGCGAGCGTGTATCCCGAGATACCCGCGCCCGAACAGACCGGCGTGTTCGACGCGGCGACGCAGGCGTCCGTCCTCGCATACCAGCGCCGCTTCGGTCTTGACGAGACGGGCGTCGTCTCAAGCGCGACGTGGAATTCGATCACGTCCGTTTACAGGGACATTTTCGACGGCGAGCAGGCTTCCGGTACGCAGTCGCCGGGCGTCGTGCTCGAAAACAACACATAAAGGAGGTTTTTGTATATGAATGGCGCAAACGCTCCCCGCGGCGACGTATTCTACGACATCGGCGACACCGAGTCCGCCGTCCGCGTCTATCAGGAGATGCTCCGCACGATATCGCAGGCGACGGGCGAGCTTCCGCTCATAGGCGTGGACGGCGTCTACGGCAAAGGGACAGAGGAGGCGACGCGGCAGCTTCAGGCGATGTGCGGTCTGCCCGTGACGGGCCGCGTCGACCGCGCGACGTGGGAGGCGGCGGCGGAAAAAAGCCTCGCGATAAGGGAGAGGAACGCACCTCCCCTCGGGATAAAGCCGTTTCCCTGTACCGCCGGCTACTGCATCGAGTGCGGCGCGCACGGCAATCTCGTCCTGCTTCTGCAGATCGTCCTCGAGGAGCTCTCCTCCGTCTACGAGGAGTTCGGCGATATCCCCCTCACGGGCACCCTCGACAACAGAACGATGAGAGCCGTCCGCTGCTTCCAAAAGAAAAACTTCCTCGCCGAAAACGAGGAAGTGAACAAAGAAACATGGGACGCCCTCGCCCGCCAATACAACTTCCGCATCGGCGTGAGTGAGTAGGGGTGGGAGGGGAGGTTTTTTCGGGGGAACTTTTTTTTCAAAAAAAGTTCCCCCCGCATATTAACTTATCACTTCACAGACACCACGCCGTCGCAGTTGTATTCTTTGCCGCCGGGGGTGAGGGTGAGCTTCGCGCCGGAGACGGTGATTGCGGTCACAGCCTGGAGGCAGTCGTCGCCCGCGTCGACGGAGATCTCGCCGCCCTCGATAAATATGTAGCCTTTTTCGGGGTCATCGTCCTTCGAGGACTTGATGCCGTCGTTCTTGCACGAGATAGTCAGCTTCCCGCCGCGGACGGTCACGCTGTCGTTGCCGCGCAGCCCGTGATTCTGAGCCGTGATGTTGACGTTTCCGCTGATGAGCTTAAAGTCGTCCTTCGTCGTGATGCCGTTGTTCACGGAGCCGTTCACGTTGAGCGTGCCCTCTCCGTTGATCGTAAGGTCGACCTTCGAGAAAAGGCACGCGTTCGGCTCGCCGTCGGCGTTCACGTCGGAATACGCGCCGCCGTCCTCGAGCGTCGAGGTCGTCCCCTCCGCGAGCGTTATCGAGACCTTGTCCGCGTTCTTTATCCAGACGGGAGCCTCGGTCTTCGACGCCAGCTTAAGCCCGTCGAATACGAGCTGAACCTTTTCGCGGTCCTTCACCTCAACGATGACGCGCCCGTCCGAGCACGAGCCGCGCAGGATAAAGACGCCCTCGCCGAGGATAAGCACCGTCTTCCCCTCGACGGAGACGCCGCTGCCCGCGCCCGATACCTTCGCGCCGCCGTCCGAAAACGTCACAACGGCAGCCTTATCCTCGTCGTAGTCGGCGCGCAGGTCAAAGTTCGAGTACCGCCCCGACGGGTCGGAAGTCTCACCGCCCGACGCACCGCCTGACGTGCCCGCCTGCTCGCCCGAGCCCGTCCCCGCGGGCTCGCCAGCCTGCTGCCCGCCGGACGTGCCTGCTCCCGCGCCGCCGCCGTTTTCGTCAGTCGACATGCTGAAGCAGGAGGTGAGAGAGAATGCGGACGCGAGCATCAGCGCCGCAAGCGCCAGCGCCAAATCGCGCTTTTTTGTTCCGTTCATTTTTTTGTTTCTCCTTATTATGTATTTTTCTGTCTTATATTTTCGCGATCCGCACGGGTCCGATAAGCCCCGAGCCGACGTAGTCCCTGTCGTTTTCGAATATCTCGCGGAAGCTGCCCTCCGCGCGCGACTTTTCCTCCGCCTCCGGCGTCCCGAGATAAGCCGCCGCCTCCGCGTTCAGCACCGTCACCGAAAGCGTGTGCCGACCTTTTTCGAGCCTTATTTTCGCCTCATACGGCGGGAACGGTACCTTCACCGCCTCCCCGCCGTCGACCCTGACGACAGCGGCGTGATACACGCTCCCAAGCGAAAGCAGATATTCCCCGTCGCCTCCGACCTCGACGGAGGCCTCATACGTCATGACCCCCGCATACGCGCCCGCAAACGTCCGCCAGTCGGGGAGCCTCCCGTCCGCGTCCGCCTCGAGCGCAAGCGCATCCCCGCTCGGCGGCGTCACGCGCCAGCCCGTGACGGGAACGGACGCGGACACATCCTCATCGGCAAAAGGCGGCAGCTCCGCCTTGCCGCTCGCCCTCACGGCAGAAATCCCTAGCGGCGGCAGCCGCAGCACGCTCCCCGCCGCGCGCCATTCGCCCGCGGCAAAATCGTATTTTTCGACATAAGGAAGCGACAGCGCCCCGGGAAGCGTCAGCGCCCCTTCGTATTCGTCCGCACATTCATTCAGGAAAAGCCAGTATTTCTCCCCGTTTTCCGCGACACGCGCGGCGGAGGAAACGCGCCCCTCTCCCCTGAGCGGCGAGCGACCGGCGAGATATTTTCCGACATCGGACGGATATGTGAGAACGCGCTCGCCCACAAATCCCGCGGACGCAAAGCTGACGAACAAAAGCTCCGCCCCGCGGTCCCTCATGAGCCGAAGCTTATCCGCGACAGCCTCCGGCAGCGCCGACACCGCGGGGATGACGACGGTCTTTATCCTCTGCCCCGACGGGACGGCGAGCGCGCCGTCGCCGCACACTTCCGAGGCGGCGAAAATATCGTCCCAAATGTAATCGAAATCTATGTGCGCGTAAAGTATCGCCTCCGCCGTGTCGTTGAACCACTCCCACGGCAGATGGAGGGAGACCCTGTTCGGGCGCGCGGGCGGGAACTCCGCCGATATCGCGCCGCGCGGAACGTAGAGCGCAACGTCCGCCGCGGGCTTCCCCTCGGAGAGCAGTTTTACCGCACGCGAGATGTGCATATTCACGTCGCGGGCAAAATTTTCCGACAGCGGAGACGAAAAGTCGAGCGGCGTGCCGTATCCGCGCCCGCCCTCGGGCGCGGCGATCATGAAGAAGAATCGGTCGATGCCGCGCACCGCCTGATATTCCGCCGCCCAGCGCATGTAGTCCGGCGTCAGGCACCTGCCGACGGCGGCAAAGCTCTCGCTCAGCGCGTGCGCCTTCCCTCCCATCCGGCGAAAGCTGCCCGCGAGGCGCGGATAGTCCGCCGTGTGCCCGGGTCTTATCTGCGCCCAAATGTAGTCGACGCCCGGCGCGTCGCTGTATTTGTTGTTCTTGAAAAAGTCGCCGGAGACCGAGTTCGTCGAGCGGACGTCGTGGTCGAGGTCCTGATGACCGAGAAATTCGACGCCGTGACTGTGGCACCAGTCCGAAAGCGTGCCGAAAAAGACGTCCGCAAGCATCGTCGTCGCAACGTCGCGCCAGTCGGAGAGCAGCTGCCCGCCCCCGCACGCAACGAGCAGCGGCAGGCGCTCTGTCGGGTCGTAGCCCTTCAGCTTTATGAATTCGTCGATGATGCCGAACGTGTACGGCAGCGGGAACGAAACGAACGGCTCGTCATAGAAAAATCCTTTTATCGTACCGCCGAAATATTTTCCGAGCCGCCTGTAATATTCCTCGTGCATCACGGACAAAAGCGACGATGTCGCCTCGCGCGAGAGCAGGTCGAGCGTGCACTGCGCGTCGTCCTCGGGGTCGGAGGCGAAAACGCCCACCGTCCGCGTCGTGTCGTATTCCCAGCTGACGGCGGCAAGGCGGCACCTCTTGTGGCGCGCCGTGTATTCGAGCTTCCCGTCAACGACCGGCACGACCTCATACCCGCCGGAGGGTCCAGCGAACACGTTTCTGCCGACGTGCCATGCCGCCGCCGCGAGCAGGTGCGAGGGCGCCGTCACAGACACCGTCTGCCCCTCTTCAATTATCATGTCGAGCGCGAGATGCAGCTTTTTTGAGCGGAAATCGGGTCGCCCTCTCATCGAAAGCCCCGCCGCGGTCCCCGTCGGATAGCCCCATTCGTCGAATATGTAGACGTCGAGCCCGCGCGCCTCCGCCTCGCGGCAGGCGTACCCGAGCCCGCGCATATAGCCGTCTATCCAGTCGCCGATCTTCTCCTTCGGGACGGGACCAGACGCGCTCTTCCCCTCGACGGAGAAGCCGGAATATCCCCTCTCGTCGACAAGGCGGACAAAGTTTATCATCTGCTTCTCCGTGTAGTTCTCGGAGAAGCCCGTGTGGAGTATCGGCGCGTACCTTCTGTCCTCTCTCATACGAATGAACCTCGGTATTTATCCCTTTTTTTCGTCGGCGTCCGTGATGTCGTTTTTATCGGTATTTTCGGTATTTTCGGCGCTTTCAACACTTTCCGCGCCCGTTTTTTTGCTTTTTTTGCTTTTCACGACATAGCGGCGAAGCCCCGAGAGCGCGTTTTCATAAGAGACGGAGCGCAGGTGAGGGAACGAGCGTATCATGCGGCTCTGCGTCGCGTTGAGGCGCTTCGAGAACCGCTCGAAAACGGCTGCCGCCGCCTCGTGTATCGCCTCGGCAACGCTTTTCTCGATGCCACCGACCTTCTCGGCAGCCTCAGACAGCGCGCCGCCGATGCCGTGCGTCCGCTCGCCGACCTTTTCTGCTGCCTTTTCGACCGCCTCGGAGAGCACAACGCCGACCTCGTGCGCGCGCTTCGTGACGGCTGCCTCGACCTCGGAGGTGAGCTCGCGCAGCTTCTCGTCAAATCCCGCAAGTCCGCGGACCGTGACAACGGCGTCGATGACAAATAAAGTAAACAGCACCGCCGCGACCGAGTGGAGCGCCGGCGTCGGCAGAAGCGCGACAAGCCCCTCGACCGCCGGATGGACGACGAGAACGACGACAGTCGAGAACGCGCCGAACACGACGGCGCCGAGCAGGCAGACGCGCCCGTTTATGTTGAAGCGGTATGTGGAATAGTCCCACCACCGCGCGTGGAACAAAACCTCCATGACATAGGATGTCGCGTACTCGAGGATAGTGTCGAGCGCCATGCCGAGGAAGAAGAGAAGGAAGATGTTGTCGGTCCAGCCGAGGGCGTAAACGTCCAGCATCGCGCCGAAGCCGTATATCGGGCAGTACGGACCGTTGAAAAATCCGCGCTCGACGAGCCGCCGCGCCTCAAGCGAGCAGATGACGGTCTCGTAGACCCACCCCGCAAACGCATATATCATTATGTAAAGAAACGTTTTCTCAAGCCACAAAAGCGCAGTCATAAAACGAAAACCCCATCTCAGTCAAGAATGAAAGCCCGCCCCCGCGGGAGCCTTGTTTCAGCCTTTTTTATAATTTTCCGTCCTTAAAATTCCCGTCGCCGCGCCGACCCGAGAGCTTTTCCTTTATGCCCTCCGCGGTCTCGCGCGCGGCGCAGATTTTGTCCGCGGCGCAGAGGATAACGCTCTCGCCGCTGACGGGCGGTAAAGGGTTCAGGGGGAACATGTGATGCCTTATCATGTCGCGCTCCGTTTTGCCGAGCGAAAAATCGATGCACGCGCGGCGCAGCGCCTCATCCGCGTGACGGAAGCCGTGCCATGCGTGACCGGGCTCGTGCCAGTCGTAGAGGAAGTAATCGTGAAGGAGCGCGCCCCTTGAGAGCGCACGCCTGTCGAGCTTCGCTATGCGAAATCGGAGGCGGCAGCCGACAAAGCCGCGCCCGATGCGGAGGCGGCAGCAGCGGACGCCCTCGAGCACGTCGGCAAGGTCGAGGCATTCGGCGGTAACGGAGAGCGAATGCTCGAAAACGCTGACGCTCCCGTGCTGCATGAACGCGCGCTCCGCCCTCATGCCCGAAGAAGCGATTATGTCGCCGCAGACGTCCTCTATCTCCGGCATCCTCGACTTATATCCGCGTCCCGCGTCCGTCATCTCCGCTCCCCTTTACATATTATTTTATAATATTCTACGCCCGCCCGCCGCTTTTGTCAAGCCAAAAGTGCCGCCGCATTTAAAGTCCGCCGCCCGTCGCTTTCACAACCGTCCGCGCAGACCGCAGCCCCCTCACCGTCCGCGCCTCTCTCCCGCCCCGCGCCGTCCAAGCCAATTCCCCCGTCACCGTCCGCGCCGCACAAACGCCCCGCGCCATCCAACCCAATTCCCCCCTGTCATAAAAGTTTTTGAAAAAGGGGCGCGGGGGAGAAACTTTTCTCGAAAAGTTTCTCCCCCGCACAACTTCTCCCCCAAATCACTCCACCAGTCCCGCCATTTTGGAGACGTTGCCGGAGCTTGAGATGTTGTAGATGTTGACGATATAAATCACGTCGGTCGCTCCCGTCTTATCGACAAGGTCGGAAAGCCCTTCCTTGTAGTAGCGGAAGTCGATCCAATAGACGTGCTCGTAATGATCGATAAGGAACGGGATGAACGCGTTCCCGAAGGAATCCTTGACAACGATGCAGGCGGAGCCGTCGGTGATATTCGGATTGTGCGCCTCGGCGTAGGGCTGATCCGCGCCTGCGAAGCAGCTGTACTTGACGCTCGCGCCGTAGCTGTACACGTTGCGGACGATGTTCCACTTCACCTCGCTGCCGTCCTTCGCCCTGTACTTCATCGAATTCGTCCCCATCGGAACGTAAGCCGTCACCGTGTCCGGCGTCGCCGCAAGCTTGCCGGAGCGGCTGCTCGAGTAGTAGGTCCCGAGGAACCCCTCAAACGTCCGCGTCTCAAAATCCGACAGCTCGTGCGGCGTCATCCCCTTTGCCTTCGCGAACGCACGGTATGTGTAGTACGCGCCGAGCGCCGTCCAGTGATGGTCGGTGCGGAAGTAGATGTACTCGTCGCGGTGCGGAACGAGCGCGTCGTAAGCGCTTATCTTCCCGATTCCGGCGTTCATGACAGAGTACGCGTATTCGATAGCGCGCCCCTGGTCGCTCGCGCCGAGCTTCTTTATGACGGCGTCGCCGAGCAGAACGCCAGACGAGAGCGGCGCCACGACGCACCACATTTTCGCGCGCCCGCCGATCGCGGAGTAAGTCTTGTTCATCACGTCGGCGAAAACGTCGACGCGCGCCTTCTTGAAATAGTATAGCCCGTATGCACTGTTGCCCGAAAGGTATAAGGACCCCGCCATCTCGCCGTCCGGCTCCGTCACAGGCGGCTCCGGAGGCTCCGTCACGGGAGGTTCGGTCGCCGGAGGTTCGGTCACCGGCGGCTCCGTCTCGGGCGGCTCCGTCTCGGGAGGCTCCGTCCCGGGCTTATCCATCCCGGGTACATCAGTACCGGGTACATCAGTACCGGGTACATCAGTACCTTTCTCATCCGTCGAGGGCGCGTCCGTCGCCGGCGGCGACGGCGGCTCCGTCCCCGAGGGCTCCACCGGATCCGGAATATCATCCGGGATATCGTCCGGAATGTTGTCGCCCGCCTCGCCGTTATTTATTATCTGCTGGCTGCGGTCGCCGAAAAGCGAGTGCATGCCCGCGCTCATCGAAACGAAGAATTCCCTTGACGGGAACGTGTCCGCGTACCAAACGTCGAGCTCGCGGCAGAAGCTGCCGTCGACGAGCGCGGACGGCGAAAATTCCGGGAATTTCGTCAGCTCCCGCTTCTCCATCTCCGACACGGAGGGACGCAGAAACCACATGAGACCGACGGTCCCTATCGCGAAAAGCACAGCGAAAAACAGCGTCAGCTTCGCCGTCGCGATAAACTCTCCCTTGCGCTTTTTCATGCTCCCTCCTTAAAAATTGAAGTACAGAAACGGATTATATGTGTCGCCCGTCATGAACGCGGCGCAGATTATCAAAAGGACGGCGGGGTACATCACCTCGACCGCGGAGCCGAGCATAAGCGCACACCGCGAAAGCGAGCCCGCATTTTCGCCGCCGTCAGAATCAAGCGGGCAAAGGCGCTTTTTCAGCGCGGGCAAAACCGGCGTCGAGCCTATGACGGCAACTAAAAGAAGCACGAAATTCGAGCGCAGGCAGAGCTCGACGGAATACGCGAACGCCGCGTTCCCGTTGCCGCAGAAGAGCCCGCGCAAAACCGCCGCCATCGCGTGCGGGTCCTCGAATTTGAATATTATCCAGCCGAAGTAGACGACGACGAGCACGAACGCGCGGCGCAGAAATGACGGAATGCGCGAAAGCCTCTCCTGCCCGAAGGCGAATTTCTCGACGGCGAGGAACACAAAGTACCACATCCCCCAAAGGACGTAATTCCACGACGCTCCGTGCCAAAATCCCGTCAGCGCCCAAACGACTAAAAGGTTTCGAAACTGGCGCGCGCGCCCGCACCTGCTGCCGCCGAGCGGGATATAGACGTAATCACGGAAAAAGCTCGAGAGAGATATGTGCCACCTTCGCCAAAAATCCGTCACGGAGGATGAAATATAAGGATAATCGAAATTTTCGCGGTAGTGGAAGCCGCACATCAGCCCCATGCCGATCGCCATATCGGAATATGCCGAAAAGTCGAAGTAAATCTGGAGCATGAAAGCAAATCCCGAGAGCCAAAGCCCCGCCGCGGGCATCGCGGAGAGCACCTCGGCGTCGCCGGTAAAATATGTGTCCGCGATCACCGCGCACGAGTTCGCGATAACGACCTTTTTCGCAAGCCCGACCGTGAACCTCCCGACGCCGCGGGACAGTCCGTCGAGCGTCACGCGCCTGTGCATTATGTCGTGCTCGATGTCCTCATACCTCACGATAGGACCGGCGACGCACTGATGGAAAAGGCACGCGTATAAAAGAAGGACGGAAAATTTCCGCTGCGCGGGGACGCGGCGCGTGTAAACGTCGGCGACGTAGGAGATCAGCTGGAACGTGTAAAACGATATTCCTATCGGCAGAAGGATGGAGGAGACGAACTCCGGCGTTTCGGTGCCGAAAATGCGGCTTATGTTGTCAAGGAAAAATCCCGTGTATTTGAAAAAGCAGAGGACGGAAAGGAGGAGAGCGACGCCGACGCCGCAAAAAACGGCGCGCCTTTTCCCCTTCGAGGACGCGATGCCGAGCCCCGCCGCCCACGCGATAAGAACGTCCGTCAGAAGCACCGCCGTGAACCCGAGCCCCGCCCAGCTGTAAAACACGAGCGAGGAGATCAGCATGACGGCGTTTTTTGCTTTTATACTTTTGCATAAATTATGGGCGGCGATATTGAGAGCGAAGAAAAAGAAAACAAATATCATGCTCGAAAAAACCATATGCCGCCTCACAAAAGCAAGTGTAAAATCATGGACGGCTTTTGCCGAAATGCCGCCGCGTGTATTTTTATTATACCCTCTGAAAAGCAAAAGTCAATGGCTCCGCGAGGGGTAAATTCCGACGTAAATCGTCGGCCTTCGCACGCAATAATAGCCAAATGCAGAATTCATTTTTGCGCTTTTCTTTCAAACATAGTCAATTGCATATTTTGCGGGACAAATATGGCTGAAAACGCCCGTATCACAGTGCTTTTTCGGGGTTCGGACACCCTCCGAAAAATCACTCGTAACGCAAAAAATTAAGCCGCCCTCCGATTTTTCGGCGGCGGCAATTTTTAAATAACTCCGAGTATTTTCGGCATTCGTCGCATTTTCGACCCGAGCCCGCTCTCCCCGCGCCCGTGATGCAGAAATGACGCAGGATCGCGCCCTGTTTTTCAGTACGCCGCCTCAGTTACCTCGATGCCGTGCGCGCGGAAAAACTCCGCCTTTCTGAAAAACTCGTCGTCTCCCTCGCCGTCGTAGCGGAATATGACGACTTCCCGCACGTTCACGCATGCGGCGACGATCTTTTCAAGCAGCACCCTGTCAGCCTCTATCCCGTGACCTATCACCGCGAGCCTTTGGAATTTTCTATATCGAAGCCTCGGTATGCTCCCTTTCCGCTCTCGCGATCTTACAAACGAATCTATGCGCCGGAAATGCTTTATGACGCCCCGTGCCGCGTCCATTTCAAGACCGGAGCCGCTGTTTTTCGCCGCCTGATATTCCTCAAGCGACGCCGCGAACTCCTCGCCGCGCCGCCCCGCCCCCCTTTTGCCGAGACGCCTTTCGAGCTCGAGCCTCGTTCTTTCAAACTCCTTTGACCATCTCATATCGTTGTATTCGGCAAGGCACGGTTCCTCGCGGAAGTCGTATCCGAGTATGATGTCGCCCTCCAAAAGCGAGCCGTGTATGTATATTATTTTTTTCGTGTATGCCTCCGCCGTCGCCGTGTAGTTGAAGTTGATAGCCGTGGTCTCAGACCCCACAACGCCCGCGATACTGTCGAGCTTTGCCGCCGGAGTCTCCGTCGCGCGCGCGAGGTATTCCGCCAAAAGGACGCGGATCCTGTCTATCACGCGGCGCACTTCTTCGACAAGCGCCCTGTTTTCCTCATACGGTATCGTTTCGGAAAACGCCTCGCGCTGAAACCTCTCCGTCAGTATGCGGATGTTGTTTTCGAAATCCCACCACGTTTTGATTGACGGCTCGCCGAGGCAAAGCTCTTTGAATCTGTCGAGCGCGGAATCGCTCACAGCGTCGGCAAAATCTCCGTACAGAGTTTTGTACCCGTGCACAAGGTCAAAGCCGTTGCCGATAATCGCCAGCGTCCGTGAGCGGTCCCTGTCCGAAAAGATCATCGTCTTCCTCCGATCTGTAAATAAGGATATGAGAACATTGTACCGAAAATTCCGTAAAAAATCAATGAAAGTATGCCGCGCCTTGTCGTGCTGCATTGGGGTTCCTTCATCAATTCCTCGCATCCATATAAAGCCAACGGCACCCCCGAATGGGGGTGCGAGGGGAATCGGACCCGCGCACCACGACAGCCGCTTCGCGTCAGAGGCGCGGGGACTTTCGCCCCTGCCGCGCCTTGTCGTGCTGCATTGGGGTTCCTTCATCAATCCCTCGCATCCATATAAAGCCAACGGCACCCCCGAATGGGGATGCGCGAGGGGAATCGGACCCGCGCACCACGACATTGGTGTCGGCTTCGCCGCCACGAGGCGCGGGGGCTTTCGCCCCCTGTCGCGCCTTGTCGTGCTGCCGAGAGCAAACGGCGCCCCTTACGGCGCGCCGTTTCTCCCAAGGCGCCCTTCATCAATCCCTCGCCGACATAAAAGCCAACGGCACCCCCGAATGGGGGTGCCGCCGGCTTTATGGAGGCGAGGGGAATCGGACCCCTGTCCGAAAGACCTTCCTTACGACTTTCTACGGGCGTAGATCACCTTTATTCTCCCCCGTGACCGTCGGATGAACGCGGCGGACGCGGGGCAGCGCTTTTATGCGTGGCCGCTTCAAGCACGAAAGGGCGGCTCACGTTCACCACTGATGTGACGCCCGACGTCGGGTCGTGGTCCCCCCGACGCGGACGCGCCGCACTTAGGCAGCGAGAGCTACGTTATTATCGTTAGCGTTTAAGATTTAATCGGAGCCGGTTATAGAGCTTGCCCCATGCTCTGCCCGCTTATCGTATCTCGGATCCCCCGTCGAAACCTTTACGCCCCCTTGTTTAATTTGTAAACGTCACGACACAAATGTCACGACGTCCGAAAGCGGCTTTCTTCCGCGGGGCTCGGGATGCTCCGCGGGCTCGCCTATCGGCAGAAGCGCGACGACGCGGTGCGCCGCGTCTATCTCCGGAAACGCCGCCCTGCACGCCGCGTCGTTATACGCGCCGATGATGCAGCCGCCGAGTCCGCGCTCCGTCGCATAAAGGAGCATATTCTCTATCGCGAACGCGGTGTCCTGATACGGGAACTTCCGCCCGCGCTCGCCGAAGCGCACCTCGATCCCGTTGCCGTCAATGCAGACGATGACGACGAGCGGCGCCGTCCTGACCCAGTCGGCGCATACGCCCGAAAAACGCTCCCTCGCGTCGCCCGTCACGGCGTAGAAATGCCATGACTGCATGTTACACGCGCTCGGGGCGAGGATGCCGGCGTTCAGTATGCCGCGTATCTCCTCCTCCGTCAGTTCCCTTTCAGTGTACGCGCGGATGCTCCTGCGCGCCTCTATCGCATTTTTGACTTCCATATATTCTCCTATTCCTGATACCCTTTCGATTTCGCGTACCGCTCCATCTCGCGCTTGGCGGACGCTTCCGCCGCGGCGTCGCGCTTGTCGTAGAGCTTTTTGCCCCGGCAGAGACCGACGCCGACCTTGACGTGCGAGCCGGAAAAGTACATCGAAAGCGGCACGAGCGTGTATCCCTGCTGCGTCACCTTCGCGTGCAGCTTCTCGATCTCGCGGCGGTGCATCAAAAGCTTCTTCGGGCGAAGCGGATCGCGGTTGAAGATGTTGCCCTTTTCGTAAGGGCTGATGTGTATCCCGAAGGCGAAGAGCTCGCCGCGCTCTATTCGGCAGTACGAATCCTTCAGATTGACGGCGCCGGCGCGCACGCTCTTGACCTCGGTCCCGAAAAGCGCGATGCCCGCCTCGTACGTTTCCTCGATGAAATATTCGTGACGCGCAGCCCTGTTCTGCGCTATCTGCCTGCCGTCCGCCTTCTTTTTGTCAGACTTGCCAGCCACACGCCGCCTCCGTTTTTGTTGTCGTACATATGATTATATCCCGCCGCAGCATTTTTGTCAAGCTCCGTTATTTGTCGAAAAGAAGGGACCTGCTCCCGCACCAAACACCCGCTCCGCATCCCCATCCGCCCAAAGGTTCCCCCCAAAAACCAACCTACATAGTTTTAAAGGGGGTGCGGGGGGAAACTTTTATCAAAAGTTTCCCCCCGCAAGAAATCCCAATTATCTCTCAAACGTCGCGAAGTTGGAGGCGGGGCAGAGGTAGTTGCCGGGCATCGACGCCGCGTCGTTGATGATGTAGTTGTGCGAGCTGTCGCAGGCGTTTGCGACGACGCAGTTGAGCCCGCTCGTCAGGGCGTCCGCGCCGACAGTCGCCGTCGCCTTGCCGCCCGAAACGGGCGCCTCGACAACAGTCTTTCCGTTTATTTGAAATTTCACATATTTCACGGATGAGGAAAGACCGCTCACCGAGACCTCCGCGCCGCTGCCCGTCACCTTTACGGACGGCACGGGCACCATCGCGGACGCGCGCCAGACGCCGAGAGAGTTCACAAACGAATCCATGCTCGAGAACTGCTCGTCGAGCCATCTCATGCGCGTCGTGACGAACTCGCGCAGCTTATCCATAGACTGATCGAACGTGATGCCGAACGCGTCGAGATCCGCCCAAAGCGCGTCGTTCGCGGCGGCAGGTCCGCGCAGTTTTTCCTCGAGCTGATCTATCGCGCCGCCCTTGCCGACGAGATCGTTTATCTGCTTGTCTCTCATCTCATGCCACGCCTCGTATACCTTAGTCAGGAAATAAGGGTCGCGGATGAGGAGGCAGTTCCACTGGACCTCCTGATAATACTGCTCGACCATGAAGCCCGGGAACGTGCAGTGCCACGCCTCGGGAGCCCATGTGTCGGTCCCGAACGCCATCTTCCACGTCTCATTGCCCCACGCCCAGTCGAAATCCCACTGCGGACCGATCTTCGCCTTCCCGTCGATGTCCTTGTAGACGAAAAAGCTGTTCTTCATGCTGTCCCAGTTCATCGCCACCTCGCAGAAGATGAAGTTCTGCACAAGGCTGTCCATGTCGAAAAGGTCGCTGTAATGCTTGCCGTCGGCGAGATCGTCGCGGTAGTCGACGCGGTCGTAGGCCCGCTCGCCCCATCTGTCCCACCAGTTCGAGACGACGTAGTGATCGTCCGAATTGCGGAAGAAGAAGTCGTCGCTGTGGACAGCATATTCAAACGACTGAAGATAATTTCTCGCGTATGAGTAAAGCTCCGTCTTCATGAAGGACTGAAGCGCGCGTCCCCCCACGGGGTCCGGCGTCGAGAAATAGAGCGGCTGCGCGTACGCGGTCATAAGCCCGGCGCAGTTGCTCTGATCCTGATGATAAAAGTCCATCTCGGCGAGAAAGCCCCCCGTCTGCTTCGGCGGGGCGTCAAGCCCGAGGTCGCCGCACGAGTACGTCTTCCCGTCGTATCTGAACTTCCCCGTTCCCATCCAGGAAAAGTCCTCCATCATCATGTCCTCGACCTCGTCGGAAACGCGGTCCTTTTCGGTCGCGGGGAGCCCTTTGTCCGCGCAGTACTTCTCGGACAGCGCCTTCGCCATGTCCTCCGCGTACTCCTCCCAGTCGAAGATGTCGACGCTCGTCTTCCCTATCCTGACGTGCTCCGTCAGCTGATAGACGCCGCAGTATTCACCGTTATATATGAGAGTGACGTATTCTGACGAGATGTGCGCCTCGGTCCCGATAGCCTCGGAAAAATCCATCAAAGCCTTGTTTCTCAAAAGCGCCGGATCCCGCGCGTTCGCAAGGAGCACCCAATGCTTGCTCTCGCCCTCCCCGTCGATGCCTAAAAGGTCAGCCTTTTTGTCGAGCTTCACCTTGAACGGCTTCTTCCAGAGCGCCGCCGTCGAGTTGCCGCGGACGCGCAGCTTCGCGCCGCCCGAGTACTGCTTCCCGAAAGACTTCGGCGCCGCGATCTCAAGCTCCGCCTCGCAGTAGTCGCGCTGCACGTCGAAAAAGCCCGTTTCGCACTCGATCTTTATTATCGGCAGCTCGCTGCAGTATACCGTCAGCGGTCCCACGCCGTCGCCCTCGACGGTCACGCGGCATTCCTTGTATTTTTCGCCGAGCATGAGGCTCGGCGACTCCGTCGTCCGCTCCGTCTCGCTGCCGGTCACAAAATCGTATATCTTCCAGCTGAGCTTCACGCCGTCGGGCACGCCGACGAGCTTGATGGGCTGCCCCGGCTCGAAGTAGTCCGCCGCAAACGCCGCCTTTCCCGTATCCTTTTCGGGCTCTTTGTCTTTGTCTGTCTCCGACGGTGTGTCCGCCTCGGCATCCGTGTCCGACGGCGCGTCCGAACCCGCGCCGCCGCCTGTATCATCGCCGCCGCCCCGCCTGCCGCAGGCGGAAAACATCAGAAAAACACAGAGCGCGAGCGCAAGAATGAAAAGTATCCTTCTTTTCATGTCAAACTCCCAAAAAGCATATTTCTTCCGCCGCCCGGCGGGAATGAAACCAAAATCAGATCTCGGCGCCGCGCGCCGAGACGGCGCGACGCACCCTGTCGGCGATAATGCACGCCGCGAAGGTCGAGAGCACGTCCTTCAAAAGATACGGCACCGAAACGAGCATCGCGGACGCGACGACCCCCGACCCTGTGAGGAACGCGAACTGCAGAACGCCGAACGCATGGCAGACGAGGAGCCCTCCCATGCCGAGCGCAATACGCGCGGCAAAGCTCCGCCGCCCCGCGGCGAGCCCGCAGAGCGCCGCCATCGGCACAAATCCGAAGATGAAGCCGCCCGTCTTGCCGAGAAGGACGCCGAAGCCCGCGCCGAGGTTCGAGAACACCGGCACCCCCGCCGCCCCGAGGATGATGTATACCGCGAGCGCCGCGACGCCGCCGGGGACGCCGAGCATATATCCCGTGAGCGCGACCGCCGCCGTCTGGAGCGTTATCGGAACGCCCGACGGCAGGGGTATCGACACCTGCGAGCACACCGCAACGAGCGCCGCGAATATTCCCGAAAGCGCCATCTTACGAACGCGCCGCCTTCTTTCGTTAATTCCCTGCATAATAAAGCCCTCCTGCCTTACGCCGAAGCCGTCATTTTTCCCCGCACAGGCGGAGATGTCATATATTTTATTATATCCCACGCGGCGTGCGTTGTCAATTCTATATCTTCCGCCGCTTGAAAAAAGGGCGCACATGTGGTAAAATCTAAAAAAAGAAATACGCGCGCGGAGGCATATTATGACGGAGCTTGCGGAGCTTATAAAGAGATCAAAAAACACGGTATTTTTCGGCGGAGCCGGCGTCTCGACGGAGAGCGGCATCCCCGATTTTCGCGGGGCGGGCGGCATCTACACGAAAAAATACGGCACCCTATCCCCCGAGGAGATAATCAGCGGCGGATTTTTCGCCCGCGACCCCGAAACGTTTTTCGACTACTACCGCACGCACCTCGTCTTCCCCGACGCAAAGCCGAACCGCGCGCACCGCGCGCTCGCCGCTCTTGAGGCGGCGGGAATGCTCGCCTGCGTCGTCACGCAGAACATAGACAGCCTCCACGCGGCGGCGGGGAACCGCCGCGTCATCGAGCTGCACGGCACGACGGCGCGCAACTACTGCGTCCGCTGCAAAAGGCAGTTCGGGATAGAGGCGGTCACCGGGAGCCGGGGCGTGCCCCGCTGCCCCGACTGCGGCGGCATCGTCCGCCCCGACGTCACGCTCTACGACGAGGCGCTGCCCGAGGGCGCGTTCGAGGCGGCGGCGGAGGCGGCGGCGCGCGCCGAGCTCATGATAGTCGGCGGGACGTCGCTGTCAGTCTACCCCGCGGCGTCGCTCGTGAGGTATTTTTCGGGCAGAGATCTCGTTATAATAAATTATACCGAAACGCCCGCCGACAGGCTCGCCTCGCTCGTCATACACGGCTCGGTCGGAGACGCGCTCGGAGACGCCGCGCGCGAGCTTCTGCCCGATTTTGAATAAAGGAGAACGGCAAAATGGATGCATCATTCTTTTCATCAAACAGGGCGCGCCTCTGCGGCGCGCTTCCCGACGGGGCGCTGCTGCTCGTCTATTCGGGCGCGCCCGTCCGCAAGACGGCGGACGAGGACTACCCGTTTTTCGCCGACACGAATTTCTTCTACCTCACGGGCATAAGGCAGGCAAATTCCGTCCTCCTGTGCAAAAAATCAGGCGGCGAGGTCAAAGAGACGCTCTTCACGCTGCCGCCCGACCCGATGAAGGAGCGGTGGACCGGCGCGCGCATAACGCCCGACGCCGCGCACGCGGTCTCCGGCGTCGCCGACGTACGCCCCGTGACGGAGCTCGTCGACGCCGTCCGCAAATGCTCGGGTTCCGTCGGCACACTCGCGTTCGACCTTGACGACATGAACGCAAACTCCCCGTCGCAGACGAGGTTTCAGACCGCGATGCGTGAGCTTCTGCCCGCGCTGCCCGTCGTCGACGTCCGCCCCGACCTGCGCCGCCTGCGTACCGTGAAGGCGCCGTGCGAGATAGAGGCGATGCGCCGCGCCGAGGAGCTGACGCGCTGCGGGATCCTCTCCATGATGCGCGCCTCGCGCCCCGGGATGTACGAGTACGAGTACAAGGCGGTGTGGGATTCCGTCCTGACCTCGCACGGGTGCCTCGAGCCCGCGTTCCCCTCGATCATCTCGTCGGGGAAAAACAACTTCTGCATACATTATTATTCCTATATGGGACAGGCGCACGACGGCGACATGATACTGAACGACGTCGGCGCGCAGTTCGACGGCGTCCACACGGACGTTTCGCGCGGCTTCCCCTGTGGCGGCAAATTCACCGACAGGCAGCGCGTGCTTTTCGAATGCGCGTACAGAACGTCCGAGCACATGTTCGGGCTTCTGCGCCCCGGCGTCCCGATGAGCTTCGTCGACAGCGAGATCCACCGCTATTGCGGCGGGCTGCTCTGCGACATCGGCCTGCTCGACAAGCCCGAGAACGAGGCGCGCTATATGTGGCACGGCGGCGCGCACCACGTCGGATTTGATACCCACGACATGACGGACGCGCGCGGCGAGATGATGCCCGGATGGGTCTTCTGCGTCGACGTCGGCATCTACGTCGAGGAGTGGGGCATCGGCTTCCGCCTCGAGGACAACTGCCTCATAACGGATGACGGCTGCGAAAACCTCTCAAAAGACACGCCGCGCACTGTCGCCGACATCGAGGCGGCAATGGGGCACTGACAAATCAAAAGAACCGGACGCGACAAAATTGCCGCGAAAGGGACGCGACTTTTTGCCGCGTCCCGATTTTTTTCAATTTTTCCGTGACGCGCGGGCGCGTTTTCGGTAGATAATAGTTGCCGGGCAAAATACGAAAAGGAGGAAAGCATGATGGAACCATCGGACAGAGACGAAACAAACGGCGTGCCCGAAGCACCCGAAATTCCCGACATCCCCGAAAATTCCGACAACGGCGGCAGATCCGACCGCGAGATAGTGGAGCTCTTCTTCCGCCGCGACGAGCGCGCGATATACGAGACGGCGAAGAAGTACGGGCGGCTCCTTTTATCTGTCGCCGTCCGCATCACGGGCAGCCGGGAGGACGGGGAGGAATGCGTCAACGACACCTACGTCGGCGCGTGGGGCGCGATACCGCCGCACCGACCCGCCGCGCTCGGAACGTTCCTATGCAAGATAACGCGCCGCCTCTCGCTGAAGGCGGTGCGCGGCAGAAATGCCGAAAAGCGGGGCGGCGGGACGTTCACCGCCGCGCTCGACGAGCTTGCGGAATGCGTCCCCGCGCCGACGGACGTCGAAGAGGAGGTACTGAAAAACGAGCTTTCCGCCGCGATAGACCGCTTTCTCTCCGGCATGCCCGAGACGGAACGGAAAATCTTCGTCTGCCGGTACTGGTACTTCGACGGGGTGGCGGAGATCGCAGAGAGGTTCGGCTTCGGCGAAAGCCGCGTCAAAATGACGCTGTTGCGGACGAGAGAAAAGCTCCGCCGCGCGCTTGAAAAGGAATTTAAGCAATAAAGGAGGACGACATGAACGCATACGATATCTGCGAGGCGCTGGGCGGGATAAGAGACGAATTTGTAAAGGACGCCCGCGCCGAAATAAAAACAAACGAAAAATCGCGCCGCTCACATCACACGCAGCGCGGAATAATTGCAGCCGCGGCGCTTGCCGCCTGCTTCTGCCTGATTTTGACGGGGGCGCTCCACGTCCTATACAGGCTCGACTACTTCGCCGCGTCATGCGGGGCGGGACCCGGCATCGTCGCCGAAGGCGTCTACTACTACTCGGTGCCGCACGACGGCGTCTATCGCTATGAGCCCGGCAGCTCTTCCGAAAAGCTGCTCGGCAAATACTTCTACGACAGCTGGAATGTTGACGGATACGGGCTCTACTATGCGCGCGGAAGGAGCCTCTACGTCATCCCGCACGAAAGCGGCAGAACCGAAAAGCTCTATACCGCAGACGGCGCCGACAAAATAGGATTTTCTCTCGAGCTTGACGGGGAGGGCACCGTTACCGTCACGGAATACGACAAAAAAGAGGGCGCCCGCCGCTTCGTTTTGATAGACAAAAAGACGGGACATGTCATACGCTCGCTCGGCGAAAGACCGGTGGGAGAGACGCCAGACAAAACTGAGTTCCGGCTCGGCGGGCGGACGCTCACGCTGACACCCGAGAAAGACAGCCCCGTCGGCGGAACGCTCACCGAAAACGGCAATTCCCTCCTCCCCGACGGGCAGAGAGCATATATCTACCCGCTGGAATTCGGCGATAATATTATCCTGTTCCCCGTTATCGACCCCGACAGCTCGGAAAACGACGGCTATTACGTCGCCCGCGCCGACGGTACAGGCGACAACATCATAACGATAGACGGGAAATATCTCACGGAGGGCGCGACAGAGGACGGCGAATATCTCTTCGCCTCCTCGTCGTCAGACAACGAGATCGTGTCGATAAGCACGCGTACGGGAGAGGTCACGCCGCTTCCGACGGACTGCAGTCACGAGGACTTCTGCGACCTTGCGACGGACGGCGTCCACCTCTACACATGCGCGCCGTGGAGCGAAACGCAGACGTGCTGGCGCATCGTCTACAAAGACGGCGCCCCCGCCTCGCTCGAATTCGTAGGTATGCCCCACGCCGAAAAATAAAAAAAGCGGCGCACGCCGCAAAGAAATTATAAGCCTGCCTCCTATAAACGCTTTCAAACAAGGTTCAGGGATATTTCCCGCCGTCCGCGCTATCCGCCGGACAGCGCCGCCCAAATCCCCCGTAATAAAAGCTTTTGAAGGGGGTGCGGGGGTGACTTTTCTCCGAAAAGTCACCCCCGCATAATTATTTTCCTATCAATACCAGTAGATCTGAGCGAGCTGGCCGGCGAAGAACGCGACCATATTCTCGGGATTGAGATAGAGCTCGACCTTCTGCCACTCCGCGGTATTAAGGCCAATCGCCGCGTTGTTCTGAACGTTTGTCTTAGCGCCGCCGGTGATGAACTGGAAGCCGCACTGACCGCTCCAGCCGCCGATGTTGAGGCAGACGTAATCCTTGCCCTCGCCGGTGCTCTCGACCATCGTGCTCTCGTCCCAGTTCCAAACGCAGGCGTAGCCCTCGGAACCGCCGACCCTGTAGCCCTCATACGAGAACTTCAGGTTCGTCGCGTTTTCGGGCAGATTAGGATCGAACAGCGCGACCGAGCCGTACACGCCGGAATTCTTGTAATGCAGGACGTGGTTCCCTTCGACCTCGATTATCTCCCAGTCGGAGGTGTTGGCGAGCTGCCAGCTGCCGCCGTTGCGGAGACCGAACTTCGCATTGTCAAGGAACTTGCCGTCCTCGAAGTCCTCCTCATAGAGAACGTTGCCCTCGGCGTCCTCGACCTTCACGTTGTCGACGTAGTATTCCGTGTTCCACTGAGCTATGCCGAAGAGACCCTTGTACGTCTCCTTGCCCGCGTCCTTGTATCCGACGTGGAAGAGCTCCGTGCCGTCGACGAATACCGCAATGCCGTCGCCGTCTATGTCAGCCGAGAGGTTGAACCAGTCGCCGACCGGCACAGACATCGCGTAGCTGCCGAGCACGGTCTCAGTCCCGTCCTTGACCTCGACGAGCTTGACGCCCGTCTCGGCGGACGCGCCCGCCGTCAGACGGTAGTAGTTCTTCTCGTCCTTCATGCAGAAGTAGAGCTCCGCCGTCCCGTTCTCCGTCGCCTCGACGGAAACTATGACGTTGTACGCCGTCCACTTCGCGTTGCCGAACGTGAGCACTGACGCGTCGCTGCCCGTGTAGCCGAGCATCTTGTTGTCTTTCTTTACGGTGTCGTCGCTGACCTTCCAGTCGGAGAGCGAGCCGCCGATGACGGAGTACACATTCGGATTGAGCTCCTGCGTGTCCTCGAGGTCGTTGCCGAACGCTTCCTTGTTCTTTATCTGAACGCGCAGCCTGTCAAAGAAAACGCCGCTGCCTGCGATACCGACCTTGCCCTCGAAGGGGGAAGTAGTGTCGGGTATGTAGTTGTCGAAGTAATCGAGGAGCAGACCGTCCGCGTTCGTCTTCGGACCCTCATCCTTCGGGGGCTCCGTCTCGTCGGGCTTTACCTCCGTGCCGCCGCCCGTCTCTGCCGGACCGCTGCCTTCTCCGCCGCCGTTTCCGCCGGGCGTCGGCTTATTCTTGTCGCAAGCGGACATCGCCGCGCAGGACAAAACGAATACGAGCGCCAAAAGAAGCGCCAAGATCCTTTTTCTCATAGTGACCACCTTTCCTTTCAAAAGAGCCGTCCTAAAGTGCCGTCTGACCGCTTCTTTATCAAATGCGGTCAATCTTTCACTCCTATGATATCATTTTTTGTTCATCCTGTCAATAAGATTTGCATTTTTTTTGTAATTCTCGTCACTTTTTCTTGCGGAGCCCGTCAGCTTGTTCACCTCCGCGCCGAGAAGGAGGATATACATTATCATGTACAGCCACAGCATGAGGACCGCTATCGCGGCAAGGCTCCCGTATATGTGCGGCATGTCGGAAAAATCGGAGACGAAGACGGAGAAAATGCACGATGAGAGCGTCCAGCCCGAGGCGGCGAACGCCGCGCCGGGAAAGTAAAGACCGAGCCTTCGCCCCTCATCATCGTGCGGTGTGAACGTCCTGAGCGTCACGGTGAAAAACGCCGTCAGCGAGAAGAGGGAGAGCACGGGCGAGAGCGCCGACGCCGCGTCGAATATCGCGGCGGCAGCCGTGTCCTCGCCCGCCATTTCCGACAGCGCCTCGCCGAAGACGAAGAACACGAGCACCGAGACGATAATAAGTATGAACGCGACCGTGAACGCGAGCCCCTTTATTATCTCGCCGACGGCGGAGCCGCCCGTCTCGCCGTAGACGGAGCGGACGCCTCGCCTGACCGCGCGCACCCCGCGGGACGCGCCCCAAACGAGCGTCAGCGCCGAGACGGAGAGCGGCGCGGGCGTCGGATATTCCGCGAACGAGAGAAACTCCGTCTGCAGATATTCCCCTATGATGCCGGGTACGAGCTCCGCGAGCCGCGACATATAGTCGTAGACGGGCTCCGTGATGAAGAGGCGCGCCGCCGTGACCGTCAGCGTCAGAAGCGGGATTGCGGAGAGCGCCATAAAAAACGCGGACTCTGCCGCGTAAGCGTTTATCCTGTCATCTCGCAGCGTCTCTGAAACACGCCGCAGCGAAGAAAATATGCCGCCGAGCGATATCACATGCGAAACATGAGAGCGCCCCATGATCACCCCTCCCCGAAAGACCGCGGCGTCGGGCGGCGCCGCAGATCACAGCGTTATGAGCGTTATGTATTTATACGTTCGGGGAACGCATTTTTATGACTTTATCACTTTATTTATCGCTTCAATACGCGTTTTTCCGCCTTTTTATGGACTATATACCTTTTTCTGATATGAAAAAACAAAAAAACAGCGTAAATTTCGGAGAAAATATTCTCTTTGGATATTGTATAATTTGTCCCGAGAGATTATAAT
The DNA here is from genome assembly GCA_947631245.1 of uncultured Clostridia bacterium. Lineage (GTDB taxonomy): Bacteria > Bacillota > Clostridia > Oscillospirales > CAG-272 > DTU064. The sequence goes on from CANRKP010000021.1 coordinate 29,523, forward strand.
TATACTGAGTAAGTTTTACGGAACAACGCAAACACCCGCCGTGAATAAAAACATCAAATCTTTTCCTTATCTTTAAATTATTTTTGTTTCTCATTCTCGTTTCCTTTTTCAGTCGGCGGACATACCGGAGGGCATAACCGAAAACATGAACATAATCAAAAATCAGAGAACAACATACATCTGCGCGCTTTTGGCGGCCGTCATCGCCTCGCTCGGGCTCGCTACCGTCCGCGTGCTCGCGCTGACGCTCGAGTTCGACGCGGACGCCGGTTACTACGACGTCGGCGCGACGCTTCCGTCCGCATTCGTGTGGGGCACCGTCGTCGCCGTCCTCATCGCGATGCTCTTCTCGATACTCATGCGCCGCGACATCGGCGGTCTCGAGCTGAACTCGGACACCGCCTCCGTCATATTCGTGTCGGCGCTTCTCGGATTTGTCATAATCGGCGGCTCTATATACGGGCTCGCGACAGGCACATTCATCGAACACGCGCCCGGCATCTCGAGGACGCTCGCGATCGCGAACGCCGTCCTTTCCCTGCCCGCCGCCATCTACTTTCTGCTCGGGCTCGCAATGCCGATGCGCTCGAAGGACGGGCAGGTCATCCTCTCGATACTGATGATACTTTGGATGTTCTCGAAGATAATAATGGAATATTTCAGAGGCGGCGTCGAGATAAACAACCCGAACAGGGGAGTCCTTCTCGTCGCGCTGTCGGTCACGCTCATATTCTTCGTCTCCGAGTGCAGGTTCCGCACGGGCACGCAGCGCCCCGCGTTCTTCCTCTTCACGGGCTTTGCGTCGCTTCTCCTGCTCGGGCTCTACGCGCTCCCGAACGCGGTGCTCATACTGCTGCGCGCGTACCCCGACACGACGGACGTCATCCGCGACCTTACGATGCTGTGCCTCTTCATCTACGTTTTGGTGAGGATGTGCATGCTCACCTCCGCCATGACCTCCCCCGCCGACGGGGACGAGACCGAAGGATACAACTACAACGGTTACGACGGCGGCGAGGGCAGAGATAACGGCGAATATTATGAAAACGAAGGCGAAAACGCCGCCCAAAACCGCAGCTGCGACAATTACGGCGCGCCCGCGCCTGCTCCGGTTTCCCGCCGCAGGTTCATATTTGACGAATACGACAACGGCCGTTACGGCGAGACCGACGCGGACGCCGATGACAATGAAAATGCCGATGAAAATAACGGCGACGGCGGCTACTATTATGACGAAGGAGAGGGCGACGTCGGCGAATATTACGACGGCGCAGACGCGAACACCGACAGCGAGGAAACCGACACGAACGCAGGCGCCGACAACGACAACAACGACAACAACGGCGACAACGGCGGCAACGACAACGGCGGCGAGCCTCACGACCCCAACGACCCCTTCTATTTTTGATATTTCCCGAACAGGAATAAAATAAAAAAACGAACGGCAGGAGGCACGACATGGACGACAACAAAAACGGCACAAACGAAAACAAATATTTCGACCTTCCGGACATTCCGGCGCCGACCCTCTCCCTCGGCGGCACCGAGGCGGCGGCAGCGCCCGAGCTCATCCTACCCGGGGACAGTGCTGAGACCGAAAAGGCGGAAGCGGCGGTTCCCGAAGAGGTGAACATAGACGACAGCTCCCTCACCGACGAGGAAAAGCGTCAGGTCGAGGAGTTCGCGGAGAAGATAGACATCACCGACAGCGCCGTCGTGATGCAGTACGGCGTTCCCGCGCAGACGAAGGTCTCGCAGTTCTCGGACACCGCGCTCGAGCGCGTCCGCACAAAGGATCTCGGCGAGGTCGGCGAGGCGATAACTAATCTCGTCGTCGAGCTCAAAGGTCTCTCGGTCGACGAGGAGGAGCGCGGCTTCCTCGGCATCTTCAAGCGGACGGGCAACAAGCTCTCCGCGATGAAGGCGAAGTACGACAAGGCGGAGGTCAACGTCGACAGGATATGCGGCGTGCTCCGCGACCATCAGATCCGCCTTTTAAAGGACATAGCGACGCTCGACAGGCTCTACGCCGTCAACCTCACATATCAGAAGGAGCTGACGATGTACATCGTCGCCGGCAAAAAGAAGCTGAAGAAGGAGCGCGAGACGACGCTCGTCGCCCTCGCCGAAAAGGCGAAGGCTTCGGGTCTTGCCGAGGACGCGCAGGCGGCGCGCGACTTCTCCGACCTCTGCGAGAGGTTCGAGAAGAAGCTCTACGACCTTGAGCTGACGCGCATGATATCTATACAGACGGCGCCGCAGATACGCCTCATCCAAAACAGCGACACGCTGATGGTGGAGAAGATACAGTCTACCCTCGCGAACACGATCCCGCTTTGGAAGAGCCAGATGGTCATAGCGCTCGGTCTCTCCCACGCGTCGCAGGCGATGGAGGCGCAGCGCGAGATCTCGGAGGTCACAAACGAGCTTCTGAAGAAGAACGCGGACGCGCTCAAGACGAGCACCGTCGAGGTCGCGAAGGAGTCGGAGCGCGGCATCGTCGACATGGAGACGATAACGCACACGAACCAGCAGCTCGTCTCGACGCTCGAAGAGGTCGTCAGGATCCAGGACGAAGGCAGGGCGAAACGCCGCGAGTCTGAGGCGGAGCTCGTCAGGATCGAGGCGGAGCTCAAAAAGAAGCTGCTCGACATAAACGAAGTCAAGTCCGCCCCCGGAGACAAAGCCCCCGAGGACGGCGCAAAATAACAAAAAAGGCAAAGGGGGGAGCCGCTTTAAAAACGCGCTCCCCCGCGGTTTTTATTTTTTTACCATGACTATACTAAGCACGGACAAACTTGCCCTCGCGTACGGGACAAAGGTCATAACGGAAAATATCACCTTTGCGATAAACGAGGGCGACAAGCTCGGCGTCGTCGGCGTGAACGGCAGCGGGAAGACGACGCTTCTGTCAATGATATCCGGCGACGTCACGCCCGACACCGGCGGCGTCTACATCGCGCACGGGAAGACGGTAGGGCTTCTGCGTCAGAACGACGCGTTCTCCCGCGCCCCCGGCTGTCCCGACACGGTGCTCGGGCAGATGTACGGCGCGTTCCCGCGCCTGCTCGAGATAGAGGCGCGGCTCTCTGTCCTCGAGCGGATGATGACGACGCTGCCGCCCGGCGGCTACGGCTGCATGACGGCGCTCCGCGAGCACGACGAGCTCACCGCCGAATACCGCGAGGCTGGCGGGCTTTACTACCGCGCGCGCTGCGTCTCGGTGCTTGCCCGCCTCGGCTTTGACGAGACGTATCACTCCCTACCCGTCTCTCAGCTCTCGGGCGGTCAGCGGACGAGGCTCGCCCTCGTGCGCCTCATTCTCTCCGAGCCCGACATCCTCATGCTCGACGAGCCGACGAACCACCTTGACATAAGCTCGCTCGAATGGCTCGAGGGCTTCCTTTCGTCGTACAAAAAGACCGTCATCGTCGTCTCCCACGACAGGTACTTCCTCGACCGCGTGACGAACAAGACGCTCGAGATAGAAAACGGGCGCTCGACGCTCTACCCCGCCCCGTATTCGGGCTATATGGAGCTGAAGCGCCGCGACCGCGACGCGCAGGAGAAGCGCTGGCAGGCGCAGCAGCGCGATATAAGGCATCAGCTCGACATCATCGAGCAGCAGCGCCGCTGGGGTCAGGAGCGCAATTTCGTGACGATCAAGAGCCGCGAGCGCTACCTCGAACACATGACGCTCGTCGACCGCCCGGGTGCGCTGCCGAAGTCGATCAAATTCCGCCTCGAGGCGGCGGGGCGCAGCGGGAATGACGTGCTCGACGTCCGCTCCCTTACGATGGGATACGGCAGCGGCGGCGACCTGTTCTCCGACCTCTCCTTCTCCGTCAGGCGCGGCGACCGCCTCTTCATATTAGGTCCGAACGGCTGCGGCAAGTCGACTCTCATCAGGCTCCTGACAGGGAATCTTACCCCGCGCGGCGGCGTTATCGAATACGGCTACCACGTCGAGGTCGGCTACTACGACCAGGAGAATCAGAATCTCAACGAAGAAAACACCGTCATCGAGGAAATATGGGGCGAATATCCCTCCCTCCCGCAGACGGAGGTGCGGGGCGCGCTCGCGCGCTTCCTCTTCGTCGGCGACGACATCGAAAAGCCCGTCTCCGTCCTCTCGGGCGGCGAGCGCGCGCGGCTGACGTTCTGCAAGCTCATCCTCTCGCGCGTAAATCTTTTGATCCTCGACGAGCCGACAAATCACCTCGACATCAAGTCCCGCGAGGCGCTCGAGGACGCGCTCTCGGAGTT
>CANRKP010000022.1 GCA_947631245.1 uncultured Clostridia bacterium
ACATCGGCGGCATAATGGAGCTCTGCACCGACAGGCGCGGCACGTTCCACGACATGAAGTATCTCGACACATCCCGCGTCGAGCTTCACTACACCTTGCCGCTAAACGAGATAATATACGACTTCTTCGACGCGCTCAAGAGCCGCAGCCGCGGATACGCGTCGCTCGACTACGAGCCTGCGGGCTACGTCGAGAGCAAGCTCTGCAAGCTCGATTTCCTCCTGAACGGAGACATCGTCGACGCCTTGACGTTCATCGTCCACGAAGAAAAGGCATACGCACGCGCCCGAAAGATCGCGCTTCGGCTGAAGGACAATATCCCGCGCCAGCTTTTCGAGATACCGATACAGGCGGCGGTCGGCTCGCGCATAATAGCGCGCGAGACGGTGAAGGCGCTGCGTAAGGACGTGCTCGCTAAGTGCTACGGCGGCGACATCACGCGAAAGAAGAAGCTGCTTGAAAAGCAGAAGGAAGGCAAAAAGAAGATGAGGAAGCTCGGCACGGTCGAGGTATCCCCCGAGGCTTTCATGGCGGTCCTCCGCCTCGACGACGAGGACTGACAAGGACTGAAAAAAGGAGATACATTCGTGTTTTCACTGTCACGGCAGAACAAAAGGCTCGGAATTTACGTCCATGTCCCGTTCTGTGCAAAGAAATGCGCGTACTGCGATTTCTATTCGTATGCGCCGCGCGACGGGAGGGTATTTTCGGCGTATGTCGACGCGCTGCTCACGCACATGAAGAGCTACCGCACGGTCGGCGCCGATTACGCTCCGGACACCGTCTACATCGGCGGCGGCACGCCGACCGTCATGCCGCCAGACGAGATGATGAGGCTCATCCACGGCATAAAGTCCTCGTTCCGGCTCCTGAAGAACGCGGAGTTCACGATGGAGTGCAATCCGGCGACGGCGAACTTTGACACGCTGCGCCGGTACCGCCGCGCGGGCGTCAACAGGCTGTCGATAGGGCTCCAGTCTGCGAACACGGCGGAGCTGTCGGCGCTCGGCAGGGTGCATTCGCTCCGCCAGTTCGACTCGACGTACCGCGCCGCCCGCCGCGCCGGATTTGACAATATAAATATCGACCTGATGTACGGAATACCGTTTCAGACGCCGGATTCATGGGTGAATACGCTCCGCTTTGCGGTCGCGCGCTCGCCCGAGCACATCTCGCTCTACGGTCTCAAGCTCGAGGACGGCACGCCTCTCGCGGCAAACGCTTCGTCGCTGCCGTTCCCCGACGAGGACATGGAGTTCGCGATGTACAAATACGCGATAGCGTTCCTTGCCGAGCACGGTTACAGGCAGTACGAGATAAGCAATTTTTCAAAGCCGGGGCGCGAGTGCCTGCACAATCTCAAATACTGGAACTGCGAGGAATACCTCGGCTTCGGTCCGTCGGCGCACTCATATTTCGCCGACGTGCGCTTCTCCTTTAAGCCGAGCGTTTCGAATTATATAAAGTGCGTCGGCGGCAGGACAGACGACGAGATGACGGACGAGTACGAGACTATCCCGATGAGGGAGCGGCTCGGCGAATACGTCATGCTCCGCATGAGACTGAACGAGGGCGTCGACAAAAGGGAGTTCTTCCGCCTCTTCGGGAAAGACTTCGACCGCACGTTCGGGGCGAAGCTCGAGGGGTACGAAAAGGGAGGATTCGTCGACAACTCCGGCGGCTCGTGCCGCTTCACGACGGCAGGAATGTTCGTATCGAATTATATTTTGTCTGATATACTCGAGTTTGACGCGGCGGGCAACTTTGCGATATGATATAGGAATTTAGGATTTTGTCGAAGATAGTTATGCGAATGTCGAAATGAAGAAAATATAGGCGAAATGGGCTGAGTTCTCGCGCATTTTAGTTTGACGCGGCGACGGTGAGGGCGTCACCTCGGTGCGTCGTAAGCGTCGCTGAAGCGACGCTTCCTCGGCGACGTGCGAGAAGAAGTAAAGCTTTCGACCCGTGTTCGTTAGTCTGCCGCGGCGCCGTAGAAGGCGTCACCTCGGCGCGTCGTAAGCGTCGCTGAAGCGACGCGGCAGTTCACAAGGGGCGTGAACTGCCAGCACCTCGGTGACGGTGCGAGATATCGAAGGAGTTTAGCCGAAGCTGACGCCTCGGCTAAACTCGCCCGTTTGCTGCGGTTGTTTCATCAATTCGTTTGCTTGAAGCACGCAAACGGGAGCTTCATTCTCGCATCCGCACGGGAAAAGCAAAACGCACCCCCATTTGGGGGTGCGTTTTGCTTGACCCGTGCGAGAATCGAACTCGCGTTACCGCCGTGAAAGGGCGGTGTCTTAGCCGCTTGACCAACGGGCCAAAGTAGCGGAAATTGGACTTGAACCCATGACCTACCGGGTATGAACCGGTTGCTCTAGCCAACTGAGCTATTCCGCCACATTGCCTGCCGCGATTTGCTTCAAGCCTAACCATTATAACAAAGAGAGCGCCGCTTGTCAACACTTTTCGGCGAAAAAAAAATATGCTCGGACGACAAAGGCGCAAAGATCGGTCCATCGCCGCGCATTTTTCCGTCGGACGGCAGCAAATCGTCGTATCACTGAGGATTTTGCGCCTTTTTTTCTGTTCGTTTTCTATAAACGCTTGAAAAAATGCACATGATACAGTATAATTATATTATATCTTACCCGCCCTTATTAAATACGCGGAAGACGGAGCGGGGAGGAGCGAAAGATAAAACAAAAGGGGGAGCTTTTTTCATGTCATACGTTTTTCGCGGCGGCGTATACTTCAAGGGCGTGACCTCGCCGAAGGGCGTTATGACGGCGGCGCGCGCGCACGAGCTGTGCCTATACGCTGACGCCGGGGCGTCCCCTTGCGTTTCCGTTGGTGAGCGCGTCCTTATGGGGCAGCCCGCCGCCGTCTCAACGGACGGCGCGCCGGTGCTTCACTTTCCCGCCTCCGGCAGGGTGACAGATATCGAAAGCGACGGCAGCGCCGCGCGCATCATCATCTCCTGTGACGCGGAGGACACGGTGAGCCCTAAGGTCAGAAAGACGGAAAAAAAGCTCTCCGACTGCAGCCCCGACGAGATAATAGAAAAGATACGCTCGGCAGGCATCGCGGAGCCTGACGGGGCATCCGCCGCGGACAAGCTGGCGCGCGCCGTCGGGCGCGCGGGCGTCTGCGTCATAAACTGCGCCGAATGCGAGCCCTACGTCGTCAGCGACGGCGAGGCGGCGCTCGCATCGATCGGCAAGGTCATAAACGGACTGAAGATATTTCTCCGCGCGCTCGGGGTAAGAAAGGGCGTCTTCGCCGTCTCCGAGGGCTCGGCGGAGCTGTTTAAAAAGCTCTCGGCGGCGGTGAACAAGAGCCTGCTTTTCACCGTTGCCAAGGTGAGCGCCAAGTACCCGGGCGGGGATGAAAGGCGCGTCGTTTACGCCCTGACGGGCAGGGAGGTGCCCTCGGACGGAGGCACGGTCGAGCTCGGATACGTCGTCTTCAACGTCCAGACGTGCATCGCGGTCTACGACGCATTCGTTTCCGGCATGCCGCAGATAAGCCGCGTCGTGACGGTCGCGGGAGACGGGGTAAAAGAGCCCGTCAATGTCTCTGTTCCCATAGGAACGCGTTTTTCGGACCTTGCGGAATACGCCGGAGGGACCGTGGCTGAGCCCGCGCTCATCCTCGAGGGAGGTCCGCTGCGCGGCACCGTGACGGCGATGGACGGCGCCGTCGGGAAGACGACGCGCGCGGTGCTCTTTTTCCGCGAAAACGAAGTGGAGGCGGCGGAACCCGTATGCATAAGATGCGGCAGGTGCGTTTCCGCGTGCCCCGAAAAGCTCATGCCGAACCGAATATATAACGCCATAATGAACGGGGACAGAAAGACCGCGTACGCCCTCGGAGCTGACCTCTGCTCAGGCTGCGGCATTTGCTCATACGTCTGCCCTGGGAAAGCTCCCGTGGCGGAGCTAATCCGCTCGATGAGAGGCGATGAGGAAGCCGGTGTCGGCGCAGATGAAACCGACGATCGCAATGCGGCGGACGTGTCTGTCGCTGCCGTTGAGAAAGATGACGCAGGCGAAACCAAAGACGGGGAGGCGGAGATTTGACCGTAACGAAGAATATGACGGCAAGCGGCGCAGCATTATCGGCGGCACGCAAATTTCCGCCGTATATAAAACAGCGCGATACCGTCCGCTCCATGATGGCGGACGTGCTCATAGCTCTTGTCCCTGCCGCCGTGTGGGGAGTATACAAATTCGGGCTGCGCGCGCTTCTCATAATAGCGGTGTCGACGGCTGCCGCCGCCGCTTCTGAGGCGCTCTTTGACCTTGCGGTAAAGCGCCCGCTTTCGGTCGGGGATCTTTCCGCCGTCGTGACGGGGGTGCTGCTCGCGTTCTGCCTGCCGTCGACAGTGCCGCTTTATGTGCCTGCCGTCGGCGCGGTCTTCGCCGTCGTCGTCGTAAAATGCTTTTTCGGCGGCATCGGCTGCAATATTTTAAATCCGGCGCTCTCGGGCGCAGTATTTGTCAGGCTCTGCTTCCCGGAGGCGACGGCGGTGACGGGTGATCCCTTGTCGGTACTTAAATCCGGCGGTATGCCCGAGGCGTCGTATTACGACGTGATAGTCGGCAATATCCCGGGAAATATAGGCGAGGTGTCGGCGCTTCTGCTTATCGCTGGCGGGGTTTACCTCATCATACGCGGCGTCATTGACTGGCGCGCGCCGGTGTTCATGATTGGCAGCGTCGTTCTCGTCTGCTTCCTTATTCCCGATAATGTCAGCAGCTTCAATTTTGTGATGTATGAGGTCTTCTCGGGCTCGCTCATTATGACGGCGCTGTTCATGGCGACGGACCCGGTGACGTCGCCCGCGACGGCGTCCGGTAGAGCCGCGTTCGGCGTGCTTGCAGGCGTGCTGACGATGCTGCTGCGTATCTGCGGGACACAGCCCGAGGGTGTTGCATATGCCGTCCTTACGGCAAACCTGCTGTCGGGCGTTATCGACAGGATAACGGCTCCGAAACCCGCGAGGCGGGAATCGGCTGCCGCCGCCGCGCCTGAGAACGGAGGCGATGCGGAATGAACGGACCCGAAATCAAAAGAGAAAAGATAATTTGCACAGCGGTCGCCGCCGCCGTCTTTGTATTCATGGCAGCCGCCGCGGTCTGCACGGCGGCGTTCGCGGGCGGAAGCGACGCTTATCTTGACGCGGTGACAACGACAGCCGCGACGGAGTCCGAAAGCATTATGGCTCAGACGCCGGAAGATTCGGATACATCGGCGCCTCCGAGAGAAACGGAGACTGACGCGTTCACGGACGCTGAGCCCGAGACGACGCCCGCGGCGACTGAGCCCGTGCCGACGCAGCCGGCAGAGACTGCCCCTCCGACAGAGACCGCGCCGCCTGAGACGGCGGGCGCAGGTCCCGCCCTCGGCGGGCTCGGCAGGGACGATCCGCCGGCAGTGACGACATATGAGACATGGGTAACGGAGATACTTCCGGAGACATCGGCAGAGCCCGTGCCGGAAGAGACGCCGCCGGCGGAGGAAACGACTTCGCCCGAGACGCCTCCTCAGGAGACGGAGCCGCCGGAGACGGAGCCGCAGACGTCAGAAACAGCGGCTGACACAGTGGCTGATACCGTCGGCGACACCGTCGGCGACACCGTTGGCGGGGAAGGCTGACGGAGCGGAAAATATACGGAGCGAACGATTTATGAAAGGGGGAGAGCCGTATGGCGGAATTTATAAATGAACTGAAGCAAGACGCGCGCTTTATCGCGTCCGAAAACATTCTCTTTTCCGCCGCGCTCGGCATATCGGGCGCCGCGGTGTTCACCTGCGGCATCCCGCACGCGCTGACTGCATCGGTGACGGCGCTCGCTGCCGCCGTCTTCGCTTCCGCCGTTTTGGCACTTGCCGAAAAGTTCGTCTCTCTCAGAGGTATCGGCGCGGACGTTGTTTTCTTCGCGTCCGCCGCCGCCGCGACGTCGCTGTGCGGGGTCGTGATAAAGGCGCTTTTGCCGTCTGTGTGGGGCGATATCGGCGCTTGCTTCCCGCTGTTTGCAGTCGGAAGTCAGGCGGTCGCCGCCTCGTGGCACGGACGCGGAGCAGACGCGAAAAAAAGGCTTGCATGCAGCATAATGCTTGTCTGTGGATATGGCGCGGCACTGCTTGCCGTCGCAGTGTCAAGGGCTCTCTTAGGGCTCGTGCTTCCCGCCGCAGACACGCCGTTCGGCGCGCTAATATTGGCGGGCATCATCGCGGCGGCGCTCGCGTGGGCGCGCGGGAGCGCGTCCGTATCGGCATTTTGCGGGCGCATGAAGCTTGCGATCTCGGCGCGCAGGGAAATAAAAGAACAAAATAAAACGGATGCCGCCGAAGAAGCCGGCGCGGCGTCTTTGGAGTTCGCGACGTCAGAGCTGTCCGACACGGACGATACTGACAATACTGCCGACACGGTCGATACTGCCGATACTGCCGACACGGTCGACGATTATATTACCGACGACATAGACAACACAGGCAACACAGACGACATAGACGATACAGACGACACAGATATTACCGACATCCCCGATATAAATGAAATCCCCGAAATCCCCGATTTCGCCTCGGAGCCATTGCCCGAGCAGTCCGAAGAGGCTTTGCAAAATCTTTCGCCCGACGCGGACGAAGATATTTCCGACGAGCTCTCGGAGCTTATGGACGAGGTCGCCGACGAATGCGAAGACAGCGAAGACATTTTTGACGGCGACGGCGGCACGATGTCGGAGGAGAACATATTCGACGCCGCATTCTCGGGCAGACTGCCGGGAGGTTATCTCTCGGCGGACGATGAAAATGACGACGACGGGAAGGGGGATGATGCGAAATGAACACCGAGGTGCTTGCGGGTGCGCTTTTGCTCGCGTTCTTTTCCTCGAGCCCGCTGTTTATGCATTCCGCGGGACTTGACTCCGTCAGGCGCTTCACGGACAAGCCCTCGCGCCTGCCTGTTCTCGCCGCGGTAATGGCGCTCTCCGCCGTAGTGTCCGAGCTTTTCGCATACGCTCTGCTCGGCGTCGTGATGCCGCGCCTCGGCGTCTCGCCGTCAACGCTTCTCGACGGCGCCGTGATAGTCTTTTCGGTGCTCGCGGCGGCAGCGCTGCTCGGAGCCGTCAGACGATATGTGCGCTCGCTGAACGCCTTTTTATCGGTCGGCGAAGTATTCGGCGCCGCGTACAATTCGGCGACGGTCGGCATCCTTCTTCTGTGCCGCGCCTTTGCGGACGGATTTGCAATGTCGCTTCTCTTATGCGTCCTTTTCTCGGTGTCGGCGGCGCTATCGTACTTTGTGATATCTGTCATCCGCGAGGATCTGTGCGTTTACAGGATACCGGCGTCATTCCGCGGCGCGCCGCTCCTTCTGATTCTTCTCGGGCTCGCGGCGATGGTGTTCGTCGGCTACGCAGGCGCGTTTATCCCCGAGTTTGAGCCGATGTTTTAGAAAATGGAGCAGACAGAAAAAATTGTGCCGAAGCTCTTCTGCGTCGAGCTTGCCGACGCCCGGCGCCTGAATGACGTGATCCCGTCGCTTCCGCGGGTGTCGCTCGAAAGGCTTGAAAAAAAGCGCTTTCGGACGTCCTCTGTCCTCGGGGAGATCGTGAGGCTTTTCATGATGGACGCGTGCGGCGCGACTTACGACGTCGCCGAGGGCGAGTACGGCAAGCCGTACAATCCGGCGCGTACCGACGCCGCGTACAGCATCAGCCACAGCGGAGATCTCGCCGTCGGCGCGCTCCTTGTCGGCGCGGGCGAGGTCGGGGTTGACGTCGAATATGTAAACAGGAAAAAGGGTGAGCGCACAAAAAAGCTCGCGGACAGTTTTTTTACCGAAAGCGAGGCGCGCGCGATCGCCGGTTCCGACGACGCGGTAAGGGCGTTTTATGTCGCCTGGACGCGGAAGGAAGCGTATCTTAAATACAGAGGCACCGGATTTTCGCGCGGCATCTCGGATAAAGACGCGCAAAACTACGCGGGCGCGGTCATAAAAAGCACCGTCATAAAGGACGGGCATGGCGCGGAATACGCGCTTTCCGTCGCGGCGTGCGACGGTTCGATGGAAGACTTCGATATAGAAAAAGCCGAAATAAAAAAAGTTATTTTATAATTCCGCAAGGAGGAGAAAGATATGTCAAACATGGTCATTACTATCGCAAGAGAGTACGGCGCATCGGGAAGGTTCACGGGGGAGATACTCTCGGAGAAGATGGGGCTGCCCTGCTACGACAGGGAGCTCATCACGATGGCGGTCGACAAAAGCGGCTTCAACGAGGACGTCATCGAAAGCTACGATGAAAAGGCGCAGTCGAGTCTCCTCTATACGCTCGCGGTCGGCTCCGTCGATTACGGCACGCCCGTGCCGCTGTCGTTCCACATGCCGATGAGCGACAAGCTCTACATCATGCAGTCGAATATCATAAAGGAGCTCGCGGAAAAGTCGCCGTGCATCATCGTCGGCAGGTGCGCGGACCACGTTCTGCACGACAACGAAAAGCGAATCGCGGTATTCCTTAAGGCGGACCTTCAGGTGAGGGCGCAGCGCGTTGCCGACAGGCACAACATTTCCGTCTCCGAGGCGCAGGACCTCTGCATCAAGACGGACCGCAGGCGCGCCTCGTATTACAGCCACTACACAGGGCAGAAGTGGGGCCGCGCCGAGCTCTACGACCTCATGATAGACACGACGCGCATAGACGCGCACGGCGCCGCCGACGTCATCGCGCAGTATGTCAACTCGATCAAATAAGCCGTCCGTCAGGCTGTCCGGCAAATACGGCATTATCATAGGCGCCGCCGCCGTGCTGCTGTCCGCCGTCGCCACGATCCCGTTTTTCGGAGGCGGCGACAGATACGACGGCGCCACGGCGGAGGCGAGATACTTCGACGTCGGGCAGGGAGACGCGGCGATGTTCCTTTGGGACGGAGGGGCGATACTCATAGACGCGGGGACGAACGAGAGCCAGCGCGACCTCGTAGACGAGATCGAGGCGCTCGGGATCGATGAGATAGACTGCGCCGTGTTCACTCATCCTCACGAGGACCATATAGGCGGCGCCGACTATGTGCTCGAGGCGTTTGACGTCAACGCCGTCATAATGCCCGACACGACTGCCGACAGCAATTCCTACTACTCCATGATGGAGTGCGTGAGGGAAGAGAGGTGCCCCGTGTACGACGCCGAGGCGGGAGGAGAGTACACGTTCGGAGACGTGACGCTCTCCGTGCTTTCGCCCGCGAAGGAATTCGGAGAGGCAAATCTTGACTCCGCCGTCGTCATGATAGAATACGGAGACGTCAGCTTCCTCTTTATGGGCGACTGCGAGACGGAAGCGGAGCTCGCGGCGCTCGATAAAATGGGAGACGACGCCTTCGACTGCGACGTTATCAAGATAGGGCACCACGGCTCGTATACGTCGACATCTGAGGAACTGCTGTCGGCGGCAACGCCCGACATCGCAGTAATTTCGTGCGGAAAGGGCAACGACTACGGTCATCCGCACCGCGAAACGCTCGAAAAGCTCGAAGAGCACGGCATCGCGCTCTATCGGACCGACAGGCTCGGCACTGTCACCGTAAAAACGGACGGCAAAACCGTTTGGGTCGGAAACTAACGAATTTCTAAAACCCCCTGTAATAAAGGCTTTTGAAAGAGGGGGCGCGGGAAAGAAAACGGAAAATGCCGCCTTACGGCGGCATTTTCGTGTTTTTCAGCGGAGCGAAAAACATTTTTCAGTTGAAAAATTTTTTCCCCGCGTATATTTTTACTTCCCAAAGAATTACGCCGCGGGCATATTTTCGAGCATGTTATCGATAAATATGCCGTATCCGCGCGTCGGGTCGTTTATCATAACGTGTGTGACCGCGCCGACAAGTCCGCCGTCCTGAAACACGGGCGAGCCCGACATCCCCTGCACGATGCCGCCCGTCGCGTCGATCAGCGCCTTGTCCGTTATCGTTATGACGAAGCTCTTGCTCGTTCTGCTGCCGTGGTCGATCTCTGAGATGCGCGCCGTATAGTCGCGCATTTTTCCGTCCGCGAGCGTGCACCTGATAACGGCGTCGCCCGTCTTTACCTCATCCCTGTGAATTATCTTTGCAGGAACTGCGCCGTCGGGCGCCTCGTCGAATGTGCCGTACACACCCGTCACGGAGTTTTTGCATATCGTCCCCGTCTCACGCGAGCCGAAATACCCCTTCAGCTCGCCGGGCGTACCGGCGACGCCGCGCTCAACGCCGAAGATAGTGACGTCCGTCACCTTTCCCGTTACGAGCGGGATGAGCTCGCCTGTCGTCGAGTCGCATATCCCGTGCCCGAGACCCGCGAAGCTGCCTGTCTCGGGGTCGTAAAACGTCACCGTGCCGATGCCGGCGGCGCTGTCGCGCACCCACATCCCGGCGCGAAAGACGCCTTTTTCATCCTTTACCGGCAGAAGAGACGCCGTCCGCTCCTCGCCTCCGCGCCGGCAAAGGAGCTTTATCTCATGTCCGCCGCTGTCGGCTATTATGCCGATGAGATCTTCCGCCGAGGCGACGCGTTCACCGTTGACCGAAAGGATAAGATCCCCCGGCGCAAGTCCCGCCCGCTTCGCGGGACAGACGGCGCCCGACGCCGTCTTTACGTCCTCGACGCTTTCTATTATTATGCCGTCCGTCTGAAATCTGACGCCGAACGGCATTCCGCCCGCGCACAGCTCGTCCGCCGCCGAGACTGTGGCGGAAAGGAAAACGACGCTGACAAGGACCGCGCACACGGCCGCCGCCGTTCTCCACCGCCTCTCTTTTATCCTGATTGTCCGCATATATTCCCCACCGTTACTTTCAATATCATAAAAAAATCATGATACGTCCGTTTTGTTATGTGACGCCGCACCGCCGCGGCGTCACATATTAATCTTCCCGCGGGGAACATGATTTATGAAATGCAATATTATGCGCCGCAACTATGGAAATTAAAAGAACCCAAAATGAAGCGCAATTTTTTCATATATATTTGCGTATGCTTTCGAGCGCGCCTTTTTCGAGGCGCGAGACCTGCGCCTGCGAGATGCCTATTTCGGACGCTATTTCCATCTGCGTCTTGCCTCTGTAGTACCGCGCCTCGATGATCGCGCGCTCGCGCGCCGTCAGCTTGCCGAGCGCCTCGCGCAGCGCGATGTCCTCGAGCCACGCCTCGTCGGAGCTGCCCTCGTCCGAGAGCTGATCCATGACGTAGATGCAGTCGGAGCCGTCGCTGTAGAGAGGCTCGTAGAGCGATACGGGTTCAAGTATCGCCTCGAGCGCCTCCGTCACGTCCGATTTCTTCTCGCCGAGCTCCTCCGCTATTTCGTCGACCGACGGCTCGCGGTCGTGCTCGCGCAGAAAGCGTTCCTTGACGCCGAGCGCCTTATAAGCGAGGTCGCGCAGCGACCTGCTGACACGTATGGCGGCGTTGTCGCGAAGATAGCGGCGTATCTCTCCTATTATCATCGGCACGGCGTATGTCGAAAGCTCGACCTCCTTAGTTACGTCGAAATTGTCGATAGCCTTTAAAAGCCCAATGCAGCCGACCTGAAACAGGTCGTCCATGTTTTCCCGCCTGCCGGAGAAGCGCTGCACAACGCTCAGCACAAGGCGGAGATTTCCCGAAAACAGCTCGTCGCGCGCCGCCTTGTCGCCCTCCCGCATACGTTCGAGAAGCAGGCGCTTTTCCTCGCTTCCGAGCGTTTTCAGCTTTGCGGTGTTGACGCCGCATATCTCGACCTTGCCGTAATACATCAATATACGCGGGAAAAAAGATCCCCGCTCTCCTTTTTTAGGTAAAGGGCGCGCGCCCGTATTTGTCTTTCCGTTTAAAAGTATTGCCTTTACGGGCGCGTTTTCATACAGCATTTGAAATGCCTCTTTTTTCCGTTTTCGAATAAAAAATAAAAAAGCCCCCGGGAGCCTCCCTTCGTTGAAAGGCGGCTTCCGGGGACGGAATATTTTATTTTCTTGCTTATGACTGCGCTGCCTCAGCGGGTTTTTTGCCCGTGATCTCGAGGTGGCGCGCCTCCCAAGGCGCGAATTTGTAATAAAGGAACATCAGAAGCGAGCAGAGTGCCCACCCCGCGGGATAAGCGAACGTTATGACCATAACGGAGCTTGAGAGGCGCGAGAGCGTGAAGAGATATACCTGACGGAACACGACGAATGAGCCGAGCATGATGAGCATCGGCGCGCGTGATTCGCCCGCGCCGCGCAGAACGCCCGCGATTATCTGATTATAAAGGCAGAGGACGTAGAACGGGGAAATGTAGCGCAGAAACAGCGCGCCGAACTCGACCGTCCGCCCCTCGTCGTTGAAGATGGCGACGAGCCCGTCAGCGAAAAACATTATGGGGATGATGAGCGTGACAGTTATGATGAGGGAGATTATGATGCCCGCCGTCGCGCCCTTGCGGGAGCGTTCGGGCTGACCTGCGCCGTAGTTTTGGCTGACGAACGTCGTCACCGCGAGCGAGATGCTCTGCATCGGGAGCATTGCGAACGCGTCTATTTTGTTGTACGACGCCCACCCCGCCATGCAGTCCTTGTCGAACGCGTTTATGTACGACTGCACGAACACGTTGGAAAACGCCGTTATCGCGAGCTGTACCGCCGTCGGGATGCCGATCCTTATTATCTTCGAAAGGATCGCGCGGTCTATATGGAGCTTGCGCCAAACGATGCGGTACGAGGCGCGCGATCGCGTCAGATAAAACAGAATGTAGGCGGCGGAGCACGCCTGCGCGATTATCGTCGCGTATGCGACGCCGTCGGCGCCCATGTGAAGCCCGAGGACGAACGAGAGGTCGAGGACGATGTTGATGACGGCGGAGATGACAAGGGCGATAAGAGGAATCACGGAATTTCCGACGGCGCGCAGGATGCCGGCGCCGATGTTGTAGAGCATGAGCCCCGTCATGCCGAGAAAGTATATCCGGAGATAAACCGCGGCGTTCTCTCGGACGCTGTCTCCGTCAGCCGAGTCGGGCATATTCATTATGTCGAGCATGAAGGGGACCGAGAGCGTGCATATAATGGTGAAGACGACGCAGAGGATGAGGGAGACGGCGATCGTCGTCGAAACCGTGTCTTCGAGCCGTTTTTCGTCCTTCGCGCCCGCGTACTGACCGATGACGACGCCCGCGCCAGTTGCAAATCCGGAGAAAAATCCTATCGCGGTATTGAGTATCGGTCCGACATTGCCGACTGCGGCGAACGCCGACTGCCCGACGTAATTTCCGACGACGTAGGAGTCAACGGTGTTGTAGAGCTGCTGAAACAGATTGCCGATAAGCATCGGTATCGCGAAACCGATAAGGAGCCACGGTATGCTGCCGCGGGTCATGTCTATATCGGTGCGATGCCGCTTTATTCCGCCTTCTTCAGCCATCTTGCGCGCGCCCTCCTTTTTTGTTTTCCTTATTTTCGATCCGCCAAAACGCGTACATGACAAAGTATAGCACAATCCGACGTTCATTTCAATTATCCGTCAGTACAAAAAAAGCCTTTTCTAAGCCTTTTCGATGTGCAATTTTTCAGCCGCGTCAAAAGGCGGTTTCTCCCGCCGAAAAATTCGGCGGAAAAGAAAATATTGTTGACAAACAGTCACATAAATGATATATTGAATATAAGAAAAATGTGCAGTATGCACGGAAACGGAGACATGAGAATTATGAAGAAACTGCGTACGGCGGCCGCTCTGTTCCTCGCTGCGGCGACGCTGCTTCTCCTTGCGTCCTGCGGCGGCTTCGGCAACGGGGGAGACACCGAAGATGCGGCGGTTTCGCTGCCGGATTGGCCCGACCCCGAGACATTCGGCGCGATGTCCTATCCTGAGCCGACAGGGGACGTTGTCTACACGAAGATAACGGTCACGGAGGACATGGTGACGAGCTCGACGCCGTGGAACGACGGACCCGACGTTGCGATGAACGCGTTTGACGGCGACGTCGGAACATTCTTCGACGGCATCGAAAACGGATGGATCAAGGTCGACCTCGGCGAGCGCGTCGTAATAGGTCAGCTCGGCTTTGCGCCGCGTGCCGGATACGAGTCAAGACTTATAGGGACGTTCTACGGCAGCGTCGACGGCATAAAGTGGACGCCGATCTATCAGATCCCCTCCGCGCCGACATCAAAGGTCCTGATAAAGCACAAGTCGTTTGAGAACATTGCCGCGTTCCGCTACATCAAGTACGAGAACACAAGAGAATGCGCCAACATCTCCGAGTTTGAGATCTACTCAGCCGAGAACATATCTCCCGACCTCATAATGGAGCCCGAGCGCGAGCTCTATGAGGACGGCTCGCCGGTGATAAGGGACGTCGACCCCACCGAGTCCGGTATGCAGAAGGTCACGATGAGGGCGGACGACACCGCCGCGACGGACAATAACCCCTCGACGCTAGTTGAGGACGCGTCGAACGTCAAGTTCACGTTCGGCAGAGCGTCGAATGTCGGCGCGATCTCCTACATAAGCGACTCCTCGTCTGTCGGCGGGAAGTTCTACGGCGTAAGGGAGGACGGCGGACGCGACCTGCTTTGGGAGATAACGGACGCTCCGACCGCGCGCGTCGTCGAGACTGTAATGTACGGAAAACTCAAAACGACGGGCATATATAAGTCCGTGGTATTTGAAAAGAAAGGCGGCTGCAATCTGGCAGAGGTCAACATTTACTCAATGAGCACGGATACCGTGGTACCGCTCACCGCAACTCCGTTTACGACAGACAGAAAGGGAGACGTCGACTGCGTGTCGCTCAACTGGGGCTCGCCCGCGCTGAAGGCGGACGTTTATCAGGTGTACCGCCAAAAGGAAGGCGGCGAGGCTGAGCTCATCTATGAGGGCAAGGGCACGTCCTGGCAGGATTACGACCTCCCGTTCGGCACATACACATATGAAATTAAGATGAAGTACGGCGACACCGTCATCGAAGGCGAGAGCGCGACGGCGGTCACCCGCGAGAGACCCGACGTAAAGCTGTACCTTATCAGCAATCAGTCAGGTCAGAGCCTGCACTCGAAGAGCACGCTCACAGACGGCGAGAAGTACTACAGCTACTCGCTCGAGGTACAGAACGGCGCCGCAACGCTTAAGGAGCTGACCTCCACCGACGGATACAGCTTCGGCAGCCCGCGGACTGTTCTTCGTCCGACCGACCATCAACTCATGAGGAGCTGCAAGATAGAGAGCACGAAGGTCGCGTACATCAAGGAAAAGAACAAGGTCATCGTCGCCGCGCACTGGGAGAAGCCGGACGGCTATGCCGACGGCAAGCTCTTCCTCGCGACGGGCACGCCCGGCGGCGAGTTCACGGTAGACATCTTCAACCCGCTCAACGTTGAAGTCCGCGATATGTCCATCTTCGTTGACGACGACGGCACGGCGTACCTGCTCGCCGCGGCAAACAAGCCCGGCGTCGACAGCGGCGCGAACGCAACGACGTACGTCTTCAAATTCACCGACGACTACACGGGAATTGAGGAAGTAACGGCAAGGCTGTTCCCCGAGATGTACCGCGAGATGCCGAACATAGTCAAGAAGGACGGACTCTACTACCTCTTCGTTTCGCAGACCTCGGGCTGGGCTCCGAGCGCCGGCGCGTACGCGGTCTCCGACAACATGAAGACCGGTTGGAGCGACCTGCGTCCGATAGGCAACACATCGACGTTCGGCTCGCAGTCTAGCTGGATATTCGAAATAGGCAGCGGCGAGAACAAGAAGGAGATAATGCACGCGTACCGCTGGGCTCCCGCGCAGGGAGCCGGCGTGAGCGGCACGATGCTCGCGCCTATATCGTTCTCGAAGGGATATGCGTTCTACGACTACTTCCCGGAGATACTCTACAATGACGAGACGGGCGATATGATACCCGTTACATACGGCAAACTCGTATCGCAGGGCGCAGAGGTCACGGCATCCGTACCGGCGACAGCGGAGGGCGCGCCGTCGAACATCGTTGACGGCGACTACAACACCGCATACGTCGCGAGCACGAATGCATGGCCGTTCTCGATGCGTATAGACCTCGGACGCGAGTGCGATCTCAAGAACCTTCAGATCTCGTGGAACATAGTCAAGGGTTCCGAGGGCTTCTATGTGTACAGAGTTTCGGGAAGCACCGACGGCAAGAAGTGGGATGTCATACGCGACAGCACGAAGCTCACAGACACGACGGTGACGAAGGCGGTCGGCTTCTCGTCACACACCGTGAAGGGCACATACCGCTACATAAAGATAGACGTTCTCGAGGCACGCAGGTGGAAGGACAGCAGCTGGAACAGTACGAGCGTGTACGGCGAAAAGCTCGACTGGTACACGCCTACCGTCTACGAGGTCAGAGTATTCGGCAACGAAGCGTCGAAATAATACGTCTGACAAAACCGAATAAAACAAATATCCCGTGCCGCCATCCGGCGGCACGGGATATTTTTCGTTATGACGGTTTTATCAGCCGTTTTTCGGAATGCGGATGACTATCATCGAGCTGTTCTGTATCTTGTAGTCGAAAACAGGCGCGACGGTCAGCTTTTCGTCCCGTATCTTTATGGGGGATGCGTTCGCGTTGTTGACAGTATCCTTTGAGCCGAAGAGGATCTTCTGCGCCGTCAGCTCTCCGGAGAAGGAGCTGATCTTCGAAAGATCGATGCGGACGGGGATCTTGTTTTTCTCGTCGGTGTTGACTATCTTTATGATTATGTCGTTTTCGTCCTCGCCTATGACGGAGTAGATGCCGCGCGTGTAAGCGGAGTCGAAGTCGAACATGAGCTCGTCGTCTATATAGCCCTTTATGTTGTAGCCTTCGATGACGATCTTTATCTCATACGTTTTGCCCGTCTCGACCTTGAAGTCCTTGACAGTGCCGGGGAGCTGTCCGCTCTTCGCGCCGCCCTCGCAGAACTCCACGGCGGACTTCGTGTTGCCCCAGCCGCCTATGTTCCAGTGGAAGAAGTCCTGCGCGCTCTTGACTGCGAACGGGATGATGAAGCCCTCGCCGCCGCCCGTCTTTGTCGCCTTGAACGTCAGCGTGTAGTTGGTCCACGATGTATCGCCGAAGTAGATAACGTCGCCCGTGACGTCGTTTGAAGGGTATGCGGTGTTGGTCTGCGTCAGAACTCCGTTCTTTACGGAGAATGCGCCGCCGACCTTATTCGAGCCCTTGAGATCGGAGTCGGAGAAGTCGTTGGAAAAGAGGACGTCGCCTGTCTTGTTGTCCGTCACCTTTATATCGTCGAATGTGGCGGAGGTGACCCAAGTCCCGACGCCTATCTTTCCGGAGAGGGACTTGAGCTTCGAGTAGTTAAGACCGTCGAGCTCCGAGGGGATTATCTTGTCGGGCTGATTGTTCATGTATATTTTCTGAACATAGTAGTTCGTCGAGCCCCATACCGTGTCGGCATTGAACCAAATGAGGTCGGGCACCCATTTCCAGCCCGCAAAGGAGTCGTTTGAGAGCAGGGGAGCGTATGCGGCAAGCTCAACTATGTCTCCGTTGCGCTCAACGGATGTGAGGTACGCGGCTTCCGCCATCGCGGAGAGCGAGGTGTTGCTCTGAGAAGCGTATTCGCCGATAAAGACCGTCGGACCTTCGCGGTCGTAGGAGTCGTAGCGGTTCTCGCTCATAAGGAACCATGTCGGCGAGTTGTAGTAGTGCTCGTCGAGCGTATCGGCGAGCTTCGTTCCGCCGCCTGCCGCCTTGACGGCGTCCCAGCCGTCAGTCGAGCCGGAGGTGAGACCGTTCGCCATGATGAGCTTTATGTCGCCGTAGAGCTCGGGGTCCTTTTCCTTGGCTTCATTGAACGCCTCGCGGAACTTCGCGTATCGGCGGTTGTATTCGTTGCCGTACTGTTCGTTGCCGATGCCTATGTAGTGCAGCTCGAATTTTTCGGGATGACCCATTGCGGCGCGGACCGCGCCCCATTCGGTATCGGTGTCGCCCATGCAGAACTCGACGAGGTCGAGCGCATCGTCAATATAGCGCTGGAATTCGGGCGTGCCGGGCGCGGGTCCCGTAGCGTTCGGACGACCGAGGCAGGAGAGACCGCAGTTGAGTATCGGAACGGGCTCGCAGCCGAGGTCTTCACAGAAGAGGAAGTACTCGTAAAAGCCGAGACCGTATGACATATAGTAGGGGTTGGTGTCGACGAGGGGCTCCTTGTTGTCGTCCCATCCCGCCCAAATATTGACCTGGA
This sequence comes from uncultured Clostridia bacterium, assembly GCA_947631245.1. Classification (GTDB taxonomy): domain Bacteria; phylum Bacillota; class Clostridia; order Oscillospirales; family CAG-272; genus DTU064. Next base: position 18,217 of record CANRKP010000022.1, read on the forward strand.
TCGGGCGCGTCGCGACGTCGCCGACTGTCTTTTCGCCGTTGATGTCGAATTCGAGCCCGTAGCCGATCGAGGCCTTCCAGTCATAGGCGTATTCGAGCGTCTCGCCCTCGATTATGCATCCGCCGGGGAAGCGGAAGAACTTGGGACGAAGGTCCTCTATCATTTCCGCAATATCGCGGCGCAGACCGTTCTCGCGTCCCTTGTAGGTGTCCTTCGGGAAGAGGGATATCATGTCAAAATCGACGGTGCCGGTGTCTATCCTCACGACGGCGCGAAGCCCGGAGGAGACCTTCTCGGTCGCCTTCATCGTGACCTCGTATTTTGCCCACTTGTCCGTGATCTTGTCGACCGTGCCCTCGGCGAGCTTTTTGGACGCCGAGTTCTCGATGCTTAAATACACCTTTCCGGAATATCCGTCAACGGCGCGCGCGTAGAAGGAGAATTTGTACTCCGCGTCCTTCTCGACTGCGATCATGTTGTAATAGCCGTTGTTGTATAAGCCCTTTGGCTCGGTGTTCGTGTTCGTCACGCGGGCGTAATGCGGGTTGTTCTCGTTGAGATACGATTTGTCCGCCGTTCCGTCGATGACGTCGAACGTGATCGACTGCGTGCTGTCGCGCTGCCATGCGTGCTTGCCGCCTGCCGCCGCCATGCTGCCGTACTCGAACGAACGGTTGTTGACGAGCTCGGCGTAAAGACCGCCGTCGACCGCGCGGTTGATGTCCTCAAGAAAGAGACCGAAGAGGTTGTCGCTTATGTCGTAGCTTTCCTCTCCCGTCGCGGTCAGTTTGAACCCGTCAAAGGGTTCGTTCGGGTCGATGTCTACCGCAGGCGCCTCCGTGCCGCCCGCGGCACCCGATGCAGATACGTCGCCGGTGCCGTCGCCGCTGCCGCCCTTGGGTCCGCACGCGGAAAGCGCGAGCGTCAAAAGGGTGACGAGTGCGAGAAGTGCCGATGTGATTCTCAGCTTCATGCTTTTTCCTCCAAAATTTTTATTTTCTTTGAATAATACGCATTACTTTTTCGGCACGCGGATGACGACCATGCTGTAGCCCTCCGCGCTGAACTCAAACGTCCCGTGATCGACGCCTTTTATCGTATCCGTCTTTATTTCGACAGACGCTTTTCTTCTGTTGTTCACGGTCTCGGGAGAGATGAAGTCGATATATTCAAGCTCCGCGTCGCCGGAATAGCGCGTCGCCGAGGAGAGGTCGACGAACAGGGAAATATCCGACGTGCCGGTGTTGACTATCTTTACTATGATGTCGTCCTCGTCCTCGCCTATGACGGAATATATCCCGAGCGCGTCCGAGGCTGTGTAGTCTATCATCAGCTCGTCGTCGATATAGCCCTTGACGGAGGCGCCGTCTATGACGAGCTTTATTTTATATTCGCGGTTGTCCTCGACGGTGAAGGGCTTGTTCGTCGAGTCTATGATGCCGCTCTTCACGTTGTCGGTCGTGTGCTCGAGGCAGGACACTGTGTTGTTCCATCCGCCGATGTTCCAGTGATAGAAGTTCTTCTCGTCGTCTACCGCGAACGGTATGATGAAGCCCTCGCTGCCCGACCGCTTCTGCGCCTTGAACGTCACCGTGTAGCTGCTTGATTTAATGTCGGTGAGGTAGATGACGTCGCCGGTAATGTCGTTTGCGGGGTTGCCCGTCGAGGTCTGCGCGAGCCCGCCCTGTCTGACGACGAACTGCCCGCCGGGGCTCTTCGTCCCCGAGAGGTCTTCGCTTGAGAAATCGTTTGAATAGAGTACGTCGCCCGTCTTGTTGTCTGTGACTTCAAAGTCGTCGAACAGCGCCATCGTCTTCCATGTGCCGACGCCCACCATGCCGGTGAGCGCGCCGCCGGAGGCGTGCGACAGGTCCGTTTCTGTCGGGATGACGGCGTCGGGCTGGTTCTTGGAGAATATCTTCTGTACATAGTAGTTGACGGAGCCCCATACCTCGCTGCCGGTGAACCAAATGAGATCGGGTTCCCACTGCGTGCGCCCTTCGGAAGCGAAGAGCGGCGCGTATGCGGCGAGCTCGACGATGTCTCCGTTGCGCTCGAGGGAGGTCATGTACGCGGCCTCCGCTATCGCCGCCGCCGAAGTGTTTGACTTCGCGGCATATTCGCCGACGAACACCGTCGGTCCCTCGCGGTCGTAGGAATTATATCTGTCCGTGTTTGCAAGGAACCAGGACGGATCGCAGTAGTAGTGCTCGTCGAGAAGCTCCGCTATGTCGTTGCCCTTTGACTTGACGATGTTCCAGCCGTCCTGAGACGTAGCCAACGGACCGTTTGCCATGATGAGCTTTATGTCGCCGTAGAGCGCGGGGTCCTTTTCCTTGGCCTCGTTGAACGCCTCGCGGAATTTCGCGTAGCGGCGGTTGTATTCGTCGCCCCACTGCTCGTTGCCGATACCTATGTATTCAAGCTCGAACGGTTCCGGATGTCCCATCGCGGCGCGGACCGCGCCCCACTTCGTATCCTCGCCTCCGCGGCAGAATTCGACGAGATCGAGCGCGTCCTGTATGTACTGCTTGAAGACGTCGCCGTTTATGCTCGGCGTCTCAACGCCGTTCGGACCGGGCTGTCCCTGACAGGACATGCCGCAGTTCACGACAGGAACGGGCGCGCAGTCGAGATCCTCGCATAAAAGGAAGTATTCGTAGAAGCCGAGGCCGTACGACATATAGTACGGCTGCCAGTTCCACGACCATATGCTCTCGCCGAGCGGACGCGTCGCGACGTCGCCGACGGTAGTCTCGCCGTTTATTTCAAACTCCATGCCGTCTCCGATAGAATCCTTCCAGCTGTAAGCCTTCGCGAGCGTGGAGCCTTCGATTATGCATCCGCCGGGGAAGCGGAAGAACTTCGGCTCGAGCGCCTCGAGCATCTCGCCGAGGTCGCGGCGGATGCCGTTCTCGCGTCCCTTGAACGTGTCCTTGGGGAAGAGGGAGACCATGTCGAGGTCGACCGCGCCCGTGCCCTCGAGCGTGACCGTGACCCTCGTCGCCGACGGGGAATCAGCGTCCGCCTTGAGCGTCAGCGTGTACTTGCGCCATTCGTCCGTGAGCTTTTCGGTCTCGCCCTCCGCCAACGTCTTTGTTCCGCGCGTGAGCGCGACTTTAAGGGCGCCCGAATATCCGTTTACGGCGCGGGCGAAAACGGAGAAGACGTACTCGCCGTCTTTCTCTATCGCCGTTGAGTTATTGAAGCCGGAATTTGCGATGCCGTCGCCCGCGGAGCCCCTGACCTTTGCGTAATGGGGGTTGTTTTCGTTTAAGGAGGAGCCGTTTTTGCTTCCGTCGACGACGGAAACGGCGGCGCCGCCCACTTTCGACCAGGTGTACATCGCGCCGTCCGAGGTGAGCGAGCCGTATTCAAACGAGCGGTTGCAGACGAGCTCGGCGTAGAGCCCGCCGTCAACGGCGAAGTTGATGTCCTCGAGGAATATCCCGAAAAGGTTGTCGCTTATGTCGTATTTGCCGGACGCGTCTGCCCTCAGCACATATCCCTCAAAATCAGACGGGACCTCGGCTTTGAAGCCGTCGTCAGTCACATCTGTGCCGCCGCCCGTCTCATTGCCCGCGCCGCGTTTCGGACCGCATCCGTAAAAAAATGCGGAAAGCAGCATCAGCGCCGCCAATGCGGCGGAAAGGAACCTTTTTTTCATGACAGTCTCCTTTTTTTTATTCTATTTTCATCTGCCCCGAGCCCTTTTCGGGCGGGGCTTCTGTTTCGGTTTCCGACCTCGTATACGGGATGCCGAGATGCTCGTATGCCATGCGCGTGACGACGCGTCCGCGCGGCGTGCGGGCGATATAGCCGATCTGGAGCAGATACGGCTCGTATACATCCTCGATAGTGACGGCCTCCTCGCCGATGGTGGCGGCGAGTGTCTCGAGCCCGACGGGACCGCCGTCGTAGAAGCGTATCATGGACGAAAGCATGCGGCGGTCTATGTTGTCAAGACCGAGCTCGTCTATCTCCAGCATGGAGAGGGCGTCGCAAGCGATGCTCTCGGTTATGATGCCGTCGCCCTTTACCTGCGCGTAGTCGCGCACGCGCATGAGAAGGCGGTTCGCGATACGCGGCGTCCCGCGCGAGCGGGAGGCGATCTCGTATGCGCTCTCGTCCGTTATCTCCGTGCCGACGATGCCGGCGCTGCGCTTGATTATAGTCGCAAGCTCCTCGGGGTCGTAGAGCTCGAGGCGAAGGACGACGCCGAACCTGTCGCGCAGAGGCGTCGTCATCTGACCGGCGCGCGTCGTCGCGCCTATCAGCGTGAAGCGGGGAAGTCCGAAATGTATGCTCCGCGCGGACGGACCCTTGCCTATGATTATGTCGATGGCGTAATCCTCCATCGCGGGGTAGAGGATTTCCTCTATCTGCCGCGACAGGCGGTGTATCTCGTCAATAAACAGCACGTCCCCGGGGGCGAGATTTGTCAGCAGCGCAACAAGGTCGCCCTGCTTTTCTATCGCGGGTCCGCTCGTCTGACGGAAATTGACCCCCATCTCGGAGGCGATAATGCCGGCGAGCGTCGTCTTCCCGAGCCCGGGAGGACCGTAGAGCAGGACGTGATCGAGCGGCTCGCCGCGCCCCTTCGCGGCGTTTATGTATATGCCGAGCTCCTCCTTCGCGCGGCGCTGACCCGTGTAGTCGGCAAGCGACCTCGGGCGCAGCGCGTTCTCTCCGGCGGCGTCCTCGCCGCCGAGGTCGCCGTATTGGAGCGAGGAGTCGACTATTCTGTTTTCAAAGTCGAATTCTTCAAAATCCATATGTTCCGAACCTCAGATAATTTTCGCGCAGCGGGGGTCACAGCCTCATAAGGGCGAGCCTTATTATCTCCTCCGTCGTCTTCGAGTCCGCCCCGTCGACGGAGGCGACGGCTGCCTGAGCATCCGCCCGCGAATAGCCGAGCACGACGAGCGCGTCCGCCGCGTCCGACGCGGCGGAACCAAGCGGCGCGCGCGTCACGCCCGCGGACAATGATGCCGATGGCGCGACGAGCTTTCCCGAAAGCTCGAGCACGATGCGCTGGGCTGTCTTTGTACCGACGCCGGGAGCGCGCGATATCATCTTGACGTCCTGACCGGCGACAGCCTCCGCGAGCGAGGCGGGGGAGAGCAGGGAGAGGACGGAGAGCGCCGCCTTCGGACCGACGCCTGATATTCCTATCAGGAGCCTGAACGTATCGAGCTCCTCCGAGGTGTAAAAGCCGAAAAGCTCCGCCGCGTCCTCGCGGACGGAAAAATGCGTGTATAGCCGGACGGTCGGCCGCGCGCCCGCGCCCGTCAGCGCGAGCAGCTGAGACGACGTCGTCCCGCTGACGTTCAGCTTATAGCCGACGCCTCCGCAGTCGACGACGGCAAAGCCGTCTCCGACGTGCTCGAGAGTCCCGTTGAGGTAGTAAAACATTCTGTTTTGCGTCCTTAGATTAGATCTTATTCTTTTTCCGATTTGCCGTTCTCCGGCGCCTCGGCACCGGTCGCGTCTTCGGTTTTGGGCGTTTCCGAGGCAGCCGATACTGCGGCGCCGGTATAAGCCTCTGCTTCTGCGTCCGCCTCCGTACCCGCATCGGCGGAGCTGCGGCGGCGCTTCTGCGCGTCGATGACGCAGGCTCCGGCAAACATCACGATCCCGAGGCAGGAGACTATACTGCCGTAAATGACGCAGGCGGGGCGGTATTCCATCGTGAGCGTGTGCTCGCCCGGCTCGGCGTAGAAGCCGATAAGGGCGTTCATCGTCTCGAAGATGTCTACGCGCTCGCCGTCGAGGCGGACGACCCAGCCTTCGTCGTAGGGGATGGAGGTGAAGACGAGCTCGTCGCCTTCCTTTATGTCTATCTTGCCGTAGAAGCTGTCCTCCGTGTACTTCTCTATCTCATAAGTGCTGGCGGAGAGTTCTCCCATCGCGCTTTTGAAAGCGTCCTCGTCGAGGCGGTAGAAGTATGTGTCCTCCATCTTGATATAGAGCTTGTCGTTTTCGTCCATGCGGAGCTCGACTGTCATGACCTCGCCGCTTGTGTGATGACCGAGGTCCATGATGCGGTACGTCTCGTTGTCGTAGTATGTGGAGATGCGGGCGCCGTTGACGTAGAGGTCGCATTTGCGGATATAGTCGCTCGGGAAGTAGCAGTATACCTCGCCGTCACTGTCGACGGTGATCGTATATATGATGCGCCCCTTCGTGCCCGAGGCGTCGTCAGTCAGCGCCTGATGGCCCGTCGTGTATCCGACCGTGCAGTGCGCGGTCTCCTCTTTGTCTATCGGTATCGGCACAAATATGCCGGCGTCGCCGATGTTGTCTCCGAGCATGCCGGAGACGATGTTGTCGAGCCTGTCGAACGGCGTGTCAAATGATGCGGGATTGCATGCGAGCAGCGAGCCGTCGACGCCGTATGCTATCGGCAGCGCATAGGGGTTGAGGTATGCCTCGAGCGGCGCGCCCGTCTCTCCCTGATAGTCGTATTTCTTTTCGTAGAGCGGCGAGATATTGGAGCCCTGCTCGGTAACGAGGTATTTGATACCGAGCAGCGAGTCGACGACGGGGGTGCCGCCGAGATACTTTGCCCAGTGCGACTTTGCGGAAAGCCCGAGGCTCGAGAGGAACGTTATCGTCTTCGCGTTAAGCGTGGACGTCGAGTTCGAGAGCCCGCGGAAGCCGAGCGCGAGCGCGTCGTTCGTCTTTCTGTGTAGCGTTTTTTCCATGCGGTAGAAGCTGTCATCGTCAGCCTGAACCATGTCTACGATAGGCTGTACGCGGTCGACAAAGGAGCGGTACGAGGTGCGGGACGAATATACGACGTCGTCGCCGAGGGCGAGCAGATTCATGAGCCCGCCGACGAAAGATTCAAGCACTACTATCGACGCTATGGCGAGCGCGACGCCGCCCTTGATCGTGGAGGTCAGGTGGAAGCGGAGCAGGATAATATATGCGGCGAAGAACGCGAATGTGAGCCACACCGTCCCGTAGTCAGATATCCACTCGTATGTGTCGAGCTTCTGAAGGATGATGAGGACGAACGACCACGCTATGGCGACGCCGATAATATACCTTATATTTACTTCCCGTATGTGCAAAAACGCCCTGTAAGCGGCGAATATCATAAAGAAGCAGAGGATGAAGCTGTAGCGGTAATTGAGCCAGTTCGGACGCTGGAAGCCGTGCCACACGAGGTCGGCGGCGGAGACCGTGAACGACAGCGTGAAGAACAGGCAGCACGCCGCGACGAGCAGCTTTTCCCTCACGGGGACCGACTTCAGGAAGAAATATATCGGCAGAAGCAAAAGGACGAGCGAGCCGCAGTAGACGAAGGGGAGCCCCTCCGGGCGGACGGTGTCGTAGCTTCCGATAAAGAGCTTTGAAACAAGGTCGAGTATGTCAAACTTTGAGTCGAGCGTCCACGTCGGATTCGAGAACGTCGTCTTGCCGAACGTCAGCCCGTAGTAAGCGCTCCAAAGTATGACGCACGAGGTCATAAGGACGATGACGGAGCTGCCCGCTATTCGGAAAAGCGACTTTGCGAAGTGCTGACCCTCGCCGAGGGGATTTCTCTCTTCGGGAGCCATCGTCGCGTAAGCGATGAAGAAATAGAAGAAAACGAAGATGCAGGTCATGTATCCGATATAGAAATTGGACATGACGGCGACCGTGAGCGACACGATGAACAGGCGGAAGCGCCCGTGCTTTATCATGCGCTCGATGCCCATGACGATAAGAGGCAGGCAGATGAGGTTGTCTATCCACATCGTGTTGTGCTGCTGCACGACGGCGTATGCCGTGAGGGCATAGATCGTGGAGAACATCACGACGGAGGCGGACGAGAGCTTCTTCCTCGGCGTCTTATAATCGAGATAAATGCCGAACGTCAGCCCGCAGAGCCCCGTCTTTAAAAGGAACATCAGAAGCAGCGCTTCCGTTATCATCTTCTTCGGGAAAAGGCAGACTATGAAGGAGAACGGGGAGGCGAGATAATAGGCGTATATGCCCATGAATTCGCCGCCGAGCGCGCGTCCCCAGCTGTATATGAGGCTCGCGTCGCCGAGGACTATCTCGCGGAGCTGTTCGAAAAAGTAAACGTACTGACCGTTGAGGTCGAGCACGAGAACGCTGCCTTCGCCGAACGGATACGTCCCCATCGCGATGTAGATGAGCCACATCGTGAGCGCGGGAACGATAAACGCGAACCCGAGATAGCGGTAGCGCAGCACGCGTTCGCTGTAAAAAAACGATGGGAGCCGGAGCTTCTTTTTCGCGGCGGCGGGCATAGGCGCATCGTCCCATTCGGACGCCGTTTTCTCAAATTCTTCAAAGCCGCAGGCGTCGTCTTCCTCGCCGTCGGTGACGGGTGAGGCGGCGTCCGCTTCCGCTGTATTCTTTTCGTTTTCAAGTTCTTCAGCCATTGTACGTTGTCATCCCTTATCTTTTTGCTCGGGACCATCCTCGAGGACGGGGGCGGAGGCGAGCTTTTTTAGTGCGCGTTCGAATTTTTCCCGCGGGAGCGTCATATCGCGGCCGCAGCCGAGGCAAACGATGCGGACGTCGGCGCCCGCTCGCACGACCCTGAAATCATGCGAGCCGCACGGGTGCGGCTTTTTGAGCGTCGCCGTGTCGCCCGCGCGTATGACGGGACGCGCGCGTCCCGTGCTTCTGCCGTTCTCCATCGCCGCCTCCGGGTAAAAATATACATAATATTATAGCTTATTATATCATGTACCGTTCGATTTGTAAAGAGCAAACACAAAAACGAAAGCCCGCGGCGAAATGAGGCATGCGGCACTTGACATTGCCGCGATTTGTGATAGAATATATGGGAAAAAATCACGGGAGGCGGAAAGACAAAGCATTATGATGCCGAACATATATGACATTGACCCCGCGCGCCTGCCGTGGGGCGCAAAGACGGAAGCGGCGGATGCCGCGCACGGGGACATGAGCCGAAATGAAAATGCGGCGCAATAACGACTATATAATAATGAAAGGCAAAACGATATGGCTTTTTTGAGCGAAGATAAAAGGACCCATTACTGCACGTCGATAACGGAGGCGGACATAGGCACGCGGGTGACGGTGAACGGCTGGTGCGCGAAGCAGCGCAACCTCGGCGGGCTCATATTCATAGACCTGCGCGACAGAAGCGGAATAATACAGCTCGCGTTCGACGAGAACACCGCGCGCGACGTCTTCGAGACGGCGGCGGGCGTCAGGAGCGAATATGTGCTCACGGCGTCGGGAACGGTGCGTTCACGGGGCGCCGACGTCAACGAGAACCGCGCGACCGGAAAAATCGAGATATACGTCGACAAAATAAAGGTGCTCTGCACGGCGGAGACGACGCCGTTTGAGATAGTCGACGACAAGAACATCAGAAACGACCTGCGTATGCAGTTCCGCTATCTCGACCTGCGCCGCCCGACGATGACGGAGAACGTGAAGCTGCGCTCCGAGATAACGAAGCTCACGCTCGACTATTTCCACGACAACGGATTTCTCTATATCGAGACGCCGGACCTCATAAGACCGACGCCCGAGGGCGCGCGCGACTACCTCGTTCCGAGCCGCGTATATCCCGGGAAATTCTACGCGCTGCCGCAGTCGCCGCAGCTCTATAAGCAGCTTCTGATGTACGCGGGCTTCGACCGCTATATCCAGCTCGCCCGCTGCTTCCGCGACGAGGATCTGCGCGCCGACAGGCAGCCGGAATTCACGCAGATAGACCTTGAGATGTCGTTCTCCACCGAGGAGGACATCATGGAGATCAACGAGGGATTCCTCAAATACCTGTTCCGCAAGCTCTTCGGCATCGAGATGACGGAGAAATTCCCGCGCATGACATGGCGCGAGGCGATGGAGCGTTACGGCTCGGACAAGCCCGACATCCGCTTCGGCTTCGAGCTCTGCGACCTGACAGAGCTTCTCCGCGGCACCGAATTCCGCGTCTTCGCGGGGGCAATTGCCGCCGGCGGCAGCGTCCGCGCGATAAACGTCAAGGGCGGTGCGAAGTTCTCGCGCCGCGAGATAGACGGGCTTGCGGACTTCGTCAAGTCCTACCGCGCAAAGGGGCTCGCATGGGCGAAGAAGGCGGGCAGCGAGGTATCGTCGTCGTATGCAAAATTCCTGACAGAGGCGGAAAACGCCGCAATATATGAAAAAATGGGATTTGAGGACGGAGACCTCATACTCATCGTCGCCGACAAAAACTCCGTCGTCTTCGATTCTCTCGGTGCGCTGCGCCGCGAGTGCGCGAAGATGCTCGGGCTGCTCGACCCGAAGGAGTTTGAGTTCCTGTGGGTGACGGAGTTCCCGCTCTTCGAGTACAGCGAGGAGGACGGCAGGTTCTACGCGATGCACCATCCCTTTACGGCGCCGATGGAGGAGGATATACCGCTCTTCGACACCGACCCCGGCGCCATGAGAGCGCGCGCATACGACATCGTGCTGAACGGAACGGAGCTCGGCGGCGGCTCGATAAGGATAAGTACGCCCGAGATGCAGACTCTCGTTTTCTCGAAGCTCGGCATCGGAGAAGAAGAGGCGAACGCGAAATTCGGCTTCCTTATGGAGGCGCTCAAATACGGCATCCCGCCGCACGGCGGCCTCGCCTTCGGCTTCGACCGTCTCGTCGCGCTCCTGCTCGGCTACGAGGATATAAGGGAAATAATCCCGTTCCCGAAGGCGCAGAACGCCTCCGAGCCTATGTCCAAGTGCCCGTCCGAGGCGGACGCGAAGGCGCTTGAAGAGCTCGGTCTTGCGATAAAGAAACGCGATTGACCGGGCAAACGCCCCCGACGGAAAAGTTTTTTCGGGGAACGGAAAAAGAGATTTTTTTCAAAAATACTATTGACACGAGCCCTCCGCGGTGGTATACTATCAGTACCTCTGCGGAGGGCTCTTTTTTTGCGCGCCGAAAATGCACGCGAAAGCTCGCCTGCCGCGCCACGGCAGGGCGGGGACCGTCCGCCCGAGGGAGGTACAAAACAGAAAAATCAGGAGGTGCCGCTCAAAAATGAGAGTCAAAGTAACACTCGCCTGCTCGGAATGCAAGCAGCGCAATTACGACACGATGAAGAACAAGAAGAACGATCCCGACAGGCTTGAGATGAAAAAGTACTGCCGCTTCTGCCGTAAGCACACTCTCCACAGAGAGACGAAGTAAAACGGGGAGAGATCGAAAAGATGAAGAAAAACATATGGAAGCTGCTCGCGGCGATCATCTCGCTTGTGGTAATGCTCACCGCCGCGTCGGTCCCCGTCTTTGCGGACGAGCCGGCGGGCACGGGAGACGTGACCGAGGCTGAGACGAAGGCGGATGCCGCCGACACCGCTGCCGCCGATACAGGCGCGGCAGACACGGGCACGGCAGACACGTCAGCCGAAACGGAAAGCTCGTCGTCCTCTTCGGGGAGCACGAGCACAGAAAAGGAAAGCCGCTTCGGCATCGCGACGCTCATAATCCTCGCCGTCATTCTTGTGGCGATACTCATTTGGGTGCTTCGCGACCGTGAACGCGCCGTCAAAACGTGGAGGTCGTTCAAGAGCGAATTCAAGAAGATAGTTTGGGCCGACAAGCACGAGACACTGAAGAACACGATACTCGTCGTTGTGGCGATACTCGTTTTCGCGCTTATATTCGGCGTTGTCGACTATCTGCTCTCGCTTCTGATAGTCACTATCGGACGCATCCTTTGATAAAATGAGCGATATAAACGAAATGAACCTCGGCCCGCGCTGGTATGTGGCGCATACCTATTCGGGATACGAGAACCGCGTCAAGGCGAACCTTGACAAGATCGTTGAGAACCGTGGGCTCGGTCACCTTATTTTCGAGTCCGTCATCCCCACAGAGACCGTCACCGAGGTGAACGGAGACGAGGAAAAGACAACGGAGTCAAAGATCTTTCCGTGTTATGTGCTCATCAAAATGATAATGACGGACGAAAGCTGGCACGTCGTGAGAAACATCAGCGGCGTGACGGGGTTTGTCGGTCCCGGGTCGAAGCCGGTGCCCCTCACTGACGAGGAGGTCGCGGCAATCAACCTCGAGACGCATACTGAGCGCTCGACCGTCGAGGTCGGCGACACTGTCGATATCGTGGACGGTCCGTTCGTCGGTTTCTCCGGCACGGTGCAGTCGTTCACGCCGGACGGCGCAAGCGTCACCGTCGTTATTTCGACTGCGGGCAGGGATATGCCCGTCATGATGGAAACAAAGCACATAAGAAAAAAGTAAGCAAAGGCGAACGCGCGCGTTTGCGCGCACATGTGGGAGGGAGAAAAATTTTTTGCGATTTCTCCCGCGACGTTACCACAACAGGAGGTTATAAAACGACATGGCAAAGAAAATCATGGGCTATATAAAGCTCCAGCTCCCCGCAGGAAAGGCAACTCCCGCGCCGCCCGTCGGTCCGGCGCTCGGTCAGTACGGCGTTCCGATACCGAACTTCACGAAGGAGTTCAACGAGAGAACGAAGAATGACATCGGTCTCATCATCCCCGTCGTCATCACGGTGTACGCAGACCGTTCCTTCACATTCATCACGAAGACCCCGCCGGCTCCCGTCCTCATCAAGAAGGCGTGCGGCATCGAATCCGGCTCGGGCACACCTAACAAGACGAAAGTCGCGACGATCAAGCGCGAGCAGTTGAAGCAGATCGCTGAGACGAAGATGAAGGATCTGAACGCAGGCTCCGTTGAGGCTGCGATGAGCATGATCGCAGGCACGGCGCGCAGCATGGGCGTCGTCGTCGAGGACTGAGCGGAGGTGACGAGTAATGTTTAAGGGCAAGAAATACAAGGAAAGCGCGAAGCTCATAGAGCCTTCCAAGCTGTACGATACCGCCGAGGCGATCGACCTCGTCCTCAAGACCGCAAAATCCAAGTTTGACGAGACGATCGAGCTCCATGTAAGGCTCGGCGTCGACTCCCGCCACGCTGACCAGCAGGTCAGAGGCGCCATCGTTCTCCCGAACGGCACCGGTAAGACGGTGCGCGTCCTCGCGATCGCGAAGGACGACAAGGCGGACGAGGCGAGAGCCGCGGGCGCTGACTACGTCGGCGATCAGGACATGATAGAAAAGATCCAGCGCGAGAACTGGTTCGACTACGACGTTATCATCACGACGCCGAACATGATGGGTCTTCTCGGACGTCTCGGTCGTGTGCTCGGTCCTAAGGGTCTCATGCCGAACCCTAAGTCCGGTACTGTCACGATGGATATCGGTCGCGCCATCAAGGAAGCCAAGGCAGGTAAGATCGAGTACCGTCTCGACAAGACGAACATCATCCACTGCCCGATAGGCAAGGCGTCCTTCGGTCAGCAGAAGCTCGAGGAGAACTTCTCGACGCTTATGGAAGCCATCATCAAGGCAAAGCCGGCCGCCGCGAAGGGTCAGTATATAAAGAGCTGCGTCATCGCGTCGACGATGGGTCCCGGCATCAAGATAAATGCCGCAAGGCTCGGCTGAGTTTAATAATAACCGACAAAAAAGAAAGCCTGCTGCGTCACAAAAGACGCGGCAGGCGCTTTTTATTTTCATTTGTCTTTAGCGGCAGTTTTAAGAAGCGCGTCGGCGGCGTCCTCTATCGTCCGCCGCTCGGAGAAGGGGAAGTATTCGCCGTTTACGAGGATGAAGCTGTCGCGCCCTTTTCCCGCGAACAGGACAATGTCCCCGTCGCGCGCCTCGCGAACGGCATATCCGACCGCCTCTTTCCTGTCCGGAATGCAGACGAACGGCGTTTCTTTTTTACCGAAGCCGTCGAGAATGTCGCGGATAATGTCCATCGGATCCTCGAAATCGGGGTCGCAGGAAGTTAAGATGCAGAGGTCGCAGAGCTCCGATATCGTGTCCCCGACGGCAGCTCGCAGAGCCGTCGTTTCGCCGCCCGTACCGCCTGCAAGGACTATGAGCCTGTCGGGCGCATAGTCTCGGAGCAGGGAAAGGCTGCGGCGCAGAGCCGCAGCGTCATGCGCGCGGTCTATGACGAACGCGCCGCCGCCGTTGAGGCTTACGACCTCAAGATGCCCGGGCACGGACGCATTTTCTATCGAGCGGACGACGCGGTCAGCGGGAATGCAGAGGTGACGGCAGAGCGCCGCGGCAAGCAGCGCGTATTTTATCGTGCCCTCACCCGGGATCGGAAGCCGGATGCGTTCTTCGGTACCGAACGCGTTCATATTGAAGTCGACGCCGAGCGCGCCGCCGTCTCTCCATATTGACGCGGAGTGCGCGAATATGTCGGCGTCCGTGCCGGCGGTCGAAACTGTCGAGACGAGCGCGGACGCCCCGTCGAAGAATGCGCCGTCAACCGTGCCGAGGCTGTCCGAATCCTCTGTGCAGTACGCGATATATTC
>CANRKP010000023.1 GCA_947631245.1 uncultured Clostridia bacterium
ATACGGCGTGCGCGCATAATTCGTGGTGCTATACCGAGGGCAACAGGTACAAGGATCCCATAGACATAGTCCGCGATATGGTCGACATAGTGTGCAAAAACGGCTGCCTGCTGCTGAACGTCGGTCCGAGAGCCGACGGCACGATAACGGATGAGGACAAGAGCATCCTTTATAGGATCGGCGATTGGATGCGTGACAACGGAGAGGGCATCTACGGCTCGCGCCCGTGGAGAGTTTCCGCGGAGGGTCCGACGGAGATACCGGAGGGGCAGTTTACGGACGGCAAGCACAAGGATTTCACCGGCGACGACGTGAGATATACCTGCCGCGGCGGGAACATATACGCGTTCGTGCTCTCGTACCCCGAAACGGGCAAGGTCAAATTCCCGGCGCTCGGAGAAAGAGACGCGTCGTCAAAGCCGAATTTCCACGGCATAATAAAGCGCGTGTCGGTGCTCGGGTTCGACGAGGAGCCCGAATGGGAGCGCGGCGAAGAGGCGCTCTTTGTAAAGACGAAAACCGTCAGGAGCGATATGCCCGTTTGCTTCCGCATAGAGGTCGAATAAAAAAACCGCCGCCGGTACATTTATGTGCCGGCGGCATTTCATTCAATAATTTCAGGACAGGTTGATCGGAGCCTCAAGTATCATTCCGTGCGGGTCAAGCTCCTCCGTACCGTAAAACTGAGCGACATCGTCGGAATGAAAACTCTTGACAAGGTCTGCCTGCGTCGCTAAGATAGGCATGAACTTGTTCCCCGAAACGACAAAGTGCTCGAGCAGCCTGACGTCTATTATAGTGAGAGCTTCCGCAAAATGCCGCGTCGTTTGGATATCCGAGGCGGACGGCACCGCAAGTCCGTTCGGATGGTTGTGAGCGATGACAACCATTGAAGCCTGCTGAGCCATAATGTCGTCGAGAAGCGGGCGATATTGGAGGTGCGCGGAGCTGATCGAACCCTCGAACAGCCTGCGGCAGCATATCATCCGATAGGCGGAGTCGAGCATCATGATGTAGACGACCTCGTTCACCTCGCCGACAAAGAGGGAGGCAAGATACGCGCCGATAGAACCTACGCAGTTAAACTGTATCTTTTTCGGATTGTTCTTTTCGCTGAAGTAAAGACGGGCGAGCTGCGGGATGAGCTTTATGAGAATCGCGGAGTTCTCGCCTATTCCGTCCACAGACATAAGGTCGTTTATGTTCGCGTCTAAAACGGCAGCCAGCGAACCGAATTTGTCGATGAGGGCGTGCGCCGTCTCGTTCGTGTCCCGCCGCGGGATAGAGTAGAAAAGCAGAAACTCAAGGACATTGTGAGGCTCAAAATTTGAGATACCCTCTTTGAGAAATCTGTTGCGGACACGCTGCCTGTGTTCCTCGTGCATGACGCGGCACCTCCCTTTTAAAAGCGCCGTCCCATATAAGGGGATCAGCGCGATGCGGCAATAACTACCAAGTTTATTTTACTATAAGGGTCGAAAAAAATCAAGCTCCATAAGGCATTGTCTTTAATAAAAATAAAAAGAGGACCGCCGCCCTCTTTTTATTTTTTATTCTTCAAGATGTTCGATGCCCTGGCTGATGATAGTTCTTACATGCCCGTCAGCGAGCGAGTAGAACACGGATTTTCCGACGCGGCGGCTTTTGACCAGCTTGTTGCGCTTGAGGATCCCGAGCTGATGCGAGACGGCGGAGTCCGTCATGCTGAGCGCGGCGGCGAGGTCGCAGACGCAGACCTCCGCTTCAAAGAGCACAAAGAGGATGCGGATACGCGTCGAGTCTCCGAATATCTTGAAGAGCTCGGCAAGGTCGTAGAGCTCGTCCTCGCTCGGCAGCTTTTCGTTTACGATTGCGAGCAGGTCGCCGTGCGTTTCAACGTCGTCGCAGCGGTCGACTTTTTCGGTTTCCTTTTCGTATGCCATTATGCGGTCTCCTTTTTGTGATTTCTCGCTCCTGTGTGAAGCGCGCGTATCGCGTTGCAGACGGCGAGCACCATCACGCCGACGTCGGCGAATATCGCCGCCCACATTCCGGCGGCGCCCGAGGCGACGAGCGCGAGGCAGAGCAGCTTCACGCCGATGGAGAGGACAATATTTTCCTTCACAATCGCCATAGCGGTCCGCGCCGTCTTTATCGCTTCGGCAACGCGGCGCGGGTCGTCGTCCATGAGAACGACGTCGGCGGCCTCTATCGCGGCGTCCGAGCCGAGCGCGCCCATCGCGATGCCGATATCGGCGCGCGCGAGCACGGGGGCGTCGTTTATCCCGTCGCCTACAAAGGCGACCTTACCGTCCTTTTCCGAGGCGATGAGAGCCTCTATCTTCTCCACCTTATCAGTGGGGAGAAGCTCGCAGTACGCTTCCTTTATTCCGAGCTCCTCCGACACGGGGATGCCTACCGACGAGTTGTCTCCCGTCAGCATCACGACCCTGTCGGCGCGGGCGCGGTAAAGATCGGAAACGGCGTCCTTCGCGGTCGGTTTGACCTCGTCAGAGATGAGAATATGACCCGCGAACACGCCGTCGACGGCGACGTGGACGACGGTGCCGATGCCGGAGCATGCGACCGGGGACGCGCCGACGCGCGCCATCAGCTTTTCGTTGCCGACGGCGACCTCTTTTCCGTCGACAACGGCGACGACGCCTTCGCCCGAGTGCTCGTTCACGTCTCCGAGAAGTGCTCTGTCGATGGGCTGTCCGTATGCGTCCGCAATGCTTTTCGCTATCGGATGCGATGAGGACGACTCAGCGTATGCTGCAAGGCGGATGAGCTCCTTTTCGTCAATCGTGTTGTGATGTATGCCCGAGACGGAGAATGTGCCCTTCGTGAGCGTGCCCGTCTTATCGAAGACGACGGTCCTGACGCGGGCGAGCGTTTCCATGTAATTCGAGCCCTTTATGAGGATGCCGAGCGAGCCCGCTCCGCCTATGGCGGCGAAGAACGTGAGCGGTATCGAGATTACGAGCGCACACGGGCAGCTTATGACGAGGAATGAGAGTGCGCGGTAGAGCCACTTTGAAAAGTCGGCATTTCCGCCTGTCAGGATGCCGAACACGGGAGGGATGACGGCGAGTGCGAGCGCCGCGGCGCATACTGCCGGCGTGTAAACGCGGGCAAACTTCGAGATGAAGTCCTCGGAGCGCGATTTTTTCGCGCTAGCTCCTTCGAGCAGCTCGAGTATCTTTGACGCGGTGGATTCGCCGAACGGCTTTTCGGTGCGGACGGCGATAAGACCTGACACGTTGACGCAGCCGCCCGAGACAGTGTCTCCGACGCGGACCGTGCGCGGCACGGATTCGCCCGTGAGCGCCCGCGTGTCGACGGAGGAGCCGCCGCGGACGACTGTCCCGTCTATCGGTATCTTCTCTCCGGGATAGACGATTATGACGGAGCCGACGGGAACCTCGTCGGGGGAAACCGTCTCGACGGAGCCGTCCTCATGCTCGAGGTTGGCGCTGTCGGGGCGGATGTCCATCAGATCGCCGATGCTCCGTCTGCTCTTTCCGACTGCGACTGACTGGAAGAGCTCGCCCGTCTGGTAAAAGAGCATGACGGCGACGCCCTCGGTATATTCGCCGAGCGCTATCGCGCCGACCGTGGCGACAGCCATCAAAAATTTCTCGTCGAACGGCTGAAAAAGTATGACGCCGTAAACTGCGCCTATGAGGATATCGTACCCGACTGTGATATATGCCGCGGCGAGCAGCGCCATGCGGATGAAATTGTACGGCACAGCGTTTGGCATTATCATTGCCGCCGCAGTGAGCACGGCGGCGGCAATTATGCGGCACAGCGTCCGCTTCTGTTTTTTATTCATACATATATCTCGCAGTCACGGTCGGCGCGCTTGCAGTTTTTGCAGACGGACTTCATAACGTCGCGGGGGTCGGCACCCTCGTCGAATTCGACGGACATTTTAAGCGTCATAAAATTGACGGCGGCGTTGGCAACGCCTTCCGTTTTCTTTGCGGCGTCCTCCATTTTTTCGGCGCACGTCGGGCAGTCAACATCGATTTTGTAAATTTTCTTCATATGGGCACCTCACTCTTTTATATTTTCATTTGAACAATCGTTCAAATGAATGAGCTATTTTTTGCTCCCGTAAAGGGAGCTTTTCGTTTCTGTTATTATAATACGCCGACTGTGGGTATTTGTCAAGAGGTTTTTTCAAATTTGTTTTCAAATTCTTTTGAGCGGGGCGCGCAAAACGCGGGAGAGCGGCTTTAAAACCGCTCTCCCGAAGTAATTATTTTCTCTTCGCGTTCTTGTCGATAGCCTCCCAAAGGCCGTTCAGGTATGTCGCGCCGAGCGCGCGGTCGTAGAGACCGTAGCCTGGCATCGCGACCTCGTCCCATATCATGCGGCCGTGGTCGGGGCGGATCGGTCCGTCAAAGCCCGTTTCGTAGAGGGCGCGCATTATCTCGTACATGTCGAACGTGCCGTCCGAGGACAGGTGCGCCGCCTCCTCGAAATCGTCGGGTGAGTTGAACTTGAGGTTGCGGACATGGGCGAAGTGAATGCGCCCCTCGAGAGACCGTATCATGTCGGGCAGGTCGTTTTCGAGGTTAGTGCCGTATGAGCCGGAGCAGAATGTGACCCCGTTGTGGACGTCGTCCACCATCTCCATCATGCGGAGAATGTTTTTCTTGTTGATTATGATGCGCGGCAGCCCGAAGATGCTCCATGCCGGATCGTCGGGATGTATCGCCATTTTGATGTCGTATTCACGGCAGACGGGCATGATGCGTTCGAGGAAGTATTTGAGGTTCGAGAACAGCGCCTCGTCGTCAACGGTGCTGTAAAGCTCGAAAAGCTCTTTGACGTGCGCGAGCCGTTCGGGTTCCCAGCCGGGCATGACGGTACCGTTTGAATTCTCGCTGACGTTTGAGAACATCTTCTCGGGGTCGAGGGCGTCGACGGCGGCCTGCGTGTAGGCGAGGACTGTCGAGCCGTCGGGGCGGCGGCGCGCAAGCTCGGTGCGCGTCCAGTCAAAGACGGGCATGAAGTTGTAGCAAACGAGGTGTATGTCCGCCTCGCCGAGGCGGCGCAGCGTCTCTATGTAGTTGTCTATGTAAACGTCGCGGTCGGGCGTGCCCGCCTTTATCGCGTCGTGGACGTTTACGCTCTCGATGCCCGCTATCGTGAGCCCCGCCGCCTCGACCTCGGCTTTGAGCGAGGCAATAGCCTCGCGCTCCCATACTTCTCCGGGCTTTGTGTCGTAAAGCGTCGTTATAACTCCGGTAACTCCCGGTATCTGTCTTATCTGCGAAAGGGTCACGGTGTCGAATTTCGAGCCGTACCATCTTAATGTCATCTGCATATGATCTGCCTCTTTGTGTGAGCGGTTTTATTGATTTAATCTTACCACATCCGTCCGAAAAGTCAAGTACAAAAGTTCCGTTGACTGGGAGGACGGACGGTGATATACTTTAATAATAAAGGGATAATTAAAGAAGGTTTATATTTTGGAAACAGATAAGAAAAAGCTGCGCGCCGTGTCCGTGGCGGTGACGGCGCTTGCCGCCTGCGTGATAATGGCGGTCGTCGACGGGGCGATAAAGCCGCCGTATGCGGTAAAATCCGCGGTAAAGCTCGTCGTATTTGCCGCCGTCCCGCTGCTTTATGCGTTTTTGACCCGCGACAGGGAGGTGACGCGCCGCCTTGTCCCGAAAAAGAAGCGCCTCGGTCTTTCGCTTGTTTTGGGAGTCGTCGTTTATGCTCTCATCGTCGGCGGGTATTTTCTCCTGCGCGGCGTTATAGATTTTTCCGCTGTGACCGTGTCGCTTGCCGGAGGCGAAGGGGTGACGAAGGACAATTTTGTCTTTGTCGCCGTTTATATATCGTTTGTGAATTCGTTTTGCGAGGAGCTGATGTTCCGCGCGTTCGCGTTCGGCGCGCTCGAGGGGCGGACGCCGCGCGCCGTGGCGTACACGTTTTCTGCGCTGATGTTCGCGCTATACCATGTGGCGATAATGTCGGGGTGGTTTCATCCCGCCGTCGTCACGCTGATAATAGCGGCGCTTTTTGCGGCGGGTCTTGTGTTTGAGGTGCTCGACCGCGACGGCGAGAGAGGCGAGGGGAGCATATATCCGTCGTGGATAGTTCATATTTTCGCAAACCTCGGGATAAATACTGTGGGGCTTGTGCTGTTCGGTATAATAGGGTAATAAAACTTTACGCGCGGTGAAAAAATGAGCCCTGTAAAAGGCAGCCCACCGTAAAACAGTATATCCGATAAAAAGACCGCCTGCTTTTTCACCGGGGAGCCGGTGTGCGGGCGGTCAATTTAAGTATCCCTTTAATTCCTAAATGGTTTTTTACCCTATTTTAAAATGCTTCTTGATCCTGTCGGAGCATAGAACCTTGCCTTTAACGGCGATGCTTTCAACATTTTCGATCACAATGTCATCAAGTGCGCTGTCGATACCCAATAATCCATAGCCCTTGATTTTTATCTTGATCCGGTCTTCTTTTGCTTTCAGCAGTTCTTCTTTTTCAAGAGACATCACACCGATAAACCATCTGAAATCAAGATCGTTCTGCCGCTTGCTCATATCTTCGATGACCGATTTCTTCTCATTAAGCGCTTGCCTTACAGACTGATTGATAAAATCACTTCGGTTGGAATAATATCCTTTATCGACCAAGAGGTCAATTTGAGATAGTGTTGCGATGTTCATGTTGACGGACACTTTTTCGCTTGTTTCCATGAATAATCCCTCCTATATGCTCCAATTAGAGCATATATAGAATATCATATCTTTTCACTTTTGTCAAGAGGGTATGTAACAATCTGCGTTGCAATTAAAGCGCTCCGGCGAGTTTGTCCTCGTCCGGAGCGTTCTATAATCTGTCCGCCCTCGTCCCCGTCAGTCGCAGACAAGCTCAAACGAGATACCGGTTTATGAACAAGCCCCGGGGAGCGAGGGGCTCGCTTATTTGGCTTTATCGCGTTTTGCTCACAGCGTTTCGATTTCGGCGTTATCCAAGAGATACAAAAGCTCGACAGCCCAAAATGTGAGGTCGCAGTTGAGCGCGTTTTTGTTTTTGTAATCAGCCTCAAGCCGCGTGTCCGTATATGCTGTGGGGTAGGGTATTTTCATGGAAGAGGGGCGTTTGCCGGGGGACTTCTCGAAATTCATCCGCAATATTCCGTCTTGTTTGATCGCTTCTTCTATATTTGCCGCCGACTCGCGCAGGACGCCGACCTTTTTGCCGACGCCGAGCATGGCAATCTCGGTGAGCATACGCCGATATGCTATCGTATCGATGAGGTCCGTGCGGAATACCTTGACCGGGTTCACAAACGCGAAGCATGGACCGTAATATTTGCCTCCCAAACGTACCGCTATTGCGTTTTCGGGCTTCATGATATCGTTTATATGGTTGAAGGCGTCCGCAAGCATACGGATATTCTCCGCTGTGCGCCAAGTGCGGGTATATGAAAGCATCGAGAGTGTGTAGTAGTCGGGGAAATAATCGTCTTCTTCAATGTACGGGCAGTTGCCGCGGCGCTTTGAGTTTGGATCGAACTTCGTTATCTCGTCAAGCGAGGATATCGAGTTCACGCGACGAAAACCGAGCAGGCATATATCTTGAAAATTACGAACGTCGTCATAATCGTCGCCGTATCCGAGGAGCGCCTGCATCGTGTATATCATCGCCATCAGGCTGTTTCCGTTATTCAGCCCCACAAATCTGTTTTCATACCTTGGTATCTCCGGCGGGATATAGGAAAATTCCTTTTTCAGCGTTTCCTCGTCGCGCATGGCGGACACAAATCCCGCAACGAACGGGTGCGTCTTGGGGATGCGGTAATAGGAAAGGAGCCTTGCGGCGCACTCCCCGTCCTGAAGCGGCGTTTCATGCAGAACCTGCCCGCGCCAGTTGTCCCAGCTGTGCATACCGCTGCCGATGTAGCCGTCGGGCTTTACATAAGTCGCAAGGAGCCGAAACAACGGCAGCTCATATATCTGCTCAAGAAGCGCTTCCTCTTCGCTTTCGGTGATATCGTGCAAGATCTCGCGCCTCAGCCTGTATTGTATCACAGGTCCTGCGTTTTCGAGAAGAAAATCTATAGATTTTGAAACATCTGTCATGGACGTAGTCTCCGTTCTTATTTGTGATGAAACGCGCATTTCTATTATAGCAGCAGGTTTCTGAAAAGTCAATTTTGTGATTTATCTTTTTTGAAGCTGGAAAGGCCTCAAAAAACCTGCGTGCAAACGGTTCATCGGCACCTTTTACCGACAAAAAGGGAACGGCGGGCGATTGACACGGCGGGTTTTGAGTGATATAATATTTGTGTCGGCATGAAAGAGATGCCAAAGAGTATACATACGAAAGGAAGTTTATATCATGAAAAAGTGGAGATGCACCGTTTGCGGTGAGATCGTCGAGTCCGACGTAAGGCCGGACAAGTGCCCGCTCTGCAAGGCTCCGGGTGAGAAGTTCGTTGAGGTCGTCGAGGATGAGATGACATGGGCTGCCGAGCACGTTGTCGGCGTCGGCAAGAAGGACGTTCCCGATGATATCATAGAGGGTCTGCGCGCCAACTTCAACGGCGAGTGCACAGAGGTCGGAATGTACCTCGCAATGGCGAGAGTTGCTCACAGAGAGGGCTATCCCGAGATAGGTCTTTATTGGGAGAAGGCGGCATACGAGGAAGCGGAGCACGCGGCGAAGTTCGCGGAGCTTCTCGGCGAGGTCGTGACCGACTCGACAAAGAAGAACCTCGAAATGAGAGTTGAGGCCGAGAACGGCGCAACGGCGGGCAAGTTCGAGCTTGCGAAGAAGGCAAAGCAGCTCAACCTCGACGCTATCCATGACACCGTTCATGAAATGGCGCGCGACGAGGCGAGACACGGCAAGGCTTTCGCAGGCCTTCTCAAGAGATACTTCGGGGAATAAAAAACGAGTGACTAACGTAAAAAACCGAGGTACGGCATAAGCCGTTTCCTCGGTTTTTTTACTGTTTTATATATTGCGCGCCAGTTTTATCGGACTAATTTTTTCTGTCCACATCTAAGTATGGGGGCGGATCGTTGCCACGCACAAGCGCGGCAATTGACGAATTCACGGTATATTCAACCGCAAAAATCAACTGACTTTCTTAAAGTATTCATCATTCCAACTAGAGGAATCAGATTTAATCAATAAACCGCCGTCAAAGTTGGAAATGTCAGTGTAAATGGTGTAGCCAATATTGCTGACACTAATGTATATCGTATCATCTTCGATATACCATGTGCCGGTTCCGGTTCCTGTCGAATCGTCTTCAGAGTAAATACACGTCCCGTCGTCATTCAGCTTTAAAAAGGACCCCGATGTTCCGCTATATTCGCCGACAAATTTGTTTTTTGGCGAACATCCTGAAAAAGAAACGAACATGCTTGCCAGCAGAACTGCTGAAACTATAAAGATAAAGAGCTTAATGAGATTATTTTTATTCATATTGATCCCCTTTACATATTTTAAAATATTTAATATAAATAAGGCGGCTATTTTTAATCGCTCCCGTCCGTGGCGTTACATCTGTCCGTTTCCGGCGCATCTTATGGCGGTCATGACCGTTTCAAGTGTCCCTTTCAGACGCTTTTCCGAGACAATGTCGACAAATCCCTCCAAATATAGCTTTGCCGAGGATAACGTCCTTGAGGAAGTGAGAAACACAAATGTGTTGAATTATTCCTGCGACTGTCAAACTGCTGCCGAGTATCGCAAGACATTTCTCAACGGTGTTCAAATGAATGACAGCCGTTCCTCTCTTAGAGTAAAACATATGTACGGGTTAGAGCTGACTTATGTTCCGCTTGACCAAATAAAAATTCAGAGTGCCATAAAACTATTTTGTTACTTACTCTGTTACATTACTCATATCGATCTTATCGAACAATAACTGTCCGTTGGCATCCAAATATGTCGGAAACTTTTCATTTTCAACACACACAATATTTTCGACATATTCGGTGATGCCCGAATATCCGACATCGGAAGAAGTAAACACAACTTTGCCTGTCATATCATAAACGGTTGTTTTTGTACTTGTTTTTATGACCAATCTTTCGCCTGATAAAGAGAAAGAGTCATTTTGGCCTATTTTAATTGGATCAAATGCGGGATTCCAATTTTTATCAAAAGCCATTACATATCTGCACCCGTCGCTTCCACGCATCGGCAATGCAATAAAGCCGTTATTAAAAGCAAGAGTATCATACAAATTGGTTCTACTTAGTTCGTCATAAATCACTTTATCGGCATATTCATCGGGAATTTTGGAAAAAGAGTTGTCACTTATGTTGTATGAAAGCAAATAGTTGCTTGAACCTTCAAACAACACACATATTTCATCTTTTATATAGCCTGCTTCCCATACCCAGCCTAAATCTTCCGGAATTACTACTTCTTTTATTTTTCCGTTTGAGTCGATTATCTGTAATTTTCCTCTATAGCCATTGCTGTCAAAACCGAGGCCATAGTCAATCCCCATTAAAGCAACGTCATCAACGAAGTAGAAATTACCATTGCCAAGACTAATCCATTCTTGACAATTAGGCAAATATATTTCCCAGTTTCCAGAGCCTATGCTATATCCAAAGATCCCTTTACCAAAGTATTTAAACTTATAGTAACTTTCTTTTTCTTCAAGAGTGAAACTTTCTATGACAGTTCCGATATGATCGCAAATGTTGTATGTATAACCGGCTGAATTAAAGTCAGCCCTATAGTTTTCAACAAGAACAAATCCTTCACCATACGCGACTACATTATTATTGTTGTCAATAGTATAGGTGCTGGTTATAATTCCGGACGTATCTATAATTTTCAAAGCATCTTCATATATTAGATAAGAGTACCCGTTTTTAAACTGATAAATATGCTCGACCCCACGCGCCGGGAGCTGGAAAACCACTTTGCCCGTTGTGTCTATGCATCCCAAAAAGTCTCCGCTGACATTAGTGTATTCAATCCAAGCGAGCCCTTCGCTGTAGTCGCCGTACATGATATATGTGTTATTATCTTGCGGTAATGTTTCACCAGCATTCATATCGTCCGTTCCCGTCGGTTCTGCTTCCGCTGTCGGCGATTCGACCCCGGGTGTTGTCGTCTGGTTGTCATTTTTGTCGGCAGGGACCCTGTCGGAATTTGTCGTCTTGCCAAAATCCGTTTGATTGCCTGCTGTGCTTTCGTTATCTTTCCCGTTGTAAGCCGAGCATGATGCCATCGACAGGATCATAGCAAGGACAATCATAAGCGCAATATTTTTTTTCATAGTTAGTATCCTTTCGTTTGTTTTAAATTGCACTAAGTTAAAGTATATCACAACAAATATAACATGTCAAGTTACAAATAAATCTTTTCATGTTGTTGCATAATACCCATCGTGGTTATACAATAAACGCGGGGTGAAGTTATGCGGGAAAATCAATGTGAAAAATACAGGGCGCTCGGGCTGAATATCGCATACTACCGCAAGCAAAGGCGCATCTCGCAGAGCCGACTTGCCGAGATGATTGATATAAGCCGTACTCACATGAGCCGGATAGAGACGGCGGACTGCGCCGTCTCTCTCGACGTCGTATTTGAGATATGTGACGTTTTGGGCGTAAGTCCGTCCAAAATGTTTGATTTCCGCGAATGAAAAATCATACGGGGCTGTGAACCACAGCCCCGTTATAATATTCAAAAGCGCTCACACCACCGCTTTGATAATTTTAAAATAAGGGTGCGGGGAGGCAACTTTTAAAAAGTTTCCTCCCCGCATATTATTTACTTAAATCTCACCTTCACGACGCGGTCGAGTTCGCGGTTGTGGCGGCAGTGGAGCGTGACCTCCGCTTCGCCACCGCGTTCGCCGCGGATGTAGACTATCATGTGCCCGCGATACATCTTTCTGTGCGCCTCGCCGTAACTCTGAAGATCGGCGATGTCGCCGTTCTCGATGCCGAGCAGTTCGCCGCCCGTCACGTTGACGCGGATATCGGGGTGCGCGTCGCCGCCGTGCATCGCGAGATTTCCGTTTTCGTCAGTGAGCGAGAGCTCTATCTGTGCGACCTCGTCGAAGATCTCCCATGTGCCGTCCGAAAGCTCGCCGTCCCAAACGTACGTTTCGAGCTTTGACGCGGGCCCGCTTTCTGGCTCGCGCACCTCGACGGCAGTCCCGTCGGCGGCCTTGACCGTGACGGTGTAGACGGAGTCGAGCTTGCATTCCGATATATCCCACGAGCAGGTGTAATGCTCGGGAGTGCGTTTGCCGAGCGATACACCGTCGGCAAAGAGCTCCGCCTCGACGCCGTTCGTGAAGAGGAACGCGGCGGGAGCGTGCATCTCGCCTCTGCGGTCGCGGTGAGCCTCGCGGACCGTGTGAAGGACGCCCGAAAGCTCGGGCAGCCACATCACCGCTCTCTGCATATATCTGTCGGTCTCAAATCCCGCAAGGTCCAAAAGCCCCTGACCGAAGCAGCGGATCGGCCATCCCTGCGCCTCGCCGAGGTAATCGACGCCCGTCCAAAGGAACTGACCGCATATGTAATCGTTGTCGCGGACGTATTCCCACTCGCGCGGACCGTGCCCGTTCTCGCTGCCGTAGATGAAGGCGTTCGGGAACTCGCGGTGATGCTCCTCGTAGAACATTTCCTTGTAATTGTATCCGGCAACGTCGAGCGCCTGCATATAGCCGATGCGGACCGACATCTCGGGGAAGGCGAGCGCCGCCGTGACGGGGCGCGTCGTGTCTATCTCCTTTACCCAGCCGGAAAGGCGCTTCGCTATCTCTGCGAGCCGTCTTGCGTGCGGGCGGTTCGGGTCGTAGCGGCGCTCCTCCTCGCTCTTGCCCGCGTCGTTGTTTCCCGTCATCATGCCGAACTCGGGGTAGACGTAGGGGTCGTTCGGGTAGTCGACCTCGTTGCCGACTGACCACATTATGACGGAGGGGTGATTGCGGTCGCGGAGGACCATCGTCTGAAGGTCCTTTTTGCCCCACTCGACAAAGTCCTCATAGTAGCCGTTGAGCTTCGGCGGGCGGACGTTGTGTCCCTGCCACCACTTGTTTTTGGGAGCTTCCCATTCGTCGAACGCCTCGTCCATGGCGATGAAGCCCATCTCGTCGCAGAGGTCGAGAAGCGCCGGATCGGGCGGATTGTGCGAGGTGCGGATGGCGTTGCAGCCGCAGGCTTTCAGCTTGGAAAGGCGGCGGCGCCATACTTCCTTCGGCACGGCGGCGCCGAGCGTTCCGCCGTCGTGATGCAGGCAGACGCCGCGCAGCTTCGTCGATACACCGTTGAGGAAGAAGCCGTGGTCGGGGTCGAACTTGATGTCGCGGATGCCGAAACGCGTGTCAACGCTGTCGGTCAGCTCGCCGTCCTTGCCGTACACATCGGTACGAAGTGTGTAGAGAGCGGGGGAGACGTCGGACCAGAGCGCGGGAGAGGCAACATCTATCGTTCCCGCCGCGCCGAAATATTCTCCGACCTCGCTCCCGTCGGGGGCGAATATCTTGTGGAGCACATCGCCGTCGCCTGTGACATCCGCCGATACATTGACTTTGGCAGATGCAGAAGAAACATCGCTTGTGGTTATGCATATGCCGAAATCGTTTATGTACGGCTCGCCTGTGACGGTGACATATACGGGGCGGACGATGCCGGCGCCCGTAAACCAGCGGGAATCGGCGGTTTTCGTGCAGTCGACATGGACGCTTATCTCGTTTTCTCCGTCGGGGGAGAGAAACTCCGTGATATCGTATGTGAACGTGCTGTAACCGAACGGGCGCTTGCCGAGATAGTTGGAGTTGCACCAAACCTTCGAGTTTTTGTAGACGCCCTCAAACGTGATGCGGACGCGCTGCCCGTCCTTCGGCTCGAGGAAGAACCGCGTGCGGTACCAGCCCTCGCCTCCGACGACGTAGCCCGTTCCGCTCGGATTATCGGGAGAGAAGCCGCGCTTGATGCTCCAGTCGTGGGGAACGCGGACGTGCTCCCAGCCTTCCTCGCTGCCGCCGCGGTACCATCCGTCGTCGGCGCTGCCGAGGTGAAAGCGCCAATCATAAAGGTTTATGACCTGTCTTGACATAAAAGTTTTCTCCGTATTTTTACATGAAGTCGTAATTGCCGCACATATGATATCACAACGGGGTATGAAAAGCAAGCGCCCGATGATTTTTTTGCCGAAACGTCATTTTTTTGCACACGGAGCGCTTTTTTATGGTACAATATCAACATCGAAAAAACGCGCCCGGAACACAAAGGGGGATATTTAAATGATAGACTTCACACGGTATTTTCTGCCCGAGCATCAGGTGTTTCTCGAAAATGTGAATTTTGAAATGCTGAAGCCCGTCCGCGGCAGGCGGAAGATGAACTGCAGGGACACGATCGTAGCGCGCCTTTCGGAGCCTGTCGGGATAAAGATAACGTTCAACCGCGCGCTCTCGTTTGAGCCCGAGGGAAATTTTTATCTCTCGGTCACCTTTTCATGCTTCCTTCGCTTCCGTCCCGAGGTGCACGACGAAATTGACTGGCGCTCTGCCGACATCGCGGGAGAATTCAGGGCGGGAGGCGGACCCGTCCTGAACATGCTCGCCGCAAGAGCCTCGCTTCTCATATCGCAGATAACGTCGGCCTCGGGGCAGCCTCCGATAGTCACATCCGCGTATTCCAAAAGGGAGGGCGGTTCTGATTCATTCAATCAAAATTCATAATTTGACCGTATGTAAACAATTTATGAATAAAGTGTTTTTCCATTGATTTTCCGAATTTATTCTGATATAATCGCAATAGTTTAATGGCAAACTATTGCTCGCGCCGACAGGCACGGAAAGGGAAAAGGGAACTGAAATGGCGGAAAGAAGAAGCAACTATACGGGTTCGGAGCATGAGGAGCTCATCAGACGCACGATGGAGGCAGGAGAAAAGAAGACAAAATGCAGGCTGACGCCGATGATGGTGCTCAGCGACGTTGCGCGTACGGCAAGCGGACTTGTCGAGGAAGGAGCGCCGACGCAGTTCATGCAGAACAGCAGCCGTCTCATCCTCCGCGTGCTCGCGCACAACGGCGGCATATGCCAGCTCGACCTCGCCCGCGAGACGGGACTGAAGCCTCCGACGATAAGCGTCGCGCTCTCGAAAATGGAGAAGGAGAAGCTCGTGACGCGCATCATAGACGGCATGGACGGAAGAGCGACGCGCGTTTACCTCACCGATACGGGAACGGCGATAAACGATCAGATATTCGAGCGCATCAGAGATATCGACGATGCCGCCGTCGAGGGATTTTCCGAAGAGGAAAAGGAGATGCTTATGGGCATGCTCTCGAGAATGAGGGAGAATCTCAGAAAAAAGGCCGAAAACAGATAAAAACTGCAGTTACGGAGTTTATACACTGTGAGACATAAGACATTAAAAGGATACTTAAAGCCCTACTGGCTGACGGCCGTTATTTCGCCGCTCTTTATGTTCGGCGAGGTCATATGCGATCTTCAGCTTGTAAATCTGATGGGCACGATCGTCAACGACGGCGTCCTTGCAAGAAATCAGGATGTCATAATAAATAACGGGCTTCTGATGCTGCTTGTCGCCGCGCTCGGCGGATTTATGGGCATTTCATGCGCGTGGACCGCGAGCGTCGCGGCACAGGGCTTCGGCAACGATCTTCGCGTCGATATTTTCAAGCGCATCATGTACTTATCCGAGCAGCAGACGGACAAATTCACGACGGGTTCGCTCGTCACTAGACTGACGAACGACGTGACGGTGCTTCAGGACATGGTAAACATGATCCTGAGGATGTTCGTCCGCGCGCCGATATTTTTCATCGGCGGCATAATATTTACGCTTCAGATCAACGTTCGCTTCGGATACGTCGTTTTCGCGGCGCTGCCCGTGCTCGCGATATCGGTAGTCGTGATGCTGAAGCTCGTCAACCCGATGTTCTCGAAGGTGCAGACGAAGCTCGACCGCGTGAACGCGATAGTTCAGGAGAACGTCAGCGGCGCGCGCGTCGTCAAGGCGTATACGCGCGAGGAACATGAGATAGGCAGATTTGACACCGCGAACCGCGATTTCCGCGACACTTCGTTCCGCGTGTTCAAGGTGATGGCGTCGCTGATGCCGCTGATGAGCCTTGTTATGTATGCGGCGACGATAGCGATCTACTATATCGGCTCAAACCTCGTAAACGAGGCGGCGATGGTCGCCGCGGACGTGACGCTCGCGTCGTTCAAGGCGGGCGACGTGATGAAGGCGGCTTCATATATAACAAGGATACTTTCCTCCATCATGATGGTGAGCATGATGTTCCAGCAGATCGCGCGCGGCAAGGCGTCTGCCGACCGCGTGCGCGAGGTCTTGCTCTCGGCGCCCGTCATCGAAGGCGGTGATCAAAAGGGCGAGGAAGAGGCGAGCCTCGGCGGCACGGTAGAGCTTCGCGGCGTATCGTTCCGGTATCCCGGCGCGTCCGGCGACTATGTGCTGCACGACATCAACTTAAAGGTCAACCCCGGCGAGATAGTAGCCATAATAGGCGCGACGGGCTCGGGAAAGTCGACGCTCGTATCGCTTCTCCCGCGCTTCTACGACGCAGACGAGGGTGAAGTTTTGATTGACGGCGTCAATGTAAGGAATTACGATCTTGACGCGCTGCGTAAGAAGTTCGGTTTCGTGCTTCAGAAGGCGGAGCTGTTCTCGGGCTCAATAGCGGATAACATCCGTTGGGGCAATGACGACGCGACCGACGAGGAGGTCACGGCGGCGGCGAAGATCGCGCAGGCGGACGACTTCATCGCCGGCTTCGGCGAGGGGTACAACACATACGTCACCGAAAAGGGCACGTCTCTTTCCGGCGGACAGAAGCAGAGGGTTTCGATAGCGAGGGCGATAGTGCGCCATCCCGAGATACTTGTGTTTGACGACAGCACCTCCGCGCTCGACCTTGCGACAGAGGCGAAGCTCCAGCGCGCGCTGCGCGAGGAGCTGCACGGCTCGACGATAATAATGATCGCGCAGAGAATAGCGTCCGTCAAAAACGCGGACAGGATAGCGGTCATAGAGCACGGCGAAATAACGGCGTTCGCTCCGCACGACGAGCTGATGAAGACGAGCGAGACCTACCGCGACATATATAATTCACAGATAAAAAGCACCGACGGAGGTATGGCATCATGAACGACAATGAAAAAAAGCCGGCTTCCGAAACTGAAAAAAGGAAAAATCTCTACCATGCCGAGCGCCGCGAGATGAGTATAGACGAGCTCCGCGCCGCGCAGAACAATCAGGGACGCGGACCCGGAGGCGGCGGTCCCCGCGGCAGGGGAGGCATGATAAGGGAGAAGCCGAAGGACACAAAGGGCACGATAATAAAACTCGCGCGCTATATAGGAAAAAGCGGCGGCGTTTTCGTCGTCGTGCTGTTCGTCATAATGCTGTTCACGACGGCGACGACGCTCGTGACGCCGAAGGTCGAGGGCTTCCTCATAGACTGCATGACGCTCGGCGAGCTCGAGGACGGAACCGTGCGGCTCATGGTCGATTTTGACGGGGTCATGTTCTGGCTCGGCGTTATGGCGGTGATATACGTTCTGAACTGCGTGCTGTCGCTGATACAGACGCTCGTGTCGGCAAGGCTTTCGCAGTGGACGGTGTACCGCCTGCGTTCAGACCTCTTCCGAAAGATAGAGTATCTGCCGATAAGATATACGGATACTCATCCGCACGGCGACCTGATGAGCCGCATGACAAACGACGTCGACAACGTCTCAAATGCGATATCGCAGTCTATAACGTCTCTCATCTCGAGCGTGCTCACGCTTATCGGCGCGTTTGCGATGATAATATACTCGTGCTTAAAGGCGCCCGTTATGATACTCATCACCGTCTGCACGATACCGCTGACGTTCTTCCTTTCCGCGATGCTCTCGAAGTTCATGAGAAAATACTTCGTTGAGCGGCAGGTCCTGCTCGGCAGCATGAACAGCCAAATAGAGGAAATGGTGACCGGACACAAGACGGTTGCGGCTTACGGCAAGGAGGATATGGCGATAGACGCGTTCGTCGAGGTCAGCGAGGACTTCCGCAAGTGCTCCATAAAGGCAAACGTTTGGGGCGGCGTCATGGGTCCTGTGATGAACGTCATCTCGAACCTAAATTATCTGCTCGTCGCGGCGTTCGGCGGTTACTTCTGCCTGCACGGCATGATATCTGTCGGCGACATCAACGCGATCCTCAAATATTCGCAGCAGTTCTCGTTCCCGATATCGCAGATCGCGAACCAGTTCGCGACGATACTGACGGCCGTCGCCGGCGCCGAGCGCATATTTGCGATACTCGAGTCGGACGGCGAGGTCGACGAGGGCAAGAGCACGATAACGGTCGACGACATCAAGGGCAATATAGAGCTCAAGGACGTCAATTTCTCGTATGTCGAGGGCGAGCGCGTGCTGAAGAACCTCAACCTTTCGGTGAAGCAGGGGCAGAAGATAGCGATAGTCGGCGCGACGGGCTCGGGCAAAACGACTATTGTCAACCTCATCACGCGCTTCTACGATATCGACAGCGGATCCATAACGATAGACGGCGTCGAAATAAACGACATACCGAAAAAGACGCTGCGCTCCGCCATAGCAATAGTTCTTCAGGATACTGTTCTCTTCTCGGACACGATTGGAGCGAATATCAGATACGGACGGCTCGACGCGACTGACGAGGAAGTCAAGGCCGCCGCCGCGACTGCGAACGCGGACCGCTTTGTCTCGCGTCTGCCGGAAGGCTACGACACGATGCTTGCGGAATCCGGCTCCAACATAAGCCAGGGGCAGCGCCAGCTCCTTTCGATCGCAAGGGCGGTGCTCGCCGACCCGAAGATACTCATCCTTGACGAGGCGACGTCCTCTGTCGACACGCGGACGGAGATGCGTATCCAGGGGGCGATGTACAATCTTATGGAGGGCAGGACTTCGCTCATCATAGCGCACAGACTTTCGACTATAAGAGACGCCGACGTCATCGTCGTCATCTCGGACGGACACGTCGTCGAGGCGGGAAATCACGACGAGCTGCTCGCCGTCAAGGGAGAATATTATAAGCTGTATCAGACCCAGTTCGCGGGCTTTGCGACCTGACGCGGACAAAAAGGGGAGGACATTTCCGAAACGCGATGTCCTCCCCTTCGTTTTTTGACGCGCCGCACGCGTGCACGTACAAACGACACCGTCGAAAAACACAAAAAAACGGTGCACTTTTCACGAATATTGATTTATCAACTTTCGAGTATTGCATAGGGCATAAAAATGTGGTACAATACCGAAAAAGCAAACATTATTTCATCCGGAGAATAACGAAATGGGAAGAACGGCGGTCGTTACCGACAGCAACAGCGGGATAACGCAGGCGGAGGGGGAAAGACTCGGCGTAAGAGTGCTCCCGATGCCGTTTTATATAAACGGGGAGCTCTTCTACGAGGATATTTCGCTGACGCAGGATGAGTTTTACGAAAAGCTCGACCTTGACGCGGACATATCGACGTCGCAGCCGTCTCCGGGCACTGTAACGGACCTTTGGGACGAGGTGTTGAGAGACGCCGACGAGCTTATCCATATCCCGATGTCGAGCGGGCTTTCCGGCTCATGCGAGGCGGCGGAGATGCTCGCCCGCGATTACGGCGGAAGGGTCCACGTCGTCGACAATCAGCGCATATCGATAACGCAGCGGCAGTCGGTGCTCGACGCGCTTGAAATGGTGAACGCCGGCATGACGGCGGACGCCGCCGTCGAGGTTCTTATGAGAGAAAAGCTCGAGTCCTCGATATACATTACGGTAGATACGCTCAAATACCTGAAGAAGGGCGGACGCGTTACCGCGGCTGGCGCCGCGCTCGGCACCGTGCTCGGCATAAAGCCCGTGCTCCAGATACAGGGCGGAAAGCTCGACGCATTCGCTAAGGTGCGCGGAATGAAAGCGGCAAAGCGCACAATGCTCGACGCCATGAGCGCCGACCTCAGCGAGCGCTTTGCGGGTCATAAAATGTACGTCGCCGCGGCGCACACCTGCACAAAGGATGAGGCGCTCGCGTGGAAGGAAGAGATAGAGGCTCATTTCCCGGGATTCGAGATCCACATGGACCCGCTGTCGCTTTCCGTCGCCTGCCACATAGGCAGGGGAGCCGTCGCGATAGCGTGCAGCAGAAAACCGGAGCTCTGAAAAGGGATCCCTGACACGTCTGAACTATGGCAAAAACAGTCATAACTACCGACAGCAACAGCGGCATAACGCAAGAGGAAGCCGAAAAGCTCGGCATCTTCGTTCTGCCGATGACATTTTACATAAACGGGAAGATGTTTCGCGAAGGCGTTGACCTTGACAGGGAAGACTTTTTCGCGCAGCAGTCTGCCGGTGTCGAGATAGAAACGACGCAGCCGTCTCCCGCAGACCTTGAGGATATGTGGGACCGCGCGCTCGGCGATTGCGACGAGATCATCCACATCCCGATGTCGAGCGGGCTTTCCGGCTCGTGCGAGGCGGCGACGGCGCTCGCAAGGGATTACGGCAGTCGCGTACACGTTGTCGACAATCACAGGATATCGGTGCCGCTCCGCTTTTCGGTCGAGGACGCGGTCATGATGGCGGAGGCGGGAATGCCCGCCGACAGGATAGCGGAGATACTGACAAATGACGGAGACAATGCCTCCGTCTATCTGACGCCCGAAACGCTGACATATCTGAAAAAAGGCGGCAGGCTGACGCCGGCGGCAGCCGCGCTCGGCAC
The DNA here is from genome assembly GCA_947631245.1 of uncultured Clostridia bacterium. Taxonomy (GTDB): domain Bacteria; phylum Bacillota; class Clostridia; order Oscillospirales; family CAG-272; genus DTU064. The sequence goes on from CANRKP010000023.1 coordinate 20,755, forward strand.
TATCCTCGGCATAAAGCCCGTGCTCGGCATCGTGAACGGAAAGCTCGACGCGCACGCGACGGTGCGCGGCATGAAGGCGGCGAGAAAAGAGATGCTCGACTCTATCGAGGCGGACATAAAGGGAAAGAGCTGTTTTCGCGGAAAAAAGATACGCCTCGGCGCGGCGTACACCTGCTCGCGCGAGGAGGCGCTTTTATGGAAGCGGGATATAGAGGAGAGATTTCCCGAGTTCGGCGAGGTGAAAATGGACGAGCTGACGCTCCAGGTCGCGTGCCATACGGGACCGGGCGCAATAGGCGTCGGCTGCGCCTGCGTGCCGGAGATATAAAACTTTATAATTCACGGTAAGACAAAAAAACAGGCGGCGTGCCGTTGCAGGGCACGCCGTCTCGCTTTTTTATTTATTCGTTTACCCGTTTACCCATTTACCCATTGCCGACCGGACCTGCGGGCACCGCGTCTGAAACGGGGAGCACTACCGCGGCGTTGAACGCCTCAACGACGCCACCGAGAACGTCGTTTTCAAGACCCAAGACCTCCTCCGCGTTCTTTTTGCCGAAGCTCGATGAGGTGAGGCCGTATCCGGACGGGTCCGCGAGCGCGAGCGAGGTCGGCACTATCTCGTGCGCGTAGTAACCGTTCGAGGATTTGTATCTGTGTACGAACGTCGGCGTCTGCGACGCGTTTATGACGAGCGCCTCGCCTGTCGAATACTTTCGCAGCGTGAGCGTCACTATGAGACCGCCCTCGGTATATGTGTTGTTGCGTGTGTCGGGAAGCGTCCTTCTGTTTTGGTTGGAAACGAAATTGCCGAGTGAATAAAAGCAGAGCGTCTGTTTGCCTGTGCTTTGGGAGGTGAGCACGCTTACGTCCTGTATGACGTGCGGATGACCGCCTATTATGACGTCGACGCCGCGGTCGCAGAGCGCCTGCGCTACTTCCTCCTGCTTGCTGTTGTGCTTTATGCTGTATTCATTTCCCCAGTGGATATAGGCGATGATTATGTCGGCGCCCTCGCCTTTCATATATGCGATGTCAGACTCGACGTTAGCGTAAAACTCGTCGAGCAGGCTCAGATTGTATATGTTGAGGTACGGAAGGTCGGCATCCTTTATCGACTTGCCGTTTATGGTGCGCCTGTCGGTTTTTCCGCCCGAGAGGTCGTCGGCGTAGTTCAGCATCCCGACCTTAATCCCGTTTATGTCGACGACGCTGCACGCCCTGTCCTCGGGCGTCTTCTTCGCGCCTATATACGAAAGCCCGTGTGCGTCAAACTGATCCTGTGTGCGGAGAAAGCCCGTGATCTTTTTGTCGTAGCAGTGGTTGTTCGCAAAGAGCATCATGTCAAATCCGGCGTCCTTGACGGCGTCGAGCAGCGAGTCGGGCGCGTTGAAGTTTGGATATCCGCTGTATCCGGCGTCCGCACCGGCAAGCGTCGTTTCGAGATTTACGACCGCGTAGTCCGCCGCAGACACGATGCTTTTTATATATTTGAAGGAATTTGAGAAGTCATAGCTGCCGCCGCCCGCCGCCTTCGCGTAATTTATCTGCGGCATATGGGCGATTATGTCTCCTGCGGAAACTATAGTCGCGTCCGTGTACGTCACCTGAGGCGGCTCGGTCTCCGGCGGCTCTGTCACGACCGTCGTCACATCCGTATTTGAGGGTGTGCCTGACGTTGCGTTCGTTTCGGAAGGCTGCCCGCCTGCGGTGCCGTCCGCAGGTTCGGGCGCGCCTTTTTTGATCTGCGCGACAATTACTATGGCTCCCAAAATAAACAGCCACACGAGAATGACGCAGGCAAACGGTATTATTGATTTGTTTTTATTATTTTTCTTATGCAGATTTCTGTGCATGCCGTTTCCGTTCATGCAAAAACCACCTCCGAATTTGACCTTTCTTTTTCCTCCGCGCGCCGCCTCACTCGAGGTTGAGACGGTTTTTCATCAAGTAGCAGCATGCGATATACGCGGCGGCAGAAAGACCGAAATTGAATATTATGCCCACCAGCGGCGCGGACATCGTCGTATACGTCAGCGCGGCAAAGTTCTCGCTTCCGTTGAACGCGGCGAGCGTGAAAAGGAAACTCACGGTCCCGCTCAGAAAAGACGAGGCGGAATTCAAAAGATAATATATCGCGACGCCGGACAGAGCCTTATGCTTTTTCGATATTATCGAGCCTATCGTTATAGATAATGCAAGCGTTGTGATCAGGAAGACCTGGGACGATACGGCATTGACGCACATGATAACGGCGTACGCCGATGCGGGAGCGCCGAAAAGCATCTCTTTTGCAAGCTCGGACAGCACCTGTAAAACGCCTGTGTTCAGCAGTGTGTCGGTTGTCGTGCCTAACATCACGATAATCGCGCCCGACGCCAAAAAGGATACCGACGATATAACGACCCAAACAACGCCCGAAATTATCTTTGAATTAAGGATATCGTGCGTTTTGAGCGGAAGCGTGAACGTCAGATACCCCTCATCCGAATAAAGCGAGCGATAAAAATGCATCATTATAAATATCACGGCGACGACCGGAGAGGCGATGACGGCTATTATGCTTACGGTCACAAACAGAGATGTCGTCATTGTGAGAGCAATGAATGCGGGATTTTGCGATTCCGCGATCGACAGTGCAATTGTAAGCCTGAGTGCCATAGCGCAGAGCAGGGCGACAGCCGGAGCCCCGAGCACAAGCGGGAGCAGGATGCGCCGCAGTGAGCGCATATCGTATTTCAGCAGTTTTCCTAACATCTGTATACCTCGCGGAAAAGCTCATCGATGCTCTTGCCGTATTTTTCTCTCGCGCCGTCGACGGAGGACTGCATCACTATCCCGCCGCCGCGCATGAAGAGAAAGTCGTCAAGAACCGTCTCAATGTCCGAAATAAGGTGGGTAGATATCAAAACGGTCGAATTTTCGGCGTAGTTTGAGATTATCGTGCGTAGGATGTATTCGCGAGCCGCCGGGTCAACGCCCCCGATAGGCTCGTCGAGCAGATACAGCCGCGCAGCCCGCGACATGACGAGTATGAGCTGCAGCTTCTCTTTTGTGCCTTTGGAGAGCGTTTTCAGCTTTGCGTCCGGGTCGACGCCGAGATGCGCCATCATCGAGCACGCGCGCGAGCTGTCGAAGTCGTCGTAAAAGTCCGAGAAGAAACCGACGGCGGAGCGCGGGGTCATGCTTCCCGAAAGATATGTGCGCTCGGGAAGATAAGAAACAAACGACCGCGTCACCTCGTCAGGCTGTCTGCCGCAGACGAGGATCTCGCCGTCAGTCGGGGTGAGAAGTCCTGCCGCCAGCTTGATGAGCGTTGTTTTGCCGCATCCGTTGGGACCTAAAAGACCGATTATTTTTCCTGCCGGCAGGGAAATGTTCATATCTGAAATGACAGTGCGGGGACCGTATGCCTTGTATAGTCCCTTCGTTTCCAGTACAGCGTCGCTCATTCTTCGCCTTTCCTTTCGTTGATGCGGCGTACCGCTTCTTCGCGGTCACAGTCGAGAGCTTTCATCTTTTTTATAAAATCGGACACGAGGCCGTCGATGACGCGGTCCTTTATGCTTTTCAGGACCTCTTCGTTCATCGCGACGAACCTGCCCGCCGTACCGTGCGTTTCGATTAGCCCTTCACGTTCGAGCTCCGTCAGCGCGCGCTGCATGGTGTTCGGATTGACCTTCGCGTCAAACGCGAGGTCGCGCACGCTCGCTATGCGCGCGCCGGGCAGAAGACGACCCTGTATTATGGCGAGCTTTATATTATCGGCAAGCTGAATATAAAGGGGCGCCGTCCCGTCTATGTGCCACTCGAACTCCATATAAAAAACCTGACTTTTTGTCTTGTCTTTGCGTATGACGCGGACGGCGAGGCAGCCGCGCCCGTCTGCGATATGCCGAACCAACATAATGATACAGCGAAGGCGAGGCTTTGTCAATGGATTTTTCTTTGATAAATTAAACGCCGAAAAGATCCGGAAGCTCTGTTGAAAAGAAAAGGCGGGAGCCCAGCAGCCGTGGGGCCCCCGCCGAAGTCTTTTTTATCCGGCAAAATATATTTTGATATAGGTGACGTTTATCGCCCGTCCGCTGTCGGTGTTGTTGCGGAAATTGAGGGTCAGGCGTCCGCCGCTCACCGTGACGGTCGCGTGCAGCGCGCCGTTTCTGACGTTGTAGCCGTCCGCGAGCGCTTTTTCTCCCTCCGCGCCGAGGTTTGCGTAGACGCGGTGCATATTCGAGCAGCCCCACGGGTCGGAGAAGCCTATCTCGACCTCGTATGTCCCGTCGGGAAGCTCAAACGCGTAGTCGAGCGCGCGTTCCTTGCCGTTTTCGAACTGGTTCTTCGTGTAGCGGTTCGTCTCCTCCTTCGGCTTGCCGTCGCGCGGGTCCGTTTCATAAGCCCATGTGTTCGCGGTGTATATCGCGCCGCTTATCGGGCTGCCGTTATAGACGTCGGTCGGGTCGTCGATAAGACCCCATTTTTTGCCCGTCACGGGGTCGTAGCCGTAGAGCTGCTCCGTCACGCTGTTGTATGCGCCGAAGCTGTCGCCGTCGGAGAGGGTGGAGGTGTTGTGGTCGCCGCAGTCGACGAAGTAGGCGACCTTTTCGTCAATGTCGTAGAGCTTCTTTACCGCCTTTATGTAGATGAACTCGCATACGCGGGCGGACTGTTTGCCGTCCTTGCCCGAGAACATCACGCTTATCACGTCGTGCTCGTCTCCGTTCGCCGTTATCCGCTCCGCCGCCTTGACTATGCTGTCGGGTATCCTTACGCGCACCTCGTAGGTGCCCTCCTTCCCGAGATAGTCGAGAGTGTCGGAGAATACCGCGGTATCCCCGATCCTTATGTCGAGCGTTTTTCCGTTGTCCTCGCGGCGCAGGCGTATGACAAGGTAGTTTTCGATGCCGTCCGCCTTTGAAACCGCCATCCGGTATGTGAAGCTGCCGCCTTCGTTCGCCATACGGTAAGTGCCGTCGTTCGTAACGCCGACGGTGTTCTCCTCGCGCATCGCGTGCAGCTCGTCGTTTTCATACTGACCGTATCCGGGCTGTACCGTGTCGACGGTCTCCTCCTCGGTGCGGACGGGACCGTTGTCCTTTATGTTTTTCTCCTCGGGCGTGAGGAAGTACCAGTATATGCCGTATCTCTCGTCGTACTTTTCATAGTGCGGGGTGAACAAAAGCTCAGAGCCGTTTACTTTGAACGAGAGCCCGTCGCCGCGGGTGACGTATTTGTCCGTGTTCTTTATGAACTCCTCGCGGGAGACGCCGTCCGGCAGGACTATGTCTTCGTCGTCGACGAGCTTTGCCGTCGGTATCGTCACGTCGACGCCCGTCGTCGTCTTGTTCATATTCTGCTTGCCGAGACCCGCGCTCAAAACGACGGGACCGTACTTCAGCGCGAGCGCCGTGTTGTTGTCGGGAAGGGTATGGGCGGTGACGCTCATAGGTATGCTCACCGAAATCTCAATGTCGTCTCCCGACAGTCCCTCGACTACTGCAAACCCGTTTTCGGTCTTTTTGTATTCCGCCGCCTCACCCCTGACCTTGACGCCGAGCTCGCCCGCCGCCCAGTCGGGTATGCGGAACGCGAGCGAGACCGTGCGTCCGCCCGTCGAAAGCGTGAACTTCGAGGTGTCGTCTGTGGGAATGTCCGAGCGCTGGACGAGCGTCAGCGTGCCGTCCCTGAGCGTCAGGGTCGAGGAGAAATACATATTGACGTATATCGTGTCCCCGTCGTGGAAATAGATGCTGTCGTTGAGCTTTGAGAAGTTCTCCATGCCGGAGCCCGTGCAGCACCAGAATTTCGTGAACGGCTCGCCGTAGACCTTGAAGTAGCCTGTCGCCATCGGCTGGAAGTACATGGTCATGCCGGTTTCGGGGTTCTGAGAGGAGAGGATCGCGTTGTAGAACGCGTTCTCGTAATAGTCGGCATATTTCCGCTCGCCCGTTATCTCAAACAGGGCGCGGGAGAGCTTTTGCATATTGTAGACGTTGCACGTCTCGCAGTTGCAGTTCGTGCGCTCGGCGTCGAGTATGTCGTCGCGTCCGAAGTGCTCCCACTCGCTGTTGCCGCCGGTGACGTATGTGTGATGCTCGACGACCATGTCCCAAAATGCCTCGGCGTATTTGAGGTACGCGGAGGCGTCGACCTTCTCGCCGCCTATCGTTTTCCCGTCGGCCGCCATATAGCGGTTGAGCGCGCCGAGGAACTTCGGTATCGTCGTGTTGGCGTGCAGGTCGTTGAGCACGTCGGCTTTGCCCGAGGCGACGCGGCGGAAGAGGGCGTCCTCGTCAAACGCGTGCGCGGCTATGGCGTAGCGCTCCTCGCCGGTCTCTTTGTAAAGCTCATAGAGGCAGTCGTTCATGCCGCCGTATTCTATCGAAAGAACGGTATTGTGCACGGCATCGCTCCAGCCCGAGACGCGCTCATACGTCCAGTCGCCGAGCCCTTTTGCAACTTCGAGCGCCTTTTCGCTGCCGGTGAATTCCGAGACGTCGAGAAGTCCCGCGATGATCTTGTGCATCGTGTACCACGGCACCCACGCCTCGGAGGAAATGTTCGTTTTTCCGTGCTCCACGTTGTCAAACTGCGCCTCAACGTTCGCCCTGTTCGCGAGCTTTGCGCCGAATATGAAGCCCGGCTTGCCCTTCGAGTTCTTCTGGCATTCGTAAATCCCGTCGACGATGGCGTTTATCTTTTCGGAGATCGCGCCTCTGTCGTCCTCCGAGATGCCTGCGTTCGAGAACGCGTGCGCGCAGGCTGAGAGGTAGTGACCGAGCGTATGCCCGCCGATAAGGGAATTTTCCCAGCCGTCGTAGCGCTTTGCGCCCTTCGTGTCAAGCCCCGCCGTCTCGCGGAAGCCGGCAAGCAGCCTGTCCGTGTCGAGCGAGAGCAGATAGTCGACCTCGAGCTCAAACGCGTTTTCGCAGTATTCGTCCTCCATCCTGACCTCGTTGTTCCCGAAATGGGTGAGGACAAAGCCGTCGGGCGTCGTCAGCTCCGCGCCCGAGGGGGAGGAGGGCTCATATGAAAAATACGCCTTCAATTCTTTTTTGTCTCCGTTGATGTTCACGTTCAGCGTCAGGTGCGGGGCGTCGGGCTTTTCCTCGGCTGCCTTAACGACGATGCCCGATAGCATCGGGGCGAGGCAGAGCGCGAGAAGAAGCGCCGCGGCGGCACCTTTTCCTTTCTTCTTTTTTATTATTATCACAGCGCCTGCGCCTATCGCCGCGGCGGCGAGGACGCCCGCTATCGGCGCGATTATGAACCACGGGATGCCGCCGTCTCCGTCGTCGGCGAAAAGGCTTATTTCCTCGCTGTGCTCCTCGCCCGAAGAAAGTCTGCCGATATCGAGCGCGGCGTCGCTTTCATCGGCATAGGAGATGCCGTCGGGAAGGCGGAAGCTCACCGTGACGTTGCCGAGCGTGCCCGCGCCGCGGTTCGCGGCGAGAAGCGACAGCTTGATCTCATCTTTCAGCGCGTACTCCCTTTTGTCCTGTGCTATCTCAAGGAAGAAGCCGTTCTCATCGGGTCCGTAGCTGCCGATCAAACCTTCGTATCTGTCGGCGATATCGTGCCCGCCCGGGGCATATGTGTCTTCTGCGGATGCGGACGCGGACGCCATAACGGTAAACAGCGCCGCTGCCGCCGCGGCAGCAAGCAGCGCCGCCGCGGTTTTGATGGAGAGCTTCATTCGTGACCTCCAAATGACAATTGTCTTTGCTTTATTGCGCGGACTGATGTATGCATATACATTTTACACGAATACTGCGGCAAAAGCAAGCCGATTTTTCGTTATTGACTGATAAAATTTAAGCGGGAGACCAAAAAAGCGCTTATGCGCCGCAAACCGTCCGCCGCCCCGTCATATGCCCGAAATGAACAAAGGCTCGGAGATGCCGAAAAAAAGAAAACGCAGCCGCGCGGGCGGCTGCCGTTTTTGCCGTGAAACACTGTCTGTAAGCCGGGTTCTGTCTTACGCTGCCATCTATCTGTGCCGTTCGTTGCCTCACGGCTCGCGGGTTTGACCCGCTGCCGCTCCGCGCCATGCACCGGGCCGGTGACTCGGCATTGCGGAGCGTTGCTTCGGATAGGGTTTACAGGGCGCGGCAGTTGCCTGCCGTGCCGGTGAGCTCTTACCTCGCCTTTCCACCCTTACCGCGCGTGAGCGCGGCGGTATATCTCTGTTGCACTTTCCCGGGAGTCGCCTCCGGCGGACGTTATCCGTTATCCTGCCCTTTGAAGCCCGGACTTTCCTCACGCCCGATATGATATGGGCGCGCGGCAGCGCGGCAGTGTTTCAGGCACTGATATTATATCTCCGGCGGCGCGTTATGTCAAGTCCCGCGCGGACGAGAGGCGGGGTTGACAAAACGGACATGATATTATATAATTGTAGATGTCAAGTCGTCGCCGCGCAACTTTTGGTAGCGCATCCGCACCGTCAGAATTGCGCGGCGGCACTTTAATTTAAAAAACGGAGGACCGACACCGTGGAAGAAAAGATACTGAAGGCATATGCGGAAAAAATGGAAGACAGATGCCGCGACCGGGACCGCATCGACCCCGAGCTTTTCGACGAGCTCGGAGTAAAGCGCGGTCTGCGCGACAAGAACGGAAACGGCGTGCTCGCCGGACTGACGAATATCTCAAAGATAACGTCTTTCCGGAACGTCGACGGCGTGAAGACGCCGTGCGACGGCGAGCTTTGGTATCGCGGGTACAAAATCGAGGACCTGCTGGCGCGTGTCGGTGAAGGGAAAAGCGGCGGGGAATACGCGCTCGGATACGAAAAAATAGCGTATCTTTTGCTCTTCGGCTCGCTGCCGACGGAGGCGGAGGAGGCGGAGTTTGCATCCCTGCTCGGCGAGTGCCGCACGCTGCCGACGAATTTCACCCGCGACGTTATAATGAAGGCGCCGAGCGGCGACATAATGAATTCGATGACGCGCAGCATCCTGACGCTCGCGTCGTATGACGAAAACGCCTCGGACACGAGCGTCGCGGGCTCGCTCTCCCAGTGCATCCGCCTTATCGCGGAGTTCCCGATGCTCGCCGTCTACGCGTATCACGCGCACAACTATTACGACAACTTCGACAGCATGATAATCCACCGTCCGGACCCGACGCTCTCGACGGCGGAAAATTTCCTCATGCTTCTGCGCGCCGACAAATCGTACACGAAGACCGAGGCAAAGGTGCTCGACACCGCGCTGATACTTCATATGGAGCACGGCGGCGGCAACAATTCCACGTTCACGACGCGCGTCATCACCTCGTCGGGCTCGGATACATATTCGACGATGGCGGCGGCGATGTCGTCGCTCAAAGGACCGAAGCACGGCGGCGCGAACATCAAGGTCATGGAGATGATGGCGGACATAAGGGCAAACGTCCGCGACACGTCCGACCGCGAGGAGGTCGAACGCTACGTCGGAAAAATACTCGCCGGCGAGACGTTAAAAAAGG
>CANRKP010000024.1 GCA_947631245.1 uncultured Clostridia bacterium
TTCGACCTCACGCGCCATCAGGAATACAGCGGCACGAATATGAGCTACCTCGACCCCGAGACGAACGAGCGGTTCATACCCTACATCATCGAGTCGACATACGGTCTTGACAGAACGGTGCTCGCGCTGCTCTGCGAGGCTTACGACGAGGAGGTCATAGACGCCGAGAAGAACGACACGCGCGTCGTGCTCCACCTCTCGCCCGTCGTCGCGCCCTACAAATGCGCGGTGCTCCCGCTCTCGAAAAAGCTGTCCGAAAAGGCGCTCGAGGTATACGACATGCTCTCAAAGCGCGTCATGACGGATTTTGACGAGACGGGCTCCATCGGAAAGAGATACCGCCGCGAGGACGAGATAGGCACGCCGTACTGCGTGACATACGACTTCGATTCCGAAAACGACGGCTGCGTCACCGTCCGCGAGAGAGATTCGATGGAGCAGGTGCGCCTGCCGATATCGGAGGTCGCGGACTATATCGAAAAGGCGATAAAGTTCTGAAAAAAACATGTGCGCGGGAGATGAGCTTCTCCCGCGCACTTTTTTTCGGCGGGCATGAAAAAAGCCGGACTTTTATTTTTCAACGTACACTATTATGCAGAGTTCCCCGTCGTCGCCGCCGTAAACGACGGGATCAAAAACGTCGCCGCCGCTCCACGAAAGGACTGTGTCCTCCGCATCCTTCGTGTAGGGAACGGCGAAGGCAAGCCCGTCGAATTTTGCGCCGAGCGACGCCGCGAGCGATGCCGCCGCATCATAGGATCCTGCCGTTATGGGGATGATGAGCGCGCGGTCATACCCCGCGCCGTAAGTGCGGAACAGCTCGCCGTATTTATCTTCACTGTCTGATGCCGATGGCTTATCGGAGCAGGGTACGTCCGCTGCAAGGTCATTGTTTTCGGGACGGAAGGCAGCATCTTCGTCTTGTGCGTTTCCGTCTTCGCCGGGCTTGCAACCGGACGGCGGCGCCGCCTCGCCGGCGATGCCGGCGAGGCCGTCAAACGAGGAGTTGCCAGACTTCATGGGACCCATCATAAAGACGAAGGCACCTATGCCGACAAAGAGCGTGAGCACGGCGGCGGCAGCGGCAATATTTCGCCAGCGCCTTGCCGCCTGCCGCTTTTTCGCGGAGGCGTCCTTGTGCACGGCGGACATTATCCTTTCGTGCAGGTCGGCGGGCGGCGAGGGGATATTGTCCTGCCCGACAGCGGCGGCAGAGGCGCTCTTGGCTTTGAGGCAAAGTTCAAGCTCCGCGCGGCATTCGGGGCACCCGTCAAGGTGCTGCTCTATGTCGCGCGCCGTCTCGGCGTCAGTCTCGCCGTCGGAGTATTCGCAAAGAAGCGCTTTTATTTCATCACAGGAATATTTTTTCACGGCGGCAGCTGCTCTCCTTCGGTATGAGGGGCGGCAGCGGGCGGCCCCTCTCTTCAATAATTTGACGTTTCGGTTCATGATTTTGTTCCCGACGGCGGGAGGTCACGGCAAAAAATTCTCGCCGAGAGATCTTTTCAGTATTTCCGCGAGCGCCGCGCGTGCGCGCGAGAGACGGCTTTTGACAGTCCCTATGTCGGAGCCTGTCGCGTTTGCTATCTCAATATAGCTCATTCCGTGCAGCTCGCGCATGACGATCACCTCGCGCTGCGCGTCCGGCAGCGCGTTTATTGCGGCTCTGACCTCGCGGATAAGCTCCTGCCTTCCGGCTTCCTCTTCCGGCGTCGGGGACGGGTCCTCGGGCTCGGCGCCCGTCTCCGAGAGCTCGTCGGTCGATATGACGGCGTGCGCGCTTCGGCTCCGAAGAATGTCGAGCGCCGCCGTTTTCGTCAGCGTGTAGAGCCATGTTCTGATCTCGCATTCGCCGCGGTATTTCCCGGCGGCGCGCCATAGGCGAAAGAATGCGTCCTGTACCGCGTCTGCGGCGTCCTCGCTATTGTGAAGTACGGAGAAGGCGACCCCGAACGAAAACGATTCGTGGCGGGAAACGAGCTCGGAGAACGCCGCCTCGTCGCCGTGCTTTGTGAGCGAATATAGCTCCTTGTCGGAAAGAGCGCCGTATTTTTTCATATTGCCCGGGACCTCCTCTCTTAGAAAAATTTATGTTGTTATGTCGTTATGTCTTCTCGGCAGCCTCGCCGAGGGCAGTCACGAGCTCCGACATTTCCGAAAGCGTGCGCGCGCGCATTATTCGGTCGCGGCAGGCGGGTGCGCCCTCAATTCCGCGCGTATACCACGCCATGTGCTTTCTCGCCTCGCAGACGCCGACAGCCTCTCCCTTGTCGGCGACTATAAGGGCGGCGTGGCGCACCGCCTCGCGGCAGCGCTCGCGCGGCGTCGGCGGGACAAACGTCCTCCCCTCAATGGCGGCGGAGAGCTCCTCGAATATCCACGGGTTCCCGAGTGCGCCGCGACCGACCGCGATACCGTCGCAGCCCGTCGCCTCCGTCATCCGCACGGCGTCAAGGGCGGAATATATGTCTCCGTTGCCGACGACGGGGATGCCGACCGAGCGCTTCACGTCCGCAATGACTGACAGGTCGACGGGAGGCGAGTACATCTGCTCCCGTGTCCTCCCGTGGATGACGACGAGGGCAGCCCCCGCGTCCTCCGCCATACGGGCGATGAGCGGCGCGTTGACGTTTCCCTGCCAGCCGGCGCGGAGCTTGACGGTGACGGGGACGCCCGTCCCTTCGAGCGCGCGGACGCAGGCGGAGACTATGCGGGCGGCAAGCTCCGGATCCCTCATGAGGGCGGAGCCGTCGCCGTTTTTGACTATTTTCGGCGCGGGACAGCCCATATTTATGTCTATCGCGGCGGGGGCTGCGTCCGATGTGCAGTGAGCGTATGATAACGACGCGGCCTCGTATGCGGCGCGCGCCATCTCGTCAGGGTCGTGACCGAAAAGCTGAAGAGATATCGGCGTGTCGTCGCGGCTTACGGCGGCGAGCAGCGCCGTTTTTCTGTCGCCGTGCGCCATTGCCTTCGCGGATATCATCTCCGTCACGGCGTAGCCGGCGCCGTGACTGCGGCATACGGCGCGCATTGCGTGATCGGATGCGCCCGCCATGGGCGCCAGCATGACGCCGCGAGGTATAACGGCGTCTCCGAGCCTAATATCTCTCATGCTTTTCCTCCGATTTAAAAAAAGCCGCTCCGCTTATGTATCATTCACGCTTTCTCGCCGTGTGCGGTTACTTTTTTGTAAAAAGCGTCGCATGCGGTATTGACACATCGCCTCAAAAGCGATATAATTTTCTTACAGGTTTAGTACGATAGCCTTTTGTGCGCGTATCGGCGGCAGTGCGGAACCTCCGGCGGCGCATATCGTTATAGGATATTATACTACAACAGAGACGCCATATCAATATTCAAAAAAGGAGAAATGACAGTGAAAAGATTTGTAGCGCTTCTTCTCGCGCTTCTTATGCTTTCGACTGCGCTCGTAGCCTGCAAGGATAATACAGGAAACGGCGGCAACGGCGGCAACAACGACGGTTCGGGAACGCCGGAAGATACGGGACCGAATTACGCAGAGGGTCCCGCGCTCCCCGACATGAAATGGGACCGTGACTTCAACGTGCTCGGCAAGGGCAAGACCCAGCCGCACTGGCAGAGCCGCGACCTCACCGCAGAAGAAATAGGCGACGACAACATAAGCAACGCCGTCTACTACCGCAACAACGCCATATACGAAAGATACGGCATCAATGTTGTTGAGTTTGAGGTAGCAGATTACTTTGCTCAGGAAAAGGAAGCCATGGCGGCGTGCCAGATGGGCGTTGACGACTACGATATGTTCTGCCTCAAGCCCGAGGCGGTGCTTTCGACGCTCATAAACAACGGCTTTCTGCTCGACCTCAACACGACGATGAACTACATGGACCTCTCGGCTCCGTGGTACGATCAGAACTCGATAGAGCAGCTTTCGCTCGCGCACCGCGTATATCTTGTGACGGGCGCGATGCTGATAATGGATGACGACGCGACTGCGGGCGTGTTCTTCAACAAGCAGACGGCAGCCGAGCATGACAGCATTCCGGACCTTTACAAGCTCGTCGATGACGGCGAATGGACGATAGACCGTATGACAGAGATCGCGGGCATCGCGTCTCACGACGACAACGGCGACGACGTTTGGACCGTCGGTCCCGACAGATGGGGCTGCCTCTCCGAGCGCTCGGTCACGCTCGCGCTCATTGCGGGCGGAAATCTCCGTATAATAGACAAGGATAAGGATACCGATATCCCGTTCGTCGCGGCAGACAGCGAAGAATATCTCGCAATGCTCGAAAAGGTACTTAAGCTCCAGAACAACTTCAACGTGACGATGTTCGCCGAGTCCCTTTCCGGTTACGGCGACGTTTGGGTCGAGGCTCTCGACAGGACGTTCAACAACAACAAGGCGCTCTTCTACGCCGCATGGCTGAACCGCGCGACGATCTTCCGCGACATGGAGACGGACTTCGGTATACTCCCGTATCCGAAGTATGACGAAAAACAGAATGACTACTGCTCGTTCGTTTCCCTCTACTGCGCGAACTCCATCTCCGTCCCGAATACGACGACGGACACGGACTTCGTCTCGTTCGCTATCGAGGCTCTGTCCGCAGAGAGTATGAACGGTACGAACAGCCTGACCGAAGCGTATTACGAAAAGACGCTCGGCTCGAAGAACATCCGTGACCCCGAGTCGAAGCGCATGCTCGACAAGATATTCGCAAATACGCTCTTTGACCTCGGCTATATGTTCAACTGGGGCAGCATTTGCTCCACGATCATGGACATGAGCGGCGTTTCCGGCGGCGACGCATCGAGCTTCGCAAGAAGGATGACGGCGACGAAGAAGCCCGTTCAGACGGCGCTCGACAAGACTATAGAGGTCCTGACAAATCAGGAATAGAGCCGCATCTGTGACAGAATAATTTCTATAATAAACGTGGTCCCGAGACGCAGATGCGTCCCGGGACCCATTTTTTGCAAAATAATCGTGCTTGCAAAAATAGTTTATGTGTGATAAAATAAATATAACTTTGACCGCAATGTCAATGACGAAAGCGCGGGCACGGCGGCGGAAAATGAAATCGGAGGCTAAAACACAAGTGGACACGGAACGGCTTGATTTCTTTTCTCTCATAATACCGTCGCTCGACCCGGACGAAAAGCTCGCAGAGACGGTGACGTCCGCGATAGAGGCGGGGATATCGGACATAATCCTCGTCGACGACGGCAGCGCGGAGGACAAAAGGCAGATATTTGACGGGCTGAGGAATTCTCATCCCGAGGTGACGCTTTTGCGACATGAGGTCAACAGGGGAAAGGGAGCCGCGCTCAAGACGGCGCTGTCATACATTAAAGACAACCGCCCCGAGATCGGCGGCGCCGTCACGGCGGACGGCGACGGTCAGCACAGGACGGAGGATATAATCGCCTGCGCGAAAGAGATGAGGGACACGGGCTCTGTCATCCTCGGGTGCCGGGATTTTTCCCTTGATGGGGTGCCGGCAAAAAGCCGCTTCGGCAACGGGATGACGTCCGCGGTATTCAGGATTTTCTGCGGGATGAAGCTGTCTGACACGCAGACGGGGCTCCGCGCCATACCGGCGGCGTACTTTGACGATATGATAGGCGTCGACGGCTCGCGATACGAATACGAAACTAATATGCTCATACACATGGGCAGATACGGCATACCGTACCGCGAGGTAAAAATAGAAACGATATATTATGACGACAACAAGGCGTCGCACTTTCGCCCGATAAGGGACTCGATACGCGTTTACGGTCTCATCCTCAAATATATAGCAAGCTCTATGATATCGTCGGGTCTCGACCTGCTTCTCTTCTATCTTTGGGGAGAGTTTGTGTTCGGTTCTGATTTTTGGGGCGTTTTCGCGTCGACGGTGACGGCGCGCGTCATTTCGATGGCGGTCAATTTTACGATTAATAAAAATCTTGTGTTCGGCAGCAGGAAGGGAATTTTCGGCGCGGTCGTGAGATACGCCTGCGTCGCGGTCCCCGTGATGCTCGCGTCATGGCTCAGCGTTTACGCGATCTCGGAGGGGCTGGCTTTTCTGTTCGGCGTTGACGAGATACTTCATATCGGGCGTACACTTATAAAGATACCGATAGATATAATCCTTTTCCTTATCAGCTTCCGTATTCAGCAGAAGTGGGTGTTCACGGACAAAAAAAGGGGGAACGCGCATGGATAAGTATAACGGCGGGGCGGACGGCGGACTCCCCGAGGAAAAAAAGCCGCCGGTAAGACCGCGCATTGTGAGAGAGCCGAGGCAGACGCCAGCTCGGGAAAAAAGAGATGTGGAAGCGGACAAAGAAAAGGTCAGTGGGTCTGCGTCCGCGTTTAATAATTCCGACACCGTTGTGAACACAGGCACACAGCGTCCGGTCGGGAGACCGCAGAATGTACAGGGCGCACCGCGTCCGGTCGGGAGACCGCAGAATGTACAGGGCGCACCGCGTCCGGTCGGGAGACCGCAGAATGTACAGGGTGCACCGCGTCCGGCACAGGGACCGCAGAATATGCGGGGCGCACCGCGTCCGACGCAGGGTACGCAGAATGTGCAGGGCGCACCGCGTCCGGCGCAGGGACCGCAGAATATGCAGGGTGTACAACGTCCGGTCGGGAGAGCGCAGAATGTGCAGGGCGCACCGCGTCCGGCACAGGGGACGCAGAACGTGCAGGGCACACCGCGTCCGCCGCAGGGAGCGCCCGAAGGGGGGCGCAGGACGCCGGCAGGCGTCGAGCAGAAGCTGAGGACCAGCTCAAAGCGCAAAGGGAAAATGTCGACTATTGTCGGCAGAGTTCTGCTCGTCATTTTTACAGTGATACTCGTATTCATTTTTGCCGTCGTTGCGCTTTGCGGCACGCTCGTCAACGGTCCGTCCGAGACGGTGCGCGACCTGCTCGTTCTCTCCGCAATGCAGGCGAGTGCGACGAAGTGGCTGCCCGGTCTCTTTCTTGACGACGCGGTCGTCGACGAAATAATGGCGAAGAGCGAAGAGGTAAACGAAGAGGTCATCCCGATGGGGACGTTCACGAACAAGACGCCCGAGAAGGACGACGAAACGTCGTCTCCCGACGATACTGCGGGAGGCAGCGGGACAGAGTCTCCCGAGCCGACAGTCGACGAATGGGCATCCGCCATAGACGGGATGATATACAAGACGTTCGTCCGCTCCACATTCAAGGCTTATATGCTCATAGTCAAGGACCCGTCCCGCGTCTATGTCGGCACGTCGAGCAATTTCAAGAGCAACAAGATCGGCGCGCGCATATTTGACATAGTCAAGCGCGAGGATGCAATTGCGGGCATAAATGCCGGCGAGTTCGCGGACCCGAACGGCAGAGGCACCGGAAACAACCCGATAGGGCTGACGTATTCCAAGGGCGAATGCGTTTGGGACGACGGGAAAAAGCGCACGTTCATAGGCTTTGACAATAACGGCGTGCTCCACGCAGTCGAGAGCATGACGAAGAGCAAGGCTGACGAGCTCGGCATACGCGACGCCGTCTCGTTCCAAACGGGGAACGTTCTCATCACCAACGACGGCGAAAGCGTCAAGCTCTACTACTCCGAGGGAAACCTCGGAATGTCGCAGCGCACCGCGATCGCACAGAGGGCGGACGGCGCCGTGATCCTGCTCGTGACTGACGGAAGATCCGGCTCGAGCCTCGGCGCGACGAAAAACGACGTCATCGACCTGCTCGTTTCGGAAGGGGCGGTCGTTGCCGGTATGCTTGACGGCGGTTCGTCTACGATGATGTATTACAAGGACTACTATACGAAATATAATATTGACACCGCAGGGCTCGACGAATACCAGCGCCAGGGACTGACGAACAGGTACAAGGCGTTCACGACGCCGCGTCACCTGCCGACGTTTTTCCTCGTATCGCCCGAAAAATGATCGGAGGAAAATGCTTTGGCTATGAAAAAAGGACCGCTGCACGGCTTTCATATATCGCGGTTTTATGTGATATATCTCGCCGTGACGATTTCGGTCATACTTATAATTATCGCCTCGCTCGGCGTCGTCTCAAAAAGGCTCGCGGAGTATGAGGAGGCGCAGCCTAAATACGTCGCCGCGGAGGTTTTTGAAAAATATTTTACCGTTCCGCTGAAATACGACGCGCTTCTGGCTGACGCGGTGTTCGATCGCGGGGGAGCGACGGACGCCGAGATAATAGAATATCTTTCGTCCGAGATAGGCAGCTCTGAGCTTTCGTATTCAAAGGGGCTTGCCGCCGAGGACGGGACTGTGAAATATGTCGTCAGGGCGGGCTCAAAGCAGCTCGGCGCGATAATACTTTCCGTTTCGGACAAGAAGACGGAGCACGGTTTTTCGCTCTACGAGCTGTCGCGCGTAGAGCTGAACCTGAATGTCAGCGGACCCGAGGAAACGGAGACGGAAGGACCGCCCACGCTCACGCTGTCCTTTGACGTGCCCTCGTCGTATACGGTGACCGTCGACGGCGTCGCGCTTTCGACCGAGAACGTCACGTCGACTCACCTGCGCCCCGACGTGCTCGAGTATTACCCCTCGGGCGTCGAAGGCGTTGAATATACCGTTTACACGCTCACGACGCTTTATGAGCTGCCGGAAAAGGTCGAGGTCAAGGACCTTTTGGGGGGGACGGCCGAGGTCACGTTCGACGCGGACACGAATACATATACCGCCGGCATCATATACAGCGAACAGCTTGCGTCCGAGCATACCGAATTCGTCACGGAGGCGCTCAAGTGGTACGCGGCATATCTGCAGCGCGTGCCGGGATACAAGGCGTCGAAGATAAGCAGCTATTTTGAAGAGGGTTCCGTCGCATACGAAAACATAAAGACGGTGGCGAAGGATCTTTGGATGATGACGGAGCCGTCGGGGAGCGATTTCGAAAACGTCACGGCGAGCGAATTTTACGCGCTGTCCGCAAATGTCCTGACCTGCCGCGTCAGGCTGACGCAGATACTGCATCGTAACGGCAAAGAGGACAACGCAGACACGATAGATATGTATCTCTTCTTCCATCAGACGGCGGACGGATACCGCATATACGAGATGTATAACGCTCAATAAAGAAACGTAAAAGAGAGGATGTGATAATATGAACCAGGGCGAGCTCGCGGTGCTTGATTTCATCGCGGAGCACATGAGGTGCGGATTTCTCGACTTCCTCATGCCGAAGATAACGATGCTGGGAGACGCCGGCATATTTTGGATACTGCTCGCGGTGGCGCTTCTCATACCTAAGGCGACGCGGAAAACGGGCGTCATGATGGCAGTCGCGCTCATACTCGGGCTCATCGTCTGCAACATAACGATAAAGCCGCTCGTCGCGCGCGTGAGACCATACGACGTAAAGGGCATCATGCCGTACCTTTGCGACGTTCAGAAGGACTTTTCCTTCCCGTCGGGTCACACGACGGCGAGCTTTGAGGGGGCGACCGTGCTTCTCATGAGGCACAGAAAATGGGGCATCGCGGCGTGCGTCCTTGCAGCTCTCATCGCGTTCTCGCGGATGTATCTCTACGTCCACTATCCGACCGATATTTTGGGCGGTCTCGTCCTCGGCGTGCTCTTCGGCATACTCGGCGTCATCATAGTCAACAAATGCTGGGACCCGATAGTGAACCGCCTCAAAAAAGAGCAGGCTTAAACTGCCGAAAAAAATACATAATAAGCTTTAAAAAGAGAGTCCGGGAGGAAAACTTTCACGAAAGTTTTCCTCCCGGACATTTTTTATTCTTCGATTTTATCCCACCTGTGCGGCAGGTCGGGGCAGTTTTGGGCGCGCTTTGTGGCGCGCACCTCGACAAAGCAGCCGC
This sequence comes from uncultured Clostridia bacterium, assembly GCA_947631245.1. Lineage (GTDB taxonomy): Bacteria > Bacillota > Clostridia > Oscillospirales > CAG-272 > DTU064. The sequence continues at coordinate 9,834 of CANRKP010000024.1, forward strand.
AGAGCGAGCACATCCCGTTGCTGAGGCGGTCGCAGGCGCGGCAGACGGCGAGGCGGGAGGCGTAATCATCGGCACTGCACTTCACGTCGTCGCCGAGCGAGGACAGATACTCGCGCACGGTCTTATAAACGCCGTCGCGGTCTATATCTGCCAAAAGGCACCGCCTGCATCGCGGGGGAGAATAGCCGGTCTCCTCGTCCATCTTTTACCGCTTCGCCGTTATCCTTAAAACGGAGCATTCGGGCAGCGTGAACGAGAGCCCCTCGTCTGTTACGGAGACCCCGTCGAAAGGCTCCGCCTTGACGTTTTCGGGGGACTCGAACGTGTTGAAGGCGTCCATTTTGCCGGTCACTATCTCAGCGTCGACGGAGGCGGGCTTGAAGCCGACGAGAACGGCTTCTATCTTTTTTACATCCGTGCAGGAGAGGTTGCAGACGGTTATCGTGAGGTTGCCCTCCGCGTCAAGGGAAGCTGACTCGGAAAGGTCGTCGACGCGCACCTTTTCCTCAACGCCGATCTTTTCCTTTTCTATGAAGCTGCCGACGAGCGTCGCGTCCTGATGGGGCGCGTACATCTTGAAAACGTGGTATGTGGGCGTCAGTATCATCTTCTCGCCGTCGGTCAGTATGACGGACTGGAGCACGTTTATGAGCTGGGCGATGTTAGCCATTCTGACGCGCTCGCTGTGATGGTTGAAGATGTTGAGCGTGGCGCCGGCGACGAGGGCGTCGCGGATCGTGTTCTGCTGATAGAGGAAGCCGGGGTTTGTGCCGGGCTCGACGTCGAACCAGTTGCCCCATTCGTCGACGATGAGGGCGACGCGGCGGTGCGGGTCATAGCGGTCCATGATGCGCTCGTGACCTGATATTATCTCCTCCATTTTGAGCGCGCCCTTCATCGTGAGATACCACTCGCTCTCGTCAAACGCGGTCGCCGAGCCCTTGTGGTCCCAGTTGTGGCATATCGTGTAGTAGTGGAGCGAAAGACCGCTCATATGGTGACCTGCCAATTTCATCACCGTCTCGGTCCAGTTGTAGTCGTCGGCGTTCGGACCGCACGCGATCTTAAAGAGGCGGTGCTCGCCGTAATTGCGGCAGAAGTTTGCGAACCTGCGGTATTCGTCGGCGTAATATTCGGGCCGCATAGAACCGCCGCAGCCCCAGTTTTCGTTGCCGACGCCGAAGAAGCGGACGCCGAACGGCTCGGGATGCCCGTTTTCTGCGCGCAGATTTGCCATCGGGGAGACTCCGTCAAAGTTCATGTACTCTATCCATTCGGACATCTCGGCGACTGTGCCGCTGCCGACGTTGCCGTTTATGTACGGTTCGCAGCCGATCTGACGGCAGAGCTCGAAGAACTCGTGCGTGCCGAAGCTGTTGTCCTCCGTGACGTCGCCCCAGTTGGTGTTGACCATGAGCTTGCGGTTTTCCTTCGGTCCTATGCCGTCGCGCCAGTGGTATTCGTCAGCGAAGCATCCGCCCGGCCAGCGAAGGACGGGCAGCTTCATCTCGCGCAGCGCCTTCACGATATCGGTCCTCATTCCCGCTTCATTCTGGATGGGGGAGCCTTCTCCGACATAAATGCCGTTATAAATGCATCTGCCGAGATGCTCTGAAAAATTGCCGTATATGTTTTTATCGATACGGCTTCTCTTGTCGTAGGTGTTGATGACGAGCTTGCTCATAATTGTCCTCTTTCGGATTTGGGGCGGGTGCCCATGATGATTTTTTCTTTTTTGCATCCTTTGCCGTGTACATTTTAACCGATACCGCCGCGTTTGTCAACAACAACAAGCGCCGTTCGGGAAAAAAACGGCGAAAGGAAAAAAACGGGACGAAAATCATAAAATCTATTGGCGCGGGGACGAAAATGTGGTATCATTTATAGCGTAGATATGTCAGGAAAGGAAGCATTTCAAATTGCTCGATTTTTATGATCTGCTCTCCTCTCTGTCGTCGCTTTCGTCGCTGACGGGAAACGAAAAGGCGGAGTCGGAGAAGCTGTTTCTGCTTTTGTCGCAATATTTTGACGAGTGGCATTCGGACAACGTCGGGAACCATATTTTTCACCGCCGCGCCGAGACGCCCGATGCGCCGAAGCTCATGATAGACGCGCACTACGACGCGGTCGGTCTCGTCACGACGGAAATAACGAAGGAGGGCTGCCTTCGCGTGACGCGGCTCGGCGGCGTCGACAGGCGAGTTCTTCCCGCCTCCGAGGTCACGATACACGCGAAAAAGGAGCTGTTCGGCGTCGTCGCGTCGACGCCGCCTCACCTGCTCTCGGGGGACGCGAGGAAGAAGGTCCCCGAGATAGAGGACATGATAGTCGATACGGGATACACGAAGGCGGAGCTTGAAGAGATGGGCGTCCGCGCGGGCGTGACCGTCAGCTTCAGGGCGCCTTTCACGCGGCTGCTCGGCAACAGGGCTGCGGGCGCTGCGTTTGACGACAAGGCGTGCCTCGCCGCGGCGATCCTCGCCGTCGACATGATGGGAGAGGACAGAGGAAGGTTTGACACATACGTCGTCGCATCCGCGGCGGAGGAGACGGGAATGTCAGGCGCCGCGAAGGCGGCGTTCGCGATAAAGCCCGACATCGCGCTCGTGCTCGACGTCGGCTTCGGCACGTCTCCGTGCGCGCCCGAGAAAAACGGGACCTCTCCTTTAGGTTCGGGCGTCATCGTCTCGGTCTCAGCGTCGACGAGCGTTAAGCTGACGCGCCGCATCATGAGGCTCGCGGACGACAGCGAGATAAAGTACACGGTCTCGGCGGAGCCCTCGGACACGGGCACGAACGGGGACGATGTGACGCTCACGGAGGCGGGGATCCCGACGGTCGTTTTGGGGATACCGCTCCGCTCCATGCACACTCCCGCCGAGGTTATAGACGAGGACGATGCAAAAGAGCTTGCAAAGCTCGTATGTGCGGTCATGAGAGACCGCGGAACGGAGGTGTTCTGCCGTGGGTAAAGAGCTGCTTTCGGGAGATATGCTGCTGCGCGCGCTTTCGCTCGCGTTCGGTCCGACGGGCTGTGAGGACAACGTGGCGGAGCTCATAGAGGAACAAATAAGGGACTTTGCGGACGAGATAAAGAAGGACAAGATGGGCAGCCTCACGGTCGTTGTGTACGGAAAGGATCACGGCACCGAAAACGAGCGCCGTGTGATGTTCTCCGCTCACATGGACGAGGTCGGCTTCATGATAACGAACGTGAACGCGGACGGAACGCTGTCGTTCGCGACGCTTGGCGGCATCGTGGGCTCCGCGCTGCCTGCGCGCCGCGTCACCGTCGGGGACGAGAACAACAAGCTACCCGGCGTCATAGGGACGAAGGCGATACACCAGCTCGAGGGCGACGAACGCGCCGCCATGCCGAAGGTGTCGGAGCTTTATATCGACATCGGCGCGAAGGACCGCGAGGACGCCGAGCACTATGTGAAGCGCGGCGATTTTGCGACATTCTCCTCTGAATACGTCCGCTTCGGCTCGGGGGAAAAATATATAAAGGGCAAGGCGCTTGACGACAGGGTCGGCTGCGCGGTCCTGATAGGGCTTCTGCGCTCGCTCAAAAAGAGAGAGGAGAGGCTGCCGCACGACGTTATATGCGCCTTCACCGTGCGCGAGGAGATCGGCAAATCGGGAGCGATGACGACGGCGTATGACAGGGACCCGCACATGGCGTTCGTGCTCGAGGCGACGGCGGTCGCGGACAATACGGGCGCGCCCCGCGAAAAAGAGGTCGCGCGTCTCGGAGAGGGACCCGCGATATCGTTCTTTGACCGCTCGACGATATATCTGCGCGACGTATACGAGTTCGTGCTCGAAACGGCGCGCGAGCGCGGGATAAAGGCGCAGCCGAAGAGGTACGTCTCCGGCGGCAACGATGCCGGTCATATCCACAAGACGCGGGCGGGCATAAGGACGGCGGCGATATCGGCGCCTGCGAGATATATCCATACGGCGTCCTGCGTTATAAACGACGACGACTTCCATGCGATGGAGAGCCTCGCGCTCGCTCTCGCGGAGAGCGTCAGACTGTGATTTTTGGGAGGGAAAACGATGTATACGCTGCTTCGTGAGCTTACAAAGCCTCTCGGCGTTTCGGGCAGAGAGGATAAAATAAGAGAGGTCATAAAGGAAAAGATCGCGCCGTATGTCGACGAGGTGTACGCGGACGCGCTCGGCAACCTCATCGCGCACAGGCGCGGGGAGGCGGGAGCGGAGAAGCTGATGTTCGCCGCGCACATGGACGAGATTGGCTTTTTCGTCACCGAGATAGACGACGACGGCTGCGTTCACTTTTCAAACGCGGGCGGCATCCACTACGACGCCGCCGTGTTCGGGAACGTGGTCTTTGAAAACGGCGTCCGCGGCGTGCTCGTGCCGAAGGGAGGCGTGAGCGAGCCGAAGGCGGACGACTGCCGCGTCGACATAGGCGCACGCTCGCGCCGCGAGGCGGAGCGCCGCGTCAAGACCGGAGACACGTTCGCGCTCGAGTCGGGTGTCAGAAGAATCGCGGGCGGCAGGGTCGCCGGCAGACCTATAGACGACAGGATAGGCTGCGCCGTCCTGATAGAGGCGGCAAAGAGGATGAAGAGTTCGAAGTACGACGTCTACTTCTGCTTTACGGTGCAGGAGGAGGTCGGCTGCCGCGGCTCTAAGACGGCGGCATACGGCATCATGCCCGACATCGCTGTGGCGGTCGACATCACGGGCGCGGGAGACACGCCCGGCGCGCCGCGAACGGGGGTCAAGCTCGGCGGCGGTGCCGCGATAAAGATAAAGGACGCCTCCGTCATCTGCGACCCGAAGCTCGTCGACAGGATGGAGGAGCTTTGCCGCGAGCACGGCATAAAGCATCAGTTCGAGGTGCTGACGCGCGGCGGCACGGACACCTCGTCGATGCAGTCCGCGGGCGCGGGCAGCAGGGCGGGATGCATCTCGATACCGACGAGATTTTCGCACACCTCGGTCGAGATGATAGACATGGCGGACGTTGAGGAATGCGCGAAGCTCGCGGTCTGCCTCATCGAGAACGGCGCGGAATAATATAGGAAATCGAAATAAAAAGGAAAGGGCAAAAAGTATGGAAAACCTGAAAAGATATTCGATGCAGATAATTGAGGCGGCGGCGGAGCTTCTGCTCGGCGTCGTGCTCCTTATCGACCCCAAGGGCTTCACCTCCGCTGTCGTGGTCGTCGCCGGCGCGTTCGCGCTCGTGGCGGGCGTCGTCTCCGTTGTGAAGTATATCGGGACGGACCCCGTCTCGGCGATGAAGGAGCACGCGCTTTCAAGCGGGCTGTTTCTTGTCGCTGTCGGTCTCTTCTGCATATTCAAGACATCGTGGGTCATTGACACCTTCAGCGCGGTAACGGTGCTTTACGGATTTGTGACGCTCGTTTTCGGCTTCGTGAAGATACAGAACACGGCGGACCTTCTGCGCCTGAAGCAGCGCGGATGGGTGTTCTGCGGAGTGAACGCGATACTTACGGTTGCATTTGCCGCCGTGATGCTTATGAATCCGTTCGAGACGCTCGACGTGCTCTGCCGTTTCACGGGCGCATCTCTTGTGGTGATAGCGGTGCTCGATTTTGCGGCGATGATAACGGGCGCGGTCGTGTCACGCAGACGCGGAGACAAGGGCGTGCTCGAAGAGGAAGAACACGGGGACGATATGTGACCCCCTGATTTCCGGCGGAAAAATAAAGCGCAGCAAAAAAAGGGAGGGGTTTGTCCCCTCCCCGATCTTTTGTGTCACTTTGTCTCTTCTATTCAATTCCGTCGAGCTCGTCGAGCCATATGCGGGCGCAGGCGTCGCTCGGCATACGGAGGTCTCCGCGCGGGGAGACGGCAACGCTTCCGACCTTCGGTCCGTCCGGCAGGCAGGAGCGCTTGAACTGCTGCGCGAAGAATCGCTTTAGGAACACGCGGAGCCAGTGAAGAATGACATTCGGCGCGTATTCGCCCTCAAACGCGCGGCAGGCGAGCCTGTATATCTTCTTCGGCGAAAATCCGGCGCGGAGCATGTAGTATAGAAAGAAATCGTGAAGCTCATAGGGTCCTACGAGGTCCTCCGTTTTCTGCGAGATGACGCCGTCCTCGGGCGGGAGAAGCTCGGGGCTGACGGGGGTGTCGAGAATGTCGTAAAGCGTTTTCGACAGGTCTTCGGAGCCGCAGGTGTCGGCATAATATCCTACAAGATAGCGCACAAGCGTTTTCGGGACGGAGACGTTGACGGCGTACATCGACATGTGGTCGCCGTTGTACGTCGCCCAGCCGAGCGCGAGCTCCGAGAGGTCGCCGGTGCCTATGACGAGTCCGCCCGTCTTGTTCGCGGTGTCCATGAGGACCTGCGTCCGCTCTCGCGCCTGTGAATTTTCGTATGTCACGTCGCGGACGTCCTCACTCTGACCTATATCGCGGAAATGTAGGCGCACGGCGTCCGATATGGGGATGTTTTTGAGCGTTGCGCCGACGCTTTCGGAAAGGCGGCACGCGTTGCCGTATGTGCGGTCGGTCGTGCCGAAACACGGCATCGTGACGGCGATGATGTTTTCGCGACGCAGACCGCAAAGGTCGAAGGCGCGGGCGGTCACGAGCAGCGCAAGCGTAGAATCGAGCCCGCCCGAGATGCCGATGACGGCGCTCCCGCAGCCGGTGTGACGGAGGCGCTTTTCAAGCCCCTTTGCCTGCATCGTCAGTATCTCGTCGCAGCGGCGGTCGCGGTCCTCCTTCCCGCCGGGAACGAACGGGCGGGGAGAAAAGCGGCGCGTCAACACAGTTTCCTCCGTCCGCAGGTCGAAGGGGATGACGGTGTAGCCATCGTCGCTGCATTTCGGATACGTCGTCATGCGGCGTCGCTCCGAGACGAGGCGCGAGACGTCGAGCTCGGTATAGACGGTGCCGTTTTTAAACCTCGGGGACTCGGCGAGCACGGTGCCGTTTTCGGCTATGATGTTGTGACCGCCGAACACAAGGTCCGTCGTCGACTCGCCGTCTCCGGCGCAGGCGTAAACGTATCCGCAGACGAGGCGGGCGGACTGCCCTGAGACAAGGTCGCGGCGGTATGCGTCCTTCCCCGCCGCCTCGTCGCTCGCGGAGAGATTGACGATGACGGTCGCGCCCGCCTCCGCGTGCCGTATGCTCGGCGGACACGGCACCCAAAGGTCCTCGCATATCTCGCAGGCGACTGTGAGCGCGGGCACCGAGGCACAGGAGAAGATTATGTCCGTGCCGAACGGCACCTCCTCTTTGCCGAGCGTGACATGGGTGACGCGGCGGTCCACGGGCGCGAAGTGGCGTCCTTCGTAAAATTCGTTATATGAAGGAAGGTATGTTTTCGGGATAAGGGCGAGAACGTGCCCGCGGCAGAGCGCCGCCGAGACGTTATAGAGCTTGCGTCCCGCCTCGAACGGGAGCCCGACAAAGATGAGGGCGTCAAGGTCCTTTGTTGCGTCCGCGAGGGCGAGCAGCTCGTCCTTTGCGGCGTCCGTCATGCGCGGCTGCCAAAAGAGATCCTGACATGTGTACCCCGTGAGGCAGAGCTCGGGAAAAACTATGAGCTTCGCGCCGGCACCTGCGGCCTCTTTTGCCGCCGCCTCTATGCTTTGCCTGTTGTATACGCAGTCGGCGACCTTTATGTCCGGCGTGCACGCCGCTGTCTTTATAAATCCGTCTTTCACAGTTTATTACCTCGCAAAAGCGCCTTTTCGTTTATATTATAACCTCCGCGGACGAAAAATTCAAGTATATGTGAGACATTACCGCCGCACGGTGTTGCACCGGAGCGGCAAATCTGATAAAATTAAAGAAAAGGAGGAGCGGACATATGCCTTTTTATATCGTAAGGAACGACATAACGAAAATGGAGTGCGACGCCGTTGTAAACGCGGCGAACAACTCGCTGCTCGGCGGAGGCGGCGTCGACGGAGTCATCCACCGCGCGGCGGGTCCCGAGCTGCTCGAAGAATGCCGAAAGCTAGGCGGCTGCGAGACGGGGCAGGCGAAAATAACGTCCGCATACCGGCTGCCGTGCAGGTATGTCATACATACCGTCGGTCCCGTGTGGCGGGGCGGCGGACACGGTGAGCGCGCTCAGCTCGCCTCATGCTATAAAAATTCGCTTTTGCTCGCGGAGGCGAACGGGTGCGAAACGGTCGCGTTTCCGCTCATTTCCGCGGGAGCCTACGGATACCCGAGGCGCGAGGCGATGAATGTTGCGGTGGAGACGGTAGAAAGCTTTCTTCAAGGCTCCGATATGACCGTATATCTCGTTGTGTTCGACCGCAGCTCATACGAGGCGGGCGGCGAGCTCTTCCCCGAGATAAAGGCATATATCGACGACGTTTATGCCGAGGCGCACGCGGACAAAATGCGGCGGCAGACAATGCTCGGCGAGTCGATGCCGATGTCAGTGAATTATGCGGCGGCGCCGAGCGCCGCGCGCAAAGCGGCGGACCCGGGGCTCGCTGCAGCCGTAAAAAGGCTTGACGAGAGCTTTTCCGAGATGCTTTTACGGAAGATAGACGAGAGGGGAATAAAGGACAGCGTCTGCTACAAGCGCGCAAATGTCGACAGAAAGCTCTTTTCGAAGATACGGAGCAACAAAAACTACCATCCGAAAAAGGAGACCGCGATCGCGTTTGCAGTGGCGCTAGAGCTCGACATAGACGAAACGAGAGAGCTTCTCATGAAAGCGGGGTTTGCCCTGTCGCACAGCAGCAAGGCGGACATCATCGTCGAATATTTCATAAGACACGGCGAATACGACGTTATGAAAATAAACGAGGCGCTGTTCGCGTTCGACCAGTCGCTGCTCGGCGGACAATAAAAAGTTAGAGAGAGGTCTATGTGATCTCTCTCTAAAACTAAAATGTCGCCTTTCGGGCGACCTTTTTTCTTTCCGACACGGGTATAATGGACACAGAAAAAGCCCGAGAGGGACAAAAACGGAGGCAGAAAGAATGAAAAATACGGAAAAGAAAAATGGGATAACGGAGCTTGTATTCATACTCGACAAAAGCGGCTCCATGTCGGGGCTTGAGGACGACACCGTCGGCGGCTTCAATTCGATGCTGGAAAAACAGCGCGAGCGCGACGGGGTCTGCTTCGTCTCGACTGTGCTCTTCAACGAGAGAAGCACCGTCATACACGACAGGGTCCGCATCAATGATGTGGAGAGGCTGACGCGGGCGGACTATGTCCCCTGCGGCTCGACGGCGCTGCTCGACGCCGTCGGAGACGCGATACATCACATTGCGAACATACACAAATACGCGCGCCCCGAGGACGTCCCCGAGCACACGATGTTCGTCATCACGACGGACGGAATGGAAAACGCGAGCCGCCGCTACGAAAAGGAAAGGATAAAGCGGATGATAGAGGAGAAGCAGAGCCGCGATGGCTGGGAATTCCTCTTCATCGGCGCGAACATAGACGCCGTCTCGACGGCGGCGGGTTACGGCATAAAGCGTGGGCGCGCCGTCGAATACCGCGCCGACAGAGAGGGCACGCGCGCCGTCTACGAGGCGGTCTCCCTCGCCGCCGACATGGTGAGAGGCGGGAGGGTCGATGAGACCTGGAGCCTCGGCATATCGGAGGACATGAAGAAAAGAAGATAAAAAAACAAAGACTGCCGCACCGCGGCAGCCTTTGTTTTTAACATATGTGCAAAGGGAAAATCAGCCCAAAGGGCATCACCCGTTTGTTCACTCACCGACAGTCTTCCTTTTGAATATCACGAGCGAGTCGCCGTAGGAAGAGATCCTTTCGTATCCGTTCGCATGCAGGCGCTGTTCAAAGATGAAATATCCGCCCTGACCGTATTTTTTGTAGTTTCGGTCCTCTTTCGGATTTAGGACGATATAATCCGTTTCGAAAATATTCTTCTCCGAAGAATAGCGGACGTCGTGAAGCACCGCGCGCTGAGAGAGGTATGTGGAGTAGAACGTCGTCGCGGTGACGGAGGCGTCGTCGGGGACGGTGTCGAGAACCGCGCGCAGCCCGTCATAATAATCGCGGTACACGAACGCGCGGGAAATATATGAGGACGCCTTCGGGAAAACGACGGAGGAGAAGATGATGACGCTGACCGCCGCGGCGGAGAGCGCCGTATACAGCCGCACGCCCGCGGCCTTTATGTCGGCGAGATTTACGACGAGAAGGTAGAAGAGGCACGCGGCGGAGCCGAACACATATTGGAAGAACACGTCGTGCATATATTGATAGTCGGAGATGAGATTGACGAGCACATAAGGAATAAGGAGGATGAGGCGCTCCCAGCGACGCGTAATTAAGGGGAGGGCGAGCGTCGGCAGGAGCGTTTCCGTTATGAACACGAGCTTTTCGGGGTCCGCGCATTCGAACACGAGCTTCATGGGACATAAAATCGCCGTTTTTATTATCGTCACAAGGGGAGACGCCTCGCCTATTACGAAGTTCGGATACCTGTCGTTCGTGAGCGTGCCGTCGCCGTGGGTCGTGAGATAATATGATGCTATCGCGAATGCGGCGACGGACACGGCGAGTATGACGCCGCCGGTGACGGCGCCGCGCCTGTCGCGGCGGAGCAGGGCTGAGACGAGGACGAAGAGCGCGATCACGGCGGCATATACCGCGGCGTCTTCCTTTATCATGAGCGTAAGAATAAGGGACACCGAGATGACGGGGGCGCTCTTTTTGTCAATTCCGTAAAGCAGCCACAAAAGCATCGGCGCGAGAAAGCAGTTTTCGTGCAGGTCGTAGCTCGTGCCTCCGGCAAGCGCGGGATAGAGAAGAAACGCGACGCATACGGCGCATCTCTCGGGGCCCGAAAGTCCGTGGCGGCGGCAGAGCAGAAATAGCGGCAGCACGGCGGAGGCGATGACGACCGCTTGCAGCACCTCGAGGGTTTCGGGCACCGGGCATATCATGTAAAACGGAAGGAGAACATAATAGATGGGGGAGGTGTGGACGCTCATGTGGGAGAGAAGTCCGTCGCGCTCGACAGTCGTGTTCATCAGCCCCGTCGTTCTCATGTGGTAAAACATCTGCGAGAATATGCCGAAATCAAACGTCGGCGTCGCAAAGCTGCGGACGCGGCATATCGTCCATATGCTGTCGAATATGACGAATGCGAGAGCCGCGGCGGCGGTCAGAAAAATAAATAGTCGGTCGTTTTTGCCGTCCTTCGGCGTGTCCTCCGAGCACGGCAGAGAAGACGCGTCATGTCCTAAAAATGCGTAGAATGCAAACCCCGCGGCAATGATAAGGCACAAAATCGCAAACGGGAGCGTCGGTGATGTGAGCACGGCGAGAGCTGCGAAAAAGACGAAAACGACGACGGACGCGGCGCGCTCGATGGCTGCCGTATCCCGTTTTATGAAAAAAGGCAGGCAGGACAAAAAAACAAAGACCGCGGCAAAGACGCCGGCGAAAAAGAGCGGGGATATATGCTCGAGCATCAAAAGCCCGCCGAGCGCGCGCGCGTCACCGGGCAGCGCCGCAAAACAGAGCGCGGCAGAAGCGAGCCACGACAAAACGGCGCGGCGTATCACGGCGCCGACGGAAAAAACGCCTCTTTTTATCTCATCGGTCTGCATCGTAAACCTCTGCAATATCGGAAAATCAGGATAAAATATGATAATAATATATCACACCGCACGAAAAAAAACAAGGGGGATACCGCAGCGCCGCCCGAGCCCCCGATTTTTTCGACAAAACGATTGACAAGAGGATACGGCGTGTGATATACTGACAAAAGAAAAGGGAAAATAAAGTCTCAGGGTAGAGGCGCGCCTCGCAAAGAGTCGCCCCCGTCGGGAAAAGGTCATCGCCGGCCTTCGCGGGAGCAAAAGGTGCAGGCGCCGAAAGCGTGCGGATGGCGGGACGCGCGGCTTGGGTCGGGAGAGAATATCTTTCGGACTGTCGTTTTAAACGGAGAGCTATCGGGATTAAAGAACGTTTTCCGAGGGGGAGCGTTCGGTTTCGGTGGCGGATGATATTTGTCGGCCGCCTTTTGTTTTGCGCGGGGAGAGACACCGCAAAAAGCAGATAGAAACACTGAGAACCGCAAAAAGCGGAGAAACGGAGGCTTTTTATGAAAAAAGAGGTTTTCAGAGGCGTCGCGACGGCGCTCATTACGCCGTTCTGCGACAGGCGCGTAGATTATGAGGCGTTCGGCGGCATCATAGACGCGCAGATAGAGGCGGGTATTGACGCGCTCGTCGTCTGCGGGACGACGGGAGAGGCGTCGACACTGACGGACGAGGAACAGATAGATACGATAGCGTTTGCGGTGAAGCGCGCCGCAGGCCGCGTCCCCGTCATCGCGGGCGCGGGGAGCAACGATACGCCGCACGCGATAGCGCTCTGCCAAGGCTCATGCGAGGTCGGAGCCGACGCGCTTCTGCTCGTGACGCCGTATTACAACAAGACCTCGCAGCGCGGGCTCATACACCACTATTCGGAAATAGCCGACAGCGTGACAAAGCCTCTCATCCTATATAACGTCCCGTCGCGCACGGGACTCAACATCGCCCCCGAGACATACGCCGCCCTTGCCGACCATCCGAATATCGCCGGCATCAAGGAGGCGAGCGGAAATATTTCCGTGATCGCGGATTCGATATCGCTCGTCGACGGAAGGCTCACCTTTTACTCCGGCAACGACGATCAGATAACGCCTATGCTGGCGCTCGGCGCCGAAGGCGTCGTGTCGGTGCTCTCTAACATCCTGCCCGCGGAGACAAAGAAGATATGCACGCTGTTTTGGGAGGGGAAGACGAAGGAGAGCGCGGAGCTTCAGATACGGCTGCTGCCTCTCATAAGGGCGCTGTTCTCGGACGTCAATCCGATCCCCGTCAAGGCGGCAATGGCAATGCTGGGCGTATGCCGCGAGGAACTGCGGATGCCGCTCTATCCGATGGAGGACGGCAAGCGTGAAAAGCTGCGCGCACTTATGGAAAAGGCGGGGCTTAAGACCGTTCGCTGAAAAAAAAGACAAAAGGAAAAATAAAAGTATATGGATGTGATCCTCAACGGCGCCTGCGGACGAATGGGCGTTGTGATAAGAGAAAAGCTCGCGTCCGAGCCGAGAGGAATCCGGCTCGCGGTCGGGGTAGACCCCACGGCGAATGAGGGGAAAGAGGGGGACGGCATACTCCGCTCCCTTTCAGATTACTCGGGACACGCGGACGTAATAATAGATTTTTCAAACCACAAAAGCGCGTATGAGCTTATGGAATACGCTGTCTCCCGCGGGCTGCCGTGCGTTGTTGCAACGACGGGGCATACGGACGAGGAGCGCGCCGCGATAGAGCGCGCCGCCGAAAAGATACCGGTCTTCATGTCGGCGAATATGTCGCTCGGCGTCGCCGTCACGGCGAAGCTCGCGAAGCTCGCGGCGTCTCTTATGCCGGAACCCGAGGTCGAGATAGTCGAGACGCACCACGACAAAAAGCTCGACGCGCCGAGCGGGACGGCGCTCATCCTTGCCCGCTCCGTGAAGGAGTCGCTGCCCGAGGCGGAGTTTGTCTGCGGCAGGTCGGGGCACGGCGCGCGCACGAAAAACGAGATAGGGATACACTCGCTCAGGATAGGCGGCGTCGTCGGCGAGCACGAGGTCATCATCTCGTCCGGCGACGAGATGATATCGATAAAGCATACGGCTGCGAGCCGCTCGCTCTTTGCGGACGGCGCGCTCGCGGCGGCGGAGTTCCTCATGGGAAAGCCTGCGGGACTTTACGACATGAACGACGTCGTGAAGGACGCGTTCGGAGACTAGACGGTATGAAGATAAATTTCACTAAAATGCACGGCTGCGGCAATGACTATATTTATGTCGACGCGCGTGCGGGGATCCCGTTTGATCCGTGCCGCCTGTCGGCGCAGATGTCGCCGCGGCACACATCGGTCGGCGCGGACGGACTTGTGCTCATCTGCGCGTCCGACGTTGCCGACGCGAAGATGAGGATGTTCAATCTCGACGGCAGCGAGGGCATGATGTGCGGCAACGCGATACGCTGCGTCGGCAAATACCTTTACGACAACGGCATCACGGATAAGACCGAGCTTAAAATAGAGACGAAGAGCGGCATAAAGGAGCTGTCACTTGCCGTGGAGGACGGGGAAGTGACATTCGTCACTGTCGGAATGGGCAAGGCGTCGTTTGCGGCGGCGGACGTTCCCGTCATTTGCGGGGGCGGCGAGCTGATAGACGCGCCCGTGTCGGTCGGCGGGCGGACGTGGCGGCTGACGTGCGTTTCGATGGGGAATCCGCACGCCGTCACGTTTTTGGACGAGGTGTCTTGTCTCGACCTTGAGGCGATAGGACCGCGTTTCGAGCATCACGAAATGTTCCCCGAACGGGTGAACACGGAGTTCGTTCGCGTAATAGACAGGCAAACGCTTGAAATGCGCGTGTGGGAGCGCGGCAGCGGCGAGACGTTCGCGTGCGGCACCGGGGCGTGCGCCTCGGCTGCGGCTGCTGTCAGGCTCGGTTTTTGCGACGCCTGCGTGCCCGTGACCGTGCGGCTCAGGGGCGGAGAGCTCATTATAACCGTCGATGATGAGAAAAACGTCACGATGACGGGCGGCGCCGTCCGCGTTTACGACGGCGTATACGATTTCTGATACTGCGGGAGCATTTGCATGAAGATACTTTTAAACGACAACTACAAAAATCTGAAGAAAAACTACCTCTTTTCGGAGATAGGCGCGCGCGTGCGCGCGTATTCCGAGGCGCACCCGGACGCAAATATCGTCCGCCTCGGCATCGGGGACGTGACGCTGCCGCTCACGAAGAGCGTTACCGTGGCGATGGCGAAGGCTGTCGCCGAGATGGCGGACAAGGCGACGTTCCGCGGGTATTCTCCCGAGTACGGATACGATTTTCTCCTCAGTGCGATAGCGAACCATTATAAAAGATACGGCGTCACGCTCGCGTGTGACGAGATCTTCGTTTCCGACGGGGCGAAGAGCGACGTCGGCAACATAACGGAGCTTTTCGGCGACAATCCGGTGCTCATTCCCGACCCCGTGTATCCCGTTTATCTCGACAGCAACATAATGGCGGGCAGAAGGGTGTCCTTTTTGCGCGCGGGCGAGGAAAACGGGTTTCTCCCGACGCCGGAGGGGCTGTCGGGCGAGGGGTATATCATATACATCTGCTCGCCGAACAACCCGACGGGCGCCGTCTACGACAGGGCGGGTCTTTCGGAATGGGTGAACTTTGCAGCGAAGTCGGGCTCGCTCATCATATTCGACAACGCGTATGAGGCGTATATAAACGGGGACTACCCGCATTCGATATACGAGATCGAGGGCGCGCGCGGCTGCGCCGTAGAGATATGCAGCTTCTCGAAAACGGCGGGCTTCACGGGGACGAGATGCTCGTGGACCGTCGTCCCGCGCGAGCTTTCCTCGGGCGGCGTCTCGCTCTGCGAAATGTGGGGCAGGCGTCAGGCGACGAAATTCAACGGCGTGCCTTACGTTGTCCAGCGCGGCGCGGAGGCGGCGCTCTCCGACGAGGGCTTTCGCGAATGCCGCGAGCTCGTGGGCTATTATATGGAGAACGCCGCGCTCATCTCGGGCGTCATGAGAGACAAGGGCATCTACTTTACGGGCGGGACGTCGTCGCCCTATATATGGATGAAGTGCCCGGACGGCTGTCTGTCGTGGACGTTCTTTGACAAGCTGCTTTCCGAGGCGGAGGTCGTCGGCACGCCCGGTGCCGGCTTCGGCGCGTGCGGCGAGGGATTTTTCAGGCTGACGTCGTTCGGTTCGCGCGAGGCGACCGAGGAGGCGGTCAGGAGACTTTACAGGTTCCTGTGATCGGGAAGGGGACAATAGGACGTTGAAACACGGATTTCTGCATTCCAATATAGAAGAACGGGACGGAAGGCTCTTTTTCGCGGGCGCCGACACCGTCGGTCTTGCCGAAAAGTACGGCACGCCGCTGATGCTGCTCGACGAGGACAGGATACGCGCGCGCTGCCGCATGTACCGTCGCGCGGCGGAGAAATATTTCGGCGAGGGCTCGAAGCCTCTCTACGCCTCAAAGGCGCTCTCGTTCCGGGGCATATACCGCATAATGGCGGAGGAGGGAATGTCGGCGGATATCGTATCCCCCGGCGAGCTCTACACCGCCGCGAGCGCGGGTTTTCCCATGGAAAACGCGTATTTCCACGGAAATAATAAGTCCGACGCCGACATCGAGTACGCGGTGAAAAACGGGATAGGATATTTTGTCGTCGACAGCGTGGAGGAGCTCTCTGCCGTTGACAGGATCGCGGGCGAGGCGGGGATTAGGCAGAGAATACTTCTGCGGATAACGCCCGGCATCGACCCGCACACGCACGAAAAGATAAACACGGGACGCGTCGATTCAAAATTCGGCTTCGCGATCGAGACCGGAGCGGCTGAGAGGATCACGGGTGAGGCGCTGTCTAAAAAGAACGTCGAGCTCTGCGGCTTCCACTGCCATATAGGATCTCAGATATTCGACGCCGCGCCGTTTATGCTCGCGGCGGAGCTGATGATAAGGTTTATCGCGGATATAAAGGAAAAAACGGGATATGAGGCTGAGATCCTGAACCTCGGCGGCGGCTTCGGCGTCCGATATGTGGAGGACGACCCAAAGGCAGATATCGAGGCGATGATAGAGGCATCGGCAAATACCGTGAAGAGAGCGTGCCGCGAGTGCGGCGTCCGTATACCGCGCATACTGCTCGAGCCGGGGAGAAGCATAGTCGCCGACGCGGGCATGACGCTGTACACGGTCGGCACTGTCAAGGAGATACCGGGATTTCGCAATTACGTCTCCGTCGACGGGGGCATGACGGACAACCCGAGATACACGCTTTACGGCGCGAGATATACGATGGCGGTGGCGAACAAGGCGGACGCCGAGGCAGATTTTGAATGTACCGTCTGCGGAAGGTGCTGCGAGAGCGGAGACCTTCTCGGCGAGAGGATAATGCTTCCGCGCCCCGAGCGGGGAGATCTGCTCGCAGTGTTCGTGACGGGAGCATATAACTATTCGATGGCGTCGAATTACAACAGAGTCTGCCGCCCGCCCGTCGTTATGATAAGAGACGGGAAAGACACGCTCGCCGTCCGCCGCGAGAGCTTCTCTGACATGGTCGCGTGCGATATGTGAAAAAAACGCAAAAATAAGGAACGGGGAAAGCCTTTTAAAAAGGTTTTTCTCCGTGCTTTTTTGACGGGAATTATTCTTCCGAGCCCTCGATAAAGTCTACCGTTGGATATCTGACGGCGTCGGAATAGTGCCACCATTCGTAGGGGTAGCCGTTAAAGCCGTATTTGAGCATTATTTTTTCGAGGAGCTGCGAGTTTTTCGCCGCTTCCTCGGACACGTCGTCGTAGTTCCTGTTGGCGAGCGGGGAGAATTCGTCAAAACCGCTCGGCATCGGGATCTCCGTGCCGTCCGCTTTAACGAGCGTCACGTCCACGGTGTCGCCGCGCGTGTGCCCCGAGTACCCTCGGTAAGGGTTTGATATGTACTTTGAATTCGGGAACGCATTCCAAAGGATGAACTGCGCGGCGGCGGGACGGTAGGCGTCCCAGAGCTTGAGGCTGAGACCCATAGAGGCAAACTCCGCCTGCGCGGCGGCGAGCTTTTTCACCGTGCCGTACCTGAGGTACGGTACGGCGCTTTCGTAAACGACGCCGCCCGTAAAGTTGTCTTCCGTCGCGTATTTTAGGTCGACGATGAGATCGGGAATATAGTCGAGCACGCGCACGAACTCGCCGTCGGCAGGGGGCGGTGGGTCGGTCACGGGAGGCTCGGTCTCTGGCGGTTCGGTCTCGCGAGGGAAAGTTTCGGCGGCGTCTGTTTCGGGCGGGTCGGTGAATGTGCCCGAGGGCGCATCGGTGGCAGCGTCGGTCTTTGGCGGCGCTTCCGTCGTGCCTGCGGGAGCGGGCGTCTGCGTTCCGCCGGGTCTTAGCGCGAAGCAAAGAGCGAATATCGATAAGACAGCGGCGAGCAGTATCGCTGTTGTCAGAAGGGTTTTTCTGTTCATTTTGCGGTGTCGGTCACGTTATCTGCCGATGATTTCGATTTTTTCAATTTCATCATCTCTGCATCCCGTCAATATATTCGACGAGAGAACTTTAAAATCAACCTCCATAAATTCCGTTCCGTCGTCGTCATAATCGTAGTTGTATCCGTAAAGCCTTCCCACAATGACCGTCCCGTCGTCAAGATACACTTTCAGCTTTTTTCCGTAGTAATCTTCCGGCACTAAATCTTTCATAATAACCTCCTAAACATGACGCCGACGCGTCGTTTTTAAATATCTGCCGTCCGTCACGGCTCGATGACGGAGATGGCGGCTGTCAGAGCGGCGGCCGCGTCTGCGGTACTGAGAGCGTCTTTTGCGGGGACGTGGATAAATCCGACGCGCACGCCCGTCCCGTCGAGCATACGGAGCAGGCGGTAGAAGAGGTCGTTGCAGACGTAGGAGCCTGCGGAGAGCGAAAGGGAGGCGGGGACTCCGGCGGCGGATATCGCGTCCGTCATGCGCCGCGCCGGAAGCGTTGAGAAATACGCCTCCCTGCCGCCGCCTATAACGGGAACGTCAAACGGCATATTTCCCTCATTGTCGGGAGTTTTTGCGGAGGCGTAGTTCACGGCGAGCAGCTCGGGCGTGACGGCGTTGCGTCCGGCTGCCACACCTGCCGACAGCACGCAGTCGACGCCGAGGCTGACCGCCCTCGCATACGCCTCGGCGGCGCACTTTCCGAAAACGACGGGGAGCGTCATTTTGTATACATCAAAATTTCCCACCCTGTCGGGAACGGAAGCTGCGGCGAGGGCGGAAGCGTTTTCCGTTTCCCCTCCGAAGGGCTCAAACGATGTTAAAAGGAGCTTGGAACGCGCATACATAATACGGCAGCCTCCCCCGACCGGCGGCGTTCACGCCGCGGCATTTTTGACGTATAAAATTATACCTCTTTTGCGGCAAAAAATCAACGCCCTTATAGTATGCCGTCCAACGGCACGGATAAAATGCGTCCGAAAGCCACGGCAATCGCTTACGAAAAAGGATCAAGAAGAAGCAAAAACTTTAAGCAAATACTCATGAGAAAGAGCGCATCTTTTACGTTTGAGATTAATGCTGCCCTTGTAGGATTTTTCGTTTTTGAGGAGATTGAGACACAAATGGCGAAGGATATTCATGTTTTCAGCGGCAAAGCCGGTACGCATACGCATATGATCTTCGCCAAAATCGACGTCGAGCACCCAGTGAAGGCTATTTTCGACAGACCAATGTCTGCGTTTAGCAGCTAATATATCTGCCGATTTCATATCTTCTTTACTAAATAACACATAGTGTATTGATTTTTCATGAATATTCTGACCTACCACCTGAACATCGCTGACTATCATTCCGATTCCGGAGAGTCCGCTCCATTCATTTTTGCTCGGGAGCCAGTCGATATCGGTAGTGGTGTAGCATTCGCGTATCTCTATTCGTCCGTGTGATTTCTCAGCTGTTCTCGCATAGTCACAGTTTTGCTTTTCACTCGAAAAATAGAGGGATATATTCTCATGTAAGTTTGGCTGATTATCTTTTACTGATAAAACGTAGTCTGCTTTTGCCTCTTTGATCGTTTTTGCAATCTCGCGCTGTGTACCTATCGCATCTATTGTGACTATACAACCCGTCAGTTCGAGCATTTTCAGAAGAGCAGGGATCGCCGTAATTTCGTTGCTTTTCTCTTCAACTGCTATTTCACCAAGAACAAGTCCGTTTTCGGATGCCCATGCGCTTACAATGTGGATCGGTTTCTTGTTTTGCGATATGCTCTTGCTGCCGCATATTGTCTTTCCATCTATGGCAACTATCTCATTGCTTATCTTTTCACGCACTTCGTCGACCCACTCCATGAAACATTCTCTGAATTTTTCCGGGTCTATTGCCGCGAATACGTCTCCAAACGTGTCGTGCGACGGTATCCCATGTTCCAAACTAAGAAATGTCTTTAGCCATTCTTCCTGTTCTTCTCCAAACAGCTCCATTTCTGTGAACTGCGTATAGTCGCACAGTACTGCCAACACTGCTATTGTCAATATTTCCTCAAGTTTATGCTTCTTTGCATTGCCTACTCTGTAATCCGGTATCTCTTTGAATATCTCTACTATCCCTTTGCTCATGGTATGCCGCCTTTTTTTCTTTATCATACCACACTTTTATTCGTTTGCCTATATCTGCTCCCCTTTTTTTCTCTTTTTCGTAAGCGATTGCCGTGG
>CANRKP010000025.1 GCA_947631245.1 uncultured Clostridia bacterium
TTTATCATACCACACTTTTATTCGTTTGCCTATATCTGCTCCCCTTTTTTTCTCTTTTTCGTAAGCGATTGCCGTGGCAAGTATCTGCTTTGCCGCCTCAAGAACGCCTATCCTGCCCGACTCGTATGTGAGCCCGCCCTGCATGTAGGCGATATAGGGCGGACGGAGCGGTCCGTCTGCCGACAGCTCTATTGACGCGCCGGAGACGAACGTGCCCGCCGCCATTATGACGGGATCCTCGTACCCCGGCATGTCCCACGGCTCCGGGGTGACGAACGAGTCTATCGGCGAGCCGTACTGGATCCCGCGGCAGAACGCGCAGAGCGCGTCCGGGTCGCCGAAGCGGACGGTCTCGATTATGTCGGAGCGGTCCTCGTCCCAGCTCGGGGAAACGACATATCCCATTCCGCCGAGAATGTAGGCGGCGAACGCCGCAGTCTTTTTCGCCTGCGCGACAGTGTGCGGCGCCATGAAAAAGCCCTGTATCATGTTCCTGTTCTGCCCGAGCGTTGCCCCGACCTCGCCGCCGATGCCGGGAGAGGTCAGCCTGTATGACGCGAGCTCGACGGCGCGGCGAGTACCGGCGAGATATCCGCCGGAGAGGGCGAGCCCGCCGCCCGGGTTCTTGATGAGCGAGCCCATGAAAAGGTCGGCGCGCGGCTCCGAGAGCTCCGTGAACTCGCCGTAGCAGTTGTCGACGACGACGTATGCGTCCGAGCGCGCGTGTACGAAATCGGCAAGCTCGTCGAGCTCCGCCACCGTCAGCGCGCGCCTGTCCCCGTAGCCGCGGCTCCGCTGCGCGTAGACGACCTTAATTTCGGCATTTGCAGAAAGCTTTTCGGCGAGTGCCGAAAAGTCGATTTTTCCGTCTTTGAGGGCTAATTCGTCATATTTTATGCCGTACTCAGAGAGCGAGCCTTCGCCGCGCGTCCCGCGGATGACCTCCGCCAGCGTGTCATACGGCGCGCCAGTGACGGAGAGCATAGTGTCGCCGGTGCGGAGAAGACCGAACAGCCCTATCGTGAGCGCGTGCGTCCCGTTTGCTATCGAGTGGCGAACTATCGCCGCCTCCGCGCCAAACACGTCGGCGTAGACGGCGTCGAGCGTCTCGCGCCCGCGGTCGCCGTAGCCGTAGCCGCTCGTCGGATAGAGGCACGCCTCCGACATACCGTGGCGGCGGTACGCGTCTATTATGTCTGCGGTGCGCTTTTGGGAGATCGCGTCAAATCGGTCGAATATCGGGGAGAGCGCCGCGTCCGCCTCGGCGGCGAGCGTGTCTATATTTATGTTCTTCATCTTCAGTTTTGTAAGCCTCGTTATTTTTTATTGTGTCGGCAGGAATATTATATATGTTTTTTTCGCCGCGCGCAAGGGGGACCGACCGAAACGCTTGACTTTTTATCGCAAAGTGGTAGAATGAAAGCACGGAATATATTTTAAAAGAGGTATCGGAATGCCGTACAGGATCGGCTGCTGCATTCCCGGCGCGTCCTTCATGCCGGAGGGCGAGGCGGGAATAAAAAAAGGACCGCTCGAGGTGCTTTCGCGCGGGTGTGAGACGATAATGAACGCGGGCTTCGATTACGCGGAGGCGGGCGTCGGCGTCGTTATGGCGATGACGGAGGCGGAGTTTTCGGAGGCGGTAAAAATGAAGCTGCCGCTCGAGGCGGCGAACAGCTTTATCCCGCCCGAGTACAGGATCGTGTCGGACGGCGCGTCCGACGAGGGCTCGCCGCTCTATGAATATGTCGACCGCGCGCTGTTCCGCATGGCAAAGCTCGGAGTCGTGGTAGTCGTATTCGGCTCGGGCGGCGCGCGCCGCATCCCGGATGGGATGGAGAAGGCGCGCGGGCTTGAATACATAGCGGATTTTCTTTCGATGTGCGGGAAGCTCGGCGAGGCGCACGGCGTGACCGTTGCCGTTGAGCCTCTGCGCGCCTCGGAATGCAACGCTATAAACTTTACGACGGAAGGCTGCAATTTGGCAAAGCGCGCGGGCAGCGGGCGAGTCTCATATCTTGCGGACGCATTTCACATGTGCGAGGGAGGCGAGGCGGCGGACGCGCTGCTTTCCGCCGAGGCGCTGCCCGTCCATATCCATGTTTCGGAAGCTCCGGACAGGACCTATCCCGGAAGTCACGGCGGGGAGTATCTTTCGAAATTTGCGGATGCGCTCGGAAAGACGGAGTATCGCGGGCGCGTCTCGGTCGAATGCGGGTTCTCGGATTTTGAGCGCGAGGTCATCCTTGCGTATGATTTTATGAAGAAGCATTTCAAATAAAGGGGGAAAAAATTATGAGCACGGTAAAGATCAAAACGGCGCGCGCGCTGTCGGGCGAGCCGGTGTCGCTCGAGGCGGAGCCTTGCATGGAGCTTACGGGGCTAACGGGGCTTCGCGGGCGCTTCTGCGGGAACGAATGCGAGGGGTGCGAGTTCCCCGCGGTGTATGAGGACGGGAAAGTGACCGCGATATTGACGGCTCCCGCAGGCGAGTTTGAGACGGAGCCCGTTTTCGGCGAGCAGAAAACGGCGGTCACGGTAGGGGATACGACGTTCGGCGACCGATTTGACATAATGATAAACGGGAAGCCGTTCACGACGTACGTTCACGACAGCAGCCTTGCAAAGCCTTATCTCGGACCGGTGCTGACGTCGTTCGGCGAGAGCTTCACGCGGCTCGATTTCGAGACAAAGGAGCATCCGCATCACAGGTCGGTATTTTTCGGCGTCGGCGACGTCACGCTTGACGGCGGACCCGAGCACGTCGATTTTTGGAACGAGCCCGAAAACTGCGGCATCCAGCGCCACACGGGGATAAAGAACGTCGTTTCGAACAACGTGTACGCATCGTTCACGGCGTGCACGCAGTGGTGCTCTCATGACGGCGTTCCTATGGCGGACGCTGTGTGCGAGTACAAGTTTTACGCGCAGGAGAGCGACGCGAGATATATCGACATCGCGCTGACTTTCACGGCTTCATACGGCGGGGTGACGTTCGGAAAGACGAAGGAGGCGGGACCGCTCGGCATACGCGTTGCGGACGTGCTCCGCGCCGAACGCGGCGGGTATATAGGAAATTCGTATGGCGCCGCGGGCGAGAGCGAATGCTGGGGACGCGCCGCGAACTGGTGCGTTTACGGCGGCGAGCTTTCGGGGCGCAAGGTCGGCATCGCGGTGTTCGACGACAAGAGAAACGAGCGCTATCCGACGTCGTGGCATGTGAGGGATTACGGACTTTTCGCCGCGAACAACCTGTATTTCAAGGGTCCCGTTCGCATCGAACCCGGCGAGCGCCTGACGTACAGATACCGCCTCGTCTTCTTCGAGGGCACCCCCGAAACCGCCCGCCTCAAAGACAGGTTTATTGTGTATGTAGGGTGAGGATTTTTGGGGAGAAACTTTTCGGTGATAAAGTGGGCTTTTTCGCCTTGCGAAAAAGCTGAAGATGCCGCATTTGCGGCATCTTCCTCTCCCACAAACTCCTTTTCAAAAGCTTTTGTGACTGGTTTTTATATAAGGATAAAGAGAGCTCCGATGGGGCTCTTATTTTTTGTCCTCGGCTGTCTCTTCCGGCGGGACGTATTCGAGGATGTCGGATATCGGGCATTCGAGCACGGAACACATCCGCGCGAGAACGTCGAGATCCACCATCGCCACGTCGTTGTTTATATATCGGTTGAGCTGTGTGCGCTCCATTTCGGCAAACTTGGCGAATTTGTTCCTTGACAGTTCATGCTTTTCAAGCAGTTCGCCAAGTTTAATTTTTATTTTTCCGTGTTCGACATATTTCAGCATAAACCGCCCCATGCCATAATGTAATATCTTATATGTAAGTATATCATTCAAACAAGCAAAAAATAAGTCGTAAAATATTTACCGGTATCAATATACCTATGATGATATTATATATAAAAAATATTGTGTAAATAATTGCACTATGGTATAATACATCTAAAAGTAATTCATCAATAAAAGATGAGAGGATGGAAGCAGAATGAACACACAACAACAGCAAACAAAAAAATGCAAGCACTGTAAGACAGAGATACCGAGTGACGCAAAGATATGTCCCGTTTGCCATAAAAGGCAGGGGATATCGATAGTATGGATAGTCATAGCGGTCATCGTTGTTATAGGCATTATTGCTGTCGCCTCGTCCGGAGAAACAGACGGACCCCAAAAGATTGAAAATGAGACGCAGCAGGGCGGCACGCCGCAGCAGGGCGGTTCGTCGCAGCAGGGCGGCACGCCGCAGCAGGGCGGTTCGTCGCAGCAGGGCGGTTCGTCGCAGCAGGGGACAGAGAACAAGGGCGACAAAGAAGATACAGTGTTTGGAGTAGGCGATACCGCAGAGTATCGCGGCATACGCGTCAAACTTGTGATCGTGACCGAAAGCACCGGCAGCGAAATCATAAAGCCTGATGACGGCAAGGTGTTTCTCATATGTGAATTTGTCATAGAGAACGAATCTGACAGAGAACTGGCAGTCAGCTCTATAATGATGTTTGACGCTTATGTAGACGATTACAGCGTCAGCATAGATTTGGGAGCCGAGACGGTTTCGGGCATGCAGTCGCTTGACGGCTCTGTTGCCGCAGGCAAAAAAATGAGCGGCGCGATTGGCTATGAGGCGGACAAGAATTGGGAAAAGATCGAAATAAGGTTTTCAGCGGACCTTTTGTCTGACAAGCCTTTCGTTTTCGTCGCAGAAAATCCGAGCCATAAGTAATAAAACGCACGAATACGACTGAAACATACGAAAGAAAAAAACGCCCAAGCGGGCGTTTTTTTCATATAGTTTCTTTGGAACCACGCAGCAAACTTTTTGATGCTGTACTTTTTAATCTTTGCCACATGCGGGCTGCGGCGGAGAGGATAGGCGCGAAAAATAACATACAAACAAAACTCCGCTCGGGCGAGGCTCGGGCGGAGTTTGTATATAAAAGGGGAGGGAGCCGGCGAGCGGCTCCCTCGTTTAGTTGTTTTTAGAGGCGGGGATTATTCCTTTTTTCCGCCTTTGCTCTTGCTCTTGCCGCAGATGGCAACCGCCGCGCCTATCATGCTGACCGCGCATACGGAAACCCATACCAACGTGTGGGCCGTGTCGCCTGTCGGAGGAGGCGTCTGCTGACCGCCGGAGCTTGCCGTCGTGTCGTCGGTCTTTGCGGTTGTGTCGTCGGTCTTTGCCGTCCATGTTGCGACGAATTCCATGTTGCCCGTAACCTTAGACGCATCCGTTATTGCGGGCTTCCAGCCGGCGAATTCGTAACCGTCACGCTCGGGCGTGCCATTGAACGCGGGAATCTTGTTCGTGGAAAGCGTGTTGATTGTCTGCGGCTTGAATGCCTCGCCGTTTACGCCGTCCGTGTATGTTACGGTGCACTTCTTCGCATATGCGAATGTACCGACTACTGCGGGATGGTCTGAGAGGTTCTTATTGCCGTCCTTAATCCACTCTTCGCTGTAATTCGTCAGGCAGAGCTGATAGTCGCACTTCGTGTTGTTGACGTAGATTATCTTGTCAACTATCTCGCTGCCGAGTGTATTGGAGCCGAGCGCGGGGTATTTGCCGTTGTTCTTCGTGTCAACCCAAGCGTCTCTTGCATAGAGGTTATCCTCGGCATTCAGTCTGCCGATAAGGCTGCCGAGAACGTCATCACGAGTGTAGCGGCAGTTCGTGTCGCCCATGATGATTATCGGGTTCTTTGTTTCTGTTTTGAGTATGTACTCTACAAGCTGGTCGATTTGCGATGCACGGGCGTTGTTGTCACCGATATCGGTTTCAGCGTCCATATGGAAGGTGTAAACATCAACCTTGAGGTCAGCCGTTACATTCACAACAAAGTGGCGGAAGCCCTTTGCGATAAGGCCGTCGGCGCCGTTCCCCATAGGAAAGTCATAGCCACCAAAGAATGTCTTAATCGGCTCTTCGCTCGGGTTAGTGGAATATGTGAGATTCCATGCGACTCTGTCTATCTCTTCGGCTGAAAGACCCTTTTTATAGAGAAGTGAAAGACCGTCTGTGTCGAAAGGTATGAATTTGTTGTTTTCATCAAAGTATTTACCGCCGGTCTGGAAGAACGTAACCATATTGTCTTCCGAAAGCATCTTCGCCAAATCGCCGCGCAGCTGTTTGTAGTCATCGGAGAGAGACGTCATGAGCTCGTCGTTATAGTTGAAGTTTTCGGAGGTAGTGATGATATCCCAGCCTTTTTCGGCAAGGAGCTGACTCATCTTCTTTGTTCCATCAGAGCCGGGGCCGTCTTTATTGATGTTTGCCGGGATTCCGCATACGGTCAAATCTACAGGCAGACCGTCAACGTTGAACGCTGCTGCCGTGAACGTGCCGTCGCCCTTGCCGTCGAGAACGGGAACATCTTTATCAAGTACGAGCGGCGTTACGGGGAGCTTTTCGACAGCCTCCCAGCCCTCATTTGCGAGTGTGCGGACTTCGTGCGGAGTGAGCGCCGTTGAATAAATCGTCACGTCGCTGTATGTGCCGTTGCCCCACCAGCCTTCGTAGCCGTCGTTGCCTCTGCCTATGATAAGGGAGGTGAAGTTCTTTATATCCTCATTCGTGAGCTTCGCCTTGATGGTCCAACCGGAGGACAGAGAGCTCCTGACGAGCATTCCGTCTACATATAATGCAAGAGTGTTGGTCGCCGTTTCGTATGTTACAGTGGCCTTGTGAGTTTCGCCGTACTTGAATATGGGGGACTCATGGTCATAAGCGTCGAGAGCGCCGTCAACCCAGCATCCGCCGCCCCAGTCATTCATGTAAGGGTGCGCGCCTGTGCCGATGCACCCGTGATACACCATGTGCACCGAGGTGTCAGACCTTTCGCCCTCGGGGAGCCAATTCGAGTTGGCCTTGTCTGCGAAGTAATCCTTATCGGCAAATGAGAAAAGGATTTCCCACGGATGGCCGTTGGGGTTTTGAACCTTGTTGAGCGTGAAAGAAACGGTGAAGCCGTCTATCTTTGAAATGTCCGTATCCGAGAAAATATTGTCGGGCAACTTGAAGAAACCGTTCTGAAGCTTTATGCCTGAACCCTCAACCCACTCGGCACGGCCGGAATTGGATGTGGATTTCAGCAGCTCCGCATCGGTTTTGCCTTCTGTGTCTTTGTCGAGCACTACGGCATCAACGTCTGTCCTTCCGGAATGGTCCTTCAAATCCTCCGTAAAGTCAAATGCCGCTATCGGGGTCTTTCCCGACGCTGTGGTGGTCGTCTCGCCTGCGCCGAACGCGAAAGGCATCGCGGCAGCGGAGAACGAGAGAACAGCCGCGGCAGTCAGCGCGAGCGCCATCCACCGTCTGAAATTGTGTTTCATTTTCTGCTTCCTTTCATAGTGCACAAAAATTTAGAGATGATACTTTTCATCATCTTCATTTTGTCCATTATAACTTATTTCTTCGGCTTTGTCAACAACGTTGGCTTAGGTCGGGATGTAAATTTTTTATATCAAATTTTGTGAACTTTTTTCTCGCCAAGCCCGAAAAATCAAGAAATCAAAGCAAAAAAGGGCCGCGCGAAGGCAGCCCTTTTTCTTGTAATTTCCTTGATTTGCGCGCTCTTTATCTCTTTGAGAACTGGGATGCGCGGCGAGCCTTTTTGAGACCGTACTTCTTTCTCTCGACCATACGCGGGTCGCGGCGGAGAAGACCGGCGCGCTTGAGCGCGGGGCGGAAGTTCTCGTCGGCGGCGCAGAGGGCGCGGGCGAGACCGTGGCGGACTGCGCCCGCCTGGCCGGAATAGCCGCCGCCGCGAACGGTGGCGATTATGTCAAACTTGCCTTCCGTATCGGTTACGGCGAAGGGCTGGTTGACGATGAGCTTGAGCGTGTCAAGTCCGAAATAGTTGTCTATATCGCGGCCGTTTATAGTCACGACCCCGGAGCCGGGGACTATGCGGACGCGGGCGATGGACTTCTTTCTTCTGCCGGTGCCGTAGAAATAGGGCTTAGCGCTTGTATACATTTATTCGTCCTCCCCTCTTATATCTCACAGACTTCGGGCTTCTGCGCCTGCTGCTTGTGCTCGGCGCCGCGGTAAACGTGCAGTCTCGTCATCGACTTGTCGCCGATCGAGTTCTTCGGGAGCATTCCCTTGACCGCGAGCTCCATTGCGAGCTCCGGACGGGTCGCCATAAGGGTCTTGTACTGGACTTCCTTGAGACCCCCGATGTAGCCGGAATGACGGCGGTAATACTTCTGAGTGAGCTTCTTTCCCGTGAGGACCGCTTTTTCCGCGTTTATGATTATAACGTACTCTCCGCAGTCGACATGGGGCGTGAATTCGGGACGGTGCTTGCCGCGCAGTATCGTGGCGGCGGCGACTGCCGTCTTCCCGAGAGGCTTGCCCGCCGCGTCGATAACGTACCACTTGCGGGACACAGTCTCTTTCTTTGCCATGTAGGTTGACATCCTGTTTCCTCCGTATAAAAACAAAGCATAGTCTTTTTTCGGTTTTGCCATGTGATTATACATTATCGACGGCGGGTTGTCAAGAGGGTAAACGAAAAAAATCGGTGAAATTTCAAAATTTCATGTTCTAAGCTCTCGATATCTCGCTTTTGCTTTGATTTTTGCGCCCATCCCTCGCCCGCGCCGCCGCTTTTTTTGACGGCGGCATATTTACTTTCTCGCAAAAATCTGTTACAATACATTTGAATTATGCCGCGGCGCATATATTTTATTCCGTGGGGAGGGGACAGAGGTGGTAATGAGAGATTACAGGAACATCATAGCGAAGAACCTTACAGACCTGCGTATCTCGGCGCATCTGACTCAGGCGGAGGTCGCGGCAAAGCTCTCGTATTCGGACAAGGCGGTCTCAAAATGGGAGCGCGCCGAAAGCGTGCCCGACATCGCCGTCTTAAAGGCGCTTTCCGATATGTACGGCGTCACCGTCGACTATCTGCTCGCTCAGCACGGTCCCTCGGAGGAGCTCCCGCAGAAGCAGGGACCCCGCCGCATGTCGCACAATCAGGCGCTCATCACGCTTATTTCCGTATTCGGCGTATGGTTTATTGCCGTCGCGGCGTTCGCGGTGTGCTTTTACTTTGATATGCTCGTTTGGCAGATATTTTTGTGGGCGGTGCCGGTCTCGTCTCTTGTCGCGCTCGTTCTGACGTGCGTATGGGGCAGCCGCGGGCTTTGCTTTACGTTTATATCCATATTCTTATGGTCGCTCGCCTCGGCGGTGTTCTTCACGTTCTTCGACGCGAAGCCGTGGCTCCTTTTCGTCGGCGCGGCGATACTTCAGGTGACTGTCGTCCTCTCCTTCGGCATAAGGCTCTCGCCGAAGGATAAGAACGGACATAATAATGAGGAAGAGAAAACCGGCGAAAAGGGGGACGGCGAAGGTGAAGGCGCCTGAGCTTTTGTGCCCCGCGGGGGATGAAGAAAAGCTGAGAGCCGTCATTTTGTACGGCGCGGACGCCGTTTATCTCTCGGGCGAGCGGTTCGGAATGCGGTCCGCGTGCGACAATTTCACGCGCGACGGGCTTTTGCGCGCCGTTGAATTTGCACATTCGCGCGGCGTGCGCGTCTATGTCACCGTGAACACGATGCCGCACGGGAGAGACTACGCGGAGCTCTCGGACTACCTTGATTTTCTCGACCTTGCGGACGTTGACGCCGTTATCGTCTCCGACCTCGGCGTGTTCTCGCTCGCAATGAGCAAAGGTTGCCGTTTCGGGATACATATTTCGACGCAGGCGTCCGTCGTTTCGGCGGAGGCGGCGCGGGCGTGGCATTCGCTCGGGGCGGAGCGCGTTGTGCTCGCGCGCGAGCTCACGCTTGAGGAAATAAAGGAAATAAGGGAAAACACGCCGCCGACGCTTTCGCTTGAGGCGTTCGTGCACGGCTCGATGTGCATCTCCTACAGCGGCAGGTGCCTGCTTTCGAATTACTTTACGGGGCGCGACGCGAACGGTGGGGCATGCTCGCAGCCGTGCCGCTGGAACTACACCGTCCGCGCGGTCGAGATAACGGAGGAAAAGCGCCCGGGCACGATGATACCCGTCGAGGAGCACCCGGAGGGGACGTTCGTCATGAGCTCGCGCGACATGTGCATGATAGAGCACATTCCGGAGCTCATCGACGCGGGGATCGACAGCTTCAAGATAGAGGGGCGCGTCAAGAGCGCGTATTACGGCGCGGTCACGGCGAACGCGTACAAAATTGCGATAGAGAATTACTGCCGCGACCCCGAGGGGTACGTTTTCGATCCCGCGCTTCTGCGCGAGCTCGAGAGCGTTTCACATCGGGAATACTGCACGGGATTTTTCTTCGGTCCGCCGAACGAGGGCGCGAACACCGTCAGCTCCGGCGGATACCTGAGGGACAAGGCGTATCTCGCCGCGGCGACGGGGTACGACAACGTCACGGGTAAGGCAAGGTTCGTACAGAAAAACAAGGTCTTCCGCGGGGACGAAGTCGAGCTCGTCTCGCCCGGGAAAACGGGCAGGCGGTTCACGCTTTCGGGGCTCGAGGGCGAGGACGGGACCCCCTTGGAGTCGACGCCGCATCCGGGAATGATATACACGGCGGACGTGCCCTTCGAGGTGCGCGCCGGAGATATATTAAGGTCGGTATGAATATATTTAAGGAGGAAAACACATGACAGGTTTTCTTGAAGCGATCAAGGCTGTTCTGTTCGGCATTGTGGAGGGCATCACGGAATGGCTCCCCATTTCGAGCACGGGACACCTTATCCTGCTTGACGAATTCGTAACTCTCAACGTGAGCGACCAGTTCAAGGAGATGTTCAACGTCGTCATCCAGCTCGGCGCGATACTTGCCGTCGTCCTGCTCTATTTTAAAAAGCTCAATCCGTTTGACAAGGGCAAGACGGAGAAATACAAAACGGCGACGTGGCACCTTTGGCTGACGGTCATTATCGCGGTCCTGCCGTCCGCCGTCATCGGGCTTCTCTTGGACGACTGGTTCGACGCGCATTTCTACAACCCGCCGACGGTCGCCGCAATGCTCATCATTTACGGCGTTGCGTTCATCCTGCTCGAACGCCGTCAGGCGAACAAGACGCCGACGATAAAGAGCACATATTCCGTCTCGATGAAGACGGCGGCGCTCATCGGCTGCTTTCAGGTGCTTGCGATAATCCCGGGCACGTCGCGTTCCGGCGCGACGATACTCGGCGCCATGCTGCTCGGCATGTCGAGGACGTCCGCGGCGGAGTTTTCGTTCTTCCTCGCCATCCCTACGATGTTCGGCGCGTCCGCGCTCAAGCTCGTGAAATATATCGTCAAGGCTGAGGCTGCGATGACGGGGACGGAGTTCATGGTGCTTATAATAGGATTTGTCGTGGCGTTTGCGGTGTCGCTCGTCGCCATCCGCTTCCTCATGGATTTCGTCAAGCGCAACACGTTCACCTCGTTCGGTTACTACCGCATCGTGCTCGGCGCGCTTGTTATACTTTACTTCATTATAAAAACAGTGACGGCGCCGGCGGCGCCCGTCGTCTGACGCATCTCTTGGGGGATCTTTATGCGGATCCCCCTTTTTTGTTCCGTTTTTATCTCAAAAAATGCTTGTAAATACAAGCACATTATGGTATAATATCTTCGCAAAACTTGCAAAGCTTTGCTTTGCAGGTTTTCAAAAGCTTCGCTTTTGGGGCGGCTTTGCCGCCGGCTCGATATTGACGGCCTCGCAAAAATGCCCTTGCAAGCAAGCATTTTTGCTTCGTGGTATACTATTTTCGGCTGTACGAAACATAATATCGTAAAAATCAAATTTCCAAAGGAGATTTTTGAAAGATGGCAAACTACAATAAGAAGACTATCGAAGATATCGATGTCAAGGGCAAGCGCGTTCTCGCCCGCTGCGATTTCAACGTCCCGATGGACGGCGGCAGCATAACGGACGACAAGCGCATCGTCGGCGCGATGCCCACGATAAAGTATCTCTCCGAGCACGGTGCGAAGGTCATCCTCTGCTCGCATCTCGGCAGACCGCACAACGTTCTGAACGAGAAGATAAAGCTCGACAAGAAGGAAAAGAAAAAGGTCGACGAGCTGCCCGAGGCGGAGCGCGAGGCTGCGACCGCAGCTTATCTTGAAAAGGCGAAGGGCGATGTGAAGAAGCTCTCGCTCGCGCCCGTTGCCGCGCGCATCTCGGAATATCTCGGCGCGCCCGTCGTTATGGCTGCCGACGTTGTCGGTCCCGACGCGAAGGCTAAGGCTGCCGCCCTCAAGGACGGCGAGGTCATGCTCCTTGAAAACGTTCGCTTCCACGCAGAGGAAGAGAAGAACGACCCCGAGTTCGCGAAGGAGCTCGCTTCTATGGCGGACATCTATGTGAACGACGCGTTCGGAACGGCGCACAGGGCTCACGCCTCGACCGCCGGCGTTGCCGACTATCTCCCCGCAGTCTGCGGCTACCTCATTCAGAAAGAGATATCCGTAATGGGCAAGGCGCTCGAGGATCCGAAGCGCCCGTTCGTCGCGATACTCGGCGGCGCTAAGGTGTCCGACAAGATAGGCGTCATCAACAACCTGATCGAAAAGGTCGACACGCTCATCATCGGCGGCGGCATGGCGTACACGTTCTTCCGCGCTCTCGGTTCTCCCATCGGAAACTCCATCTGCGAGGACGACAAGGTCGAGCTCGCTCGCGAGCTCATGGACAAGGCGCGCGCTCACGGCGTCGAGTTCCTGCTCCCCGTTGACAACATAATCGGCCGCGAATACAAGGCTGACACAGTATCCATGCGTATCTACTCCGACTCGATCCCGGACGGCTGGATGGGACTTGACATCGGTCAGACGACGCAGGAGCTCTTCTCCAAGACGATAGCGGGCGCAGGCACCGTCGTTTGGAACGGCCCGATGGGCGTTTCCGAGTGGGACGCGTTCGCGTCCGGCACGGAGACCGTTGCCGAGGCTGTTGCAAACTCCGGCGCTATCTCCATCATCGGCGGCGGCGACTCCGCGGCGGCTATCGAGAAGCTCGGGTATGCGGACAAGATGACGCACATCTCGACCGGCGGCGGCGCAAGCCTCGAGTTCCTCGAGGGCAAGGAGCTCCCCGGCATCGCGTGCCTCAACGACAAGGACTGAGTTCGCGAAAAGCGCAAAATTTCATACTTTAAAAAGATTTAAGGGGGAGTGGGGGTGCTTTTCTTCAAAGGCACCCCCACAAAAAAGGAAATGAAAGATACAAGAAGGACCGTTATCGCGGGCAACTGGAAGATGAACAAGACGCCCTCCGAGGCAAAGGCGCTCGTCGCCGCGATCGCTGAGAAGGCGGCGGGCAAGGACGCCTGCGACGTCGTGCTCTGCGTACCGTATGTGGACATTCCGGCGGCAGTCGAGGCGGCGAAGGGCACAAACGTGAAGATCGGCGCCGAGAACGTACATTTCAAGGAGTCGGGCGCGTACACAGGCGAGATCTCGGCGCAGATGCTCGTCGAGTGCGGCGTGTCGCACGTCATCGTCGGTCACAGCGAGAGAAGGCAGTATTTCGGCGAGACGAACGAGACTGTCAACCTCCGCGCGAAGGCGGGGCTTGCCGCCGGACTCAAGGTCATCATCTGCGTAGGCGAGGTGCTCGAGGAGCGCCAGTCGGGAATCACGGCGGAGATAGTTTCGATGCAGACGAAGCTCGCGCTCGCGGGCATCGAGGATCTGTCAAACGTCATAATCGCGTATGAGCCCGTGTGGGCGATAGGCACGGGTCTGACGGCGACGCCCGAGCAGGCGGACGAGGTCTGCGGCATCATAAGAGGCGTTGTGGCAGGACTTTACGACGAAAAGACTGCGGAGGCGCTGACGATACAGTACGGCGGCTCGATGAACGACAAGAACGCGGCGGAGCTTCTGGCGAAGGTCAATGTCGACGGCGGTCTCATCGGCGGCGCGTCGCTCAAGGCGGACGCATTCGGCGCGATAATCGACGCGGCGCAGTAAGAGAAAAATAAAAAAACGGGAGACGACCACGACGGCCGTCTCCCATTTTTATTATTTTCTAACGAACGACGTCGTTTTCGGTACAAAGCCTTCGAAGATGGCGCAGTCGCAGTCCCTGTGCTCCATAAGCGAGAGGAGCGTTTTTTCGTCGCGCACGGTCCAGCACGCGACCGGAAGACGCAGGAGCCGTCTCCAAAGGCGCGGGGCGAGCCCGCCGATATGCCTGCAGTTGTAGGCGACAAAATCCGGTCTGCCGACGACGTTCAGCCAAAGATTCTCGAGCGCGAAGCGGGCGGCTGCCGGACCCTTTGAGGTTTTCTTCGAGAAAAACGCCTCGGCGAGCTGACCGCGGAAGACGCGGGGCTCGTTTTTTTTGAACCAGCCGACGACGTAGGGATTGAAGGACTCGATGCAGTACGCGCCGCGGTATGAGGAAAGCATGGAAGAGACGGCGCGGCACAGCGGCTCGGGGTCGCATTTCGGCTCGCATTTCAGCTCGATTATGAGGGGGACCTTGCCGGAGACGAGCGCGAGTACCTCGGAAAAATGCGGTATCCTCTGCTCTCCGGAAAGAAGGCGCGCCGCCTCTATTTCGTCGGAGGTGCATTCCGTTATCTTTCCGTCGACGCCGCACATTCGCTTCATGCTGTCGTCATGCATGACGAAGAGTTCCCCGTCTGCGGAGATGTGCACGTCAAGCTCGATGCCAAAGCCGTGCCCGACGGCAAGGCGGAACGCGGCGAGCGAGTTTTCGGGGGCGTCGGGCGTTTCATTTGAGAAGAGGCCGCGGTGCGCGTAATACCGTCCGAAGAAATCGGGCAGCGAGGGGTGGCTGCGGCGTCCGTTTATAAGGAAAAGATAAAGCAGGAAGAGCGCCGCTGAAAGAAGAATTATCACGGCGGCGGTGATGAGGACGGCGGTCATATCAGTCGGGGTCGGCAAATGCCTCGAGCTTCGACTTCGGACCCTCGGGCTTTGAGTCTCCGTGACGGACGAAGCACATCGTCACGAACGCGAGCACGACGAAGACGGTGGAGTACGGGAAGAGGATGCCCATGCCGAAGCGGTCCATGAGGAAGCCGGAGAAGATGGGGGTCACGACCTGCGCCGCCATCGACGCGGTGTAGTAGAAGCCGGTGTATTTTCCGACGTCGCCCGACGAGGCGAGCTCGACTACCATCGGGAACGAGTTGACGTTTATCGTCGCCCAGCCGATGCCGGCGAGGATGAAGAAAACGTCCATGAGGACGGCGGAAGTCCCGCTCTTCATGAAGCCCGCGCCGAAGAACGCGACGGCGAGCGTCGCGACGCCGAAGAGGATCGTTTTCTTCCTGCCGACGCGGGAGGCGATCATGCCGACGGGTATGTAGGAGACGACTGCCGCGGCGTTCGCGAGCAGCAGCGTCGTCGAATACGAGACGCCGAGAACGTTTGTCGCGTACACGGAATATTTCGACGTGACGGCGTTATAGCCTATGAACCAAAGCGCGACGGAGGCGAGAATGAAGCAGAGCGAGACGAACTGCCCGCGCGACAGGCGTCCCTCGCCGCCGCGTTCCTCTACCTCGCGGTCGAGATGGTAAAGCTTTGTCTCCTCCTCCATCTCTGCCGCCCATTTGTTTTCGCGGACGGTGGAAAGAAAGACGATGAGCGCCGCCGCCATGATGCCGCATATCGTTATGATATAGGTGGAAAAATCGGTTTTTCCCGCCTCGCTCGTCTTAAAGACGGTGGCGAGCACGAGCACGATTATGCCGCCCGCCGTGCCCATAAGATTTATGACCGCGTTGCCCTTCGAGCGCAGAGGCTTTACGGTGACGTCGGGCATGAGCGCGACGGCGGGCGAACGGAACGTCGCCATCGCGAGCAGCGAGACGAGCAAAAGGCAGATAAACAGCGGGAGCGTGTCGGCAAATCCGAGCGCGGAGAACGCGGCGATCGCGACGACGGTGCCGCCGAGAATGAACGGGGTGCGCCTGCCGAAGCGCGTTTTCATCCTGTCGGATATATTGCCGAAAACGGGGAGAAGAAAGACGGCAAAGATGTTGTCGAGGGACATAATTATTCCGGAATTGCCCTGCGACATCCCGAATTTGTTCGTCAGGATAAGAGGGACTATGGTGTCGTAAGCCTGCCAGAACGCGGAGATGAGAAAGAACGCAAATCCGACGAGGACCGTGCGCCTGTAATTGAGTTTCATACCGTTTTTCCTTCCTTAATGAGTTTTTATTTTCTGCCTTTACGGCATAGAGACATAGACCGCGAGAGAGAATATATAACGCGCGGCTTTACGAAGCCTTGACCTCGATTTCAATGAATTTTACCCGAAGCGTCATATAACTGTCACATAACAAAATTATAATCTAAACACAAAGTAAAAACAAGGGCAAACGAAAAATAATTGCACCCGATTTAAAAAGGCGCGGGAGAGGAGACAAATATATCATGGCTGACTACATTTACGACGAAAACGGAAACAGGCAGGAGAACGAAAACGGCGGCGCCGGCGCCGGAAACGCGGGCACGCCGGAAAATCAGAACGAAAACCGCGGAACCCCCGAGCAGGGCTACGGCTACTACGGGTATCAGGGGAATAATATGCAGAACGGCTACGGCTACGGCGGCTACGGCTACGGCGTGCCGCCAATGCCCCCGAAGCCGCCGAAGAAGAAGCGCGGCACCGGGACCGTCATCGCAGTTGTCGCGATCATAGTTGCAACAGTTCTGCTCGCGACGGCGGCGGGTGTCGGCGGATATATGCTGACAAAGAACACGATGGCAGACGGCGAGGGCACGCATGAAATCGGTGATCCTGTAGACACGTCAGATGAGACGGGCGATACTCCGGCGACGGATATGCCGTCGACGGGCGTCGTCCTCTCGCCCGATTCACTCGGTACTAAGGACAAGGGCACGATAGCGGAGGTCGTCAAAAAGGTTGCGGACTCCGTCGTCGAGATAACGACGGAATACGCGCAGCAGAACGGTTTCTACTACACATACGGCGCGGGTAGCGGCGTTATAATTGACACGAACGGATATATTATAACGAACAACCACGTCATAAACGACGACGAATACGGTGTGGCGAACACTATCCGCGTCAGACTTACGAACGGCGAATCGTATGAGGCAAAGCTCGTCGGCACGGACGCAGATTCCGACATCGCGGTTCTCAAAATAGAGGCAGAGGGGCTGACCGCCGCCGCCGTCGGCACGAATTCGACGCTTGCGGTCGGCGAGGAAGTCGTGATAATAGGCAACCCGCTCGGTTCGCTCGGCGGCTCCGTCACGAACGGCATCATAAGCGCGCTCGACCGCGAGATAACGGTAGAGAACGAGACGATGAACCTCATGCAGACGAACGCTGCCGTCAACCCCGGCAACTCCGGCGGCGGCATGTTCAACATGGCGGGTGAGCTCGTCGGTATCGTCAACGCGAAGTATTCGGACACCGACATCGAGGGCATCGGATTTGCGATCCCGATAGACGACGCCGTGTCGGTTGCAAACGAGATACTCGATCACGGCTACGTCCGCGGGCGCGTTTCGCTCCACATAACGGTCGTTGAAATATCCACATATCAGCAGATGATGCAGTACCGCGTGAACGCGCTCGGCCTCTACGTCTCGGATCCCGAGAAGGGATACAATGACGGCGCGCTCCGCGTGGGCGACAGAATAGCGTCTGTCGACGGCGAGGAGATACTGACATTCGCCGAGCTTAAGACGGTGCTGAAGAAGCACAGCGTCGGCGACAAGCTCGACGCGGTCGTCATCCGCAACGGCAAGTCCGTGGACGTTGTTCTCGAATGCTTCGAGAAGACCGTCGCCGACGTGACATACGACAACGGAAAAAGCGGCTCCGCAAGCTGACGCGAGGCCCGAAAAACCGGAGATATGCGCGTCATGCGCGCATATCTCCGGTTTTATACTTGATTTTTTGCCGCGCGCGGAATTATAATGGAATTATAGTAAGGCAGCTGAAACGAGGTGAAAAGATGTATAAGATACTTGTTGTCGACGACGAGGAGCGCATTCGCCGCATGATATGCAAGTACGCGGCGTTCGAAGGACACAAGACGGACGAGGCGGGCGACGGCATGCAGGCCATAGAGATGGCGCGCCGCGGGGGATACGATATACTTATAATAGATATAATGATGCCTGAGCTCGACGGCTTTTCCGCATGCCGCGAGATAAGAAAATTCTCGGACACGCCGATAATAATGCTTTCGGCGCGCGGGGAGGAGTACGACAAGATAAACGGGTTTGAGCTCGGCATAGACGACTACGTCGTCAAGCCGTTCTCGCCGAAGGAGCTGATGCTGAGGATAGACGCGATAATGAAGCGCGTCCGCCGCGGCTCGGGCGCAGCTCCGTCGTCCGACGAGGGGGATCCTCAAAAGCACGAGATATTCGAGCTCGACGGGCTTCGCGTCGACCTGACGGCGCGCATCGTGTACCGCGACGGCGAGAGGGTCGATATGTCGCCGAAGGAGTACGAGCTGTTCTTCTATATGCTCAAGAACCGCAACATCGCGCTCTCGCGCGAAAAGCTCATATCGGAGGTGTGGGGCTATGACTTTTACGGCGACGACAGAACGCTTGACACGCACATAAAGCTCTTGCGCCGCAGCCTCGGACCGTATGCGTCCCACATAGTTACGCTTCGCGGCGTCGGGTACAGGTTCGATACGGAAAAATGACGGGCGGAGAAAAAAGGCGCGGGGGAGGCGTCAAGCGGAAGATAGTGCTCTATCTTGTCGTTTTCGTCCTCTTCGTGCTCGGACTTTTGTGGACTTTTCAGATACTGCTGCTCGACGGGATATACAGCGCGATAGTGCAGAATACGCTGAAATCTACGGGAGATACGCTCGTAAGGACCATCGAGAATGCGAAGAATGAGGAGGATCTCACGGAGACGGCGCAGTATCTCGCGAAGGAAAACGAGATGTGCATATCCGTTTTCAGATTTAACGGAGGCACGGGATATTCGATTGCGGATGTGCACATAAACTCAGACTGCGTGCTGCACACGCTCAACGCCGAAGGGCTTTTGAGATATTACGAGCAGGCGAAGAAGGCGGACGACGGGATAAAGATAACGAGACTTACGCCGAAGAAGGGCGGCGGCGGATTCGGCGCGCATCCGAGCTCATCGCTCCCCGATTCCGTCATTTACACGCGCGCGTTTGAGATGAAGGACGGGGCAGACGCCGTCATATTCATCAACTGCGCGATGACGCCGGTGTCGTCGACGGTGAGAACGCTCACTGTCATGCTGCTTTGGATATCGGTCATAACGCTGCTTCTCGCCGTGGCGCTTGCGTACTTCATTGCGTGGCGCGTCTCGGCGCCGATCGCGGACGTCAACCGCGAAGCGAAGAATTTGGCTCACAATTCCTACGACGGGAGCAAGGTGCGCCGCGGATACCGCGAGATCAACGAGCTTTCGGAAACGCTGACGTACGCCGCGCGCGAGCTCTCAAAGGTCGACAGGATGCAGAAGGAGCTCATAGCTAACATCTCCCACGACCTGAGGACGCCGCTTACGCTCATCGAGGGGTACACGGAGATGATGAGAGACATCCCGGGCGAGAACTCGCCCGAGAATATGCAGGTCGTAATAGATGAGACGAAGCGCCTGTCGACGCTCGTTTCCGACCTGCTCGAGGTGTCCCGCTTCCAAACGGGGAAGCAGACGATATATCCCGCCGTGTTCGACCTGAGCGAGGCGCTCAGAGATACTGTCAGCCGTGTGATGAAGCTGTACGAGCCGGACGGGTATAAGGTCATACTCGAGGCGGAGGGGTGCGTTTACGTCAACGCGGACAAGACGCGCATTCTGCAGGTGCTTTACAACCTCATCGGGAACGCGGCAAATTACACCGGCGACGACAAGACCGTAACCGTCAGGGTGAGCGTACGCGACGGCGTCGTCCGCGTATCCGTCACCGACACGGGAGAGGGGATATCGGAGGAGGACCTGCCGCTCATATGGGACAGGTACTATAAGGTCAAGGGCACGCACCGCCGCGGCGTCGGCGGCTCGGGTCTCGGGCTCTCGATAGTGAGGGAGATACTTCTTCTGCACGGCGCGCGCTTCGGCGTGTCGAGCAAGCCGGGCTGCGGCAGCACGTTTTGGTTCGAGCTGCCCGTTGTAAAAGAAAAGGAAGACAACAGCGGCGGCACAGGCAGTGCTGAATAAAGACAAAACGGGGACGGGACATCCGTCCCCGTTATATTTTTCTTCGGGCGGGAATAATAAAATGTAAGGCGTCGCCGCGGCATCGCGGCGCACGGTCTTAGACAAATTCAAAAAGTTACAGTTTGTTCACAATTACGATGTGAAAAAAGTCGTTTTTTGTGATACAATATTGATAACTTGGCAAATGAAACTTTTTTCGAAAAACACCGCCTGGGCGGGAGTATATACTGTGAGGCAGAGATGGAGCGCGGATACGGGAGCGGATACGAAAGAGAACGGGCAGGCAGCGGAACATACCGCGGCCCCGAAAAATTCTGGCGGAAGATGCTGAGGCGGAACCGCGCGTTCATGCTTTGGTTCCCCGCTATGCTCATCTACGACGAACTCGTGTTCCATATCGCGACAGGCTCGGGCAAAGGGCTGGCGGGCGTTTTCTACACGCTCGTGTTCTCGCTCGCGGCGGGCTGTTTTCTTACGCTCATATCGACCATCTTCATCAACAGGATAAACGTATATATCGTCACGACGCTCAACGTCATACTTACTTTTTTATACGGCGCGCACCTCGTATACCTTACGCAGTTTCAGACGTTCTTCCGCTGGTCGACGATTGGACAGGCAGGCGAGGTGACGCAGTTTTGGCGGGAAGCTCTCATGCGTATTCTGCTCGATTTCGTGCCGATTTTGTTTCTGCTCGTGCCGCTCGTGTTTTACTGCGTATGGGGACGCGAGCTTGCGCCGGCGCTCGGCACGCCTCTGCGCGTCAAGGGCATTCTTCTCGCGCTCACCGTCATGTTCCATCTGACGGCGCT
Organism: uncultured Clostridia bacterium; assembly: GCA_947631245.1. GTDB lineage: Bacteria > Bacillota > Clostridia > Oscillospirales > CAG-272 > DTU064. Next base: position 20,961 of record CANRKP010000025.1, read on the forward strand.
TGCGGGCATCATTACTGACGCCGATGCGGGCGAGGCATACAGGGGATATTTCAACCCCTCCGATGTGTCGGCATATTTCGGGCTTTTGACGGAAACAAGGCTCGACATCAAATATACCCTTTTCGGCGAGCCCGACGGGGATGACCCGGGCGGGCATGTCGGCGAGCTCGTAGATCCCTTCGGGAGGGAGACGACAGGCGAGCCGCAGGGGACGGATGCACCGACGCCGCCGGACGGCACCGGCACGGGCGAGCCCGGCGAAACGGACACCCCCGAAACGGACGCGCCCACGCCGCCTAAGGAATACGGCGACAACGTGCTCGACATCGACTGGGAGTCCTTAATATCCTCCGCAAAGGATAATAAGGTAAAGGAGGCGCACGAGTATTTCTCAACGGTGACGCCGACGAAGCAGAACGAATACACCGGATATTTCGAAGGCAAGAACCTGATACAGCTTACGCTCGAGGGCTTTTCGAGCATCATAGTTGAGAAGCATCCGGAACTGTTCCCGACGATGTATAAGATGATGCACGAGGGCTTCTATTTTGAGAATTATTACAATTCTCTTTGGGGCGGGAGCACCGCGACGGGAGAATATCTCTCGATGACGGGTCTGTTCCACAACAGCGCCCAGTGCCTCAAGATGAGCGGCGGCAAGTACTGGCCGTTCACGCTCGGAAACGTGTTCACCGCGCTCGACTATACGGTCTACGCATATCACAACAACTCGTACACATACTATTCACGCAATCTCTCCCACCCGAGCTTCGGATATAAAAACTGGCTCGCCGTCGGGAACGGACTTGACGATCTTTCAAAGGCATGGCCGCGCTCCGACCTTGAAATGGCGGAGAAGACGATAGACGACTATATAAACAACGCGCCTTTCCACGCGTACTATATGACCGTCAGCGGTCACGCAAACTACACGTTCTCCGGCAACGCAATGGCGACAAAGCACCGCTCCGAGGTCGCAGCTCTGCCTTACAGCGACAACGTGAAGTCGTATTACGCGTGCCAGCTCGAGGTCGAGTATATGCTCAAGTACCTCGTCGAAAAGCTCGAGGAGGCAGGTCAGCTCGAGAACACCGTATTCGTCTTCAACGCGGACCATTACCCCTACGCGCTTTCGGATTCCGAGGCAGCCGAGCTTTACGGCTTGCCCGAGGATGGCGTGAGAGACAAGTTTGAGCTTTACAAAAACGGCGCCGCGATTTGGTGCGCGTCGATGAAGGAGCCCGTCGTCATCTCGAAGCCGTGCTCCGCGCTCGACCTCATTCCGACGGTGCTCAATCTCTTCGGCGTCAAATACGATTCGAGGCTCCTTATGGGAGTGGACCTCAACTCAACGACCGACCCGATAGTGATACTGAACACCACGAACACGAGCTGGAACTGGATGAACCCCAACGGGACGTACAGTTCAAAAACGAAGAAATTCACGCCCGCGGAAGGGGTGACGGTCGACGAGTCGCAGCTTGACCAGTATATAAAGCAGATGAATTCCGTCGTGTCACAGAAGAGGAAATATTCGCTCCGCATCCTCGAGACCGATTACTACAAATACGTTTTCCCGTCGGGAATATCGTCGTATAAGTAAAAACGAAAAAAATCACCTCGCGAAAAGAGCTTTTCGCGAGGTGATTTTTTGCAGTTGCTTCTTCAGTTGCCGCGGCCGCTGCCGTTTCCGTTCATATTGCCGTCGGTACCTATGCCGAGCTCGGGGTCAACGTTGTTTCCGCCGCCGGCAACGCTGTCATTGCCGCCCATCATGCCGTCGTCGGTCATATCGCCGAGGGCGCCGTTATTGCGGTCGGTGCCGCGGTCGTCGTCATCATTGCCTGTCGCACTGTCGTTTCTGTCCGTCATGTCTCCCATGCCGTTTGTGCCGTCCGTGTCTCTGCGGCTTTCGTCGCCGTTTATGCCGTCCGTCGTTTTGCCGTTGTCGTCGCCGTGGATGCCGTCTTTGTCGCCGTCGGCGGTGTTCCTGCCGCAGGCGGAGAAGGGTATGATGCAGATGACGGCGATTATGAGCGCCGCCGCTCTGAGAAATATATTTTTCATATGCTTTGTTTCCTTTGAGTGTGTATTTCTACAAGCATATTTTTTGAGAGACGCCGCCGCTTTATCCGAGACAAAAGTTTGAAAAAAATTTAAAAAATGAAAATACCGAGCCCGAAGAAAAACGTTTCGGGCTCGGTATCAATACACGCTTTTTTATCTTGAAACTCTGCCGCTGCCGTCGCCGGATGCGAGCGCCTCGACCTCTTTCTTCGTCACGCGGTTGTAGTCGCCGTCAACGGTGTGCTTTAGGCAGCTTGCCGCGACCGCGAATTCGAGCGCCGCCTGCGGCTCCATTCCCGCGTGGTCCGCGTATATAAGCCCGCCGGAGAAGCTGTCGCCGCCGCCGACGCGGTCAACGATATGAATTTCGTATTTTTTAGATTTGTAAAACTCGCCGCCGCGGTACATCATTGCCGACCAGTTGTTGACGTCCGCGTTCACGCTCTCGCGCAGCGTCACGGCGACGGTGGAAAAGCCGAAGCGCTCCGTCAGCTTGCGGCATACCTGACGGTAGCCTTTGTCTGATATCGTGCCGGTTTTGACGTCGGTGTCGTCGGCGCGGATGCCGAAGACCTTGTCGGCATCCTCCTCATTCGCTATGCAGACGTCGACGTATTTCATGAGGCGGGACATGACGCGGCCTGCCTCCTCCGTCGACCAGAGCTTTTTGCGGTAGTTTAGGTCGCAGGAGACGATGACGCCGCGTGCCTTCGCGGCGCGGCACGCGTCCTCGCAGATTGAGGCGCAAGCCGGGGAAAGGGCGGGAGTTATGCCCGTGAAGTGAAAGCGTTCGGCGCCGTCGAATATGACGTCCCAGTCAAAATCGTCGGCTGCTGCCTCCGATATCGCCGAATGCGCGCGGTCGTAAATGACGCTCGAGGCGCGCTGAGACGCGCCGTGCTCGACGAAATATATTCCCATGCGTGTGCCGCCGCGCGCGATGTGAGACGTGCCGACACCGAGACCGCGCAGCTCCGATATCGCGGCGTCTGCAACGGGATTTTCCGGCAGCTTCGTTACGAAATCCGCCTCCATTCCGTAGTTTGCGGCGGAAACTGCGACGTTTGCCTCGCCTCCGCCGTATACGGCGTCATAGGAGCGCGCCTGAGAGATGCGGAGGCGACCCGGCGCCTCGAGCCTGAGCATAAGCTCACCGAATGTGACAAGTTTTCCCATAATTATCGATGCCCTCTTTGCGGTATTGTTCGTTATTGTTCGGGTATATTATACATCTCAATGCGCGCTATTTCAAGGGCAAAAAGGCACATTGACATAACTATTCTGCAAAGTGAGCGATATGTGAACTTTGTGAAAACTATTGGGGAACTCGCTTGACAAATCGGGGCGGCGGCGGTAGTATAATTGTGCAGGTACTGTTTTATATATCGGATAAATATCGGATTTCGGAATACATAAACGGAGGTTCGGTGTGCTTAGACTTGAAAATATAACGAAGGATTATACGGCGGGCGACGACGTCGTACACGCGCTGCGCGGGATCGATATAGAATTCAGAAAAAGCGAGTTCGTCGCGGTGCTCGGACCCTCGGGCTGCGGCAAAACGACGCTTCTCAACATAATAGGGGGACTTGACAGGTACACGGACGGGAAGATGTCCGTTGCGGGCAGACCGACCGAGAACTTCCGCGACGCCGACTGGGACGCGTACCGCAACCACAGCATAGGCTTTGTGTTCCAGTCATACAACCTCATACCTCATCAGACAGTGCTTTCAAACGTCGAGCTCGCGCTGACGCTTTCGGGCGTATCAAAGGCGGAGCGCAGACGCCGCGCAAAGGCGGCGCTCGAGCGCGTCGGTCTCGGAGATCAGCTCACGAAAAAGCCGAATCAGATGTCGGGCGGTCAGATGCAGCGCGTCGCGATAGCGAGAGCTATCGTAAACGACCCGGAGATTCTTCTTGCAGACGAGCCTACGGGCGCGCTCGACACCGAGAACAGCGTCGGCGTTATGGAGATACTGAAGGAGATATCGAAGGACCGCCTCATAATAATGGTCACTCACAATCCCGACCTTGCCGAGAACTACGCGACAAGAACGGTCCGTCTGCTCGACGGGAAGATAATTTCGGACAGCGACCCTTATGTCCCGTCCGATGGCGAGGCGGAGACGCCGACCGAGGAAGAGAATAAGAAAAAGACGAAGCACACCTCGATGAGCTTTCTCACCGCGCTTTCGCTTTCGTGCAACAACCTCCTTACAAAAAAGACAAGGACGTTTTTGACGGCGTTTGCGGGCAGCATAGGAATCATAGGAATAGCCCTCATACTCTCGCTCTCCGAGGGCATAAGCCGCTATATTAACCAGGTCCAGGAGGACACGCTTTCGTCGTATCCGATAGCGCTTCAGGCGGAGGCGGTCGACATCGGCAGCCTTTTCAGGAACGCATCCGACAACAGCGACGACAGGAAGCCGCACACGGAAGAGGAGCTTGCGACTTACGTTTACGCGAACAACATGATGTACGACTTCATCAACTCCTTGAACTCGGTCGAGACGACGAAGAACAACCTCTCCGCGTTCAAAAAATATATCGAGACGACGAAGGACGAGGACGGCAAGCTCCCTCTTGAAAAATACGCAAGCTCCGTGATGTACGAATACGACGTGCCGCTCAACATTTATGTTGAGGATAAGGATGGCAGCGTCGTAAAGGCGGACGCTATGTCTATGATGCAGAGCATGATGCAGGGCGTCACGGGCGGCGATTCCGAGACGCTGTCGGGTCTCTTTTCGTCGGCATCCACCATGTCGACGTCGATGATGTCGGGCGTCAACGTGTGGGAGGAGCTCCTGCCGCCCGATATGACTGACAAGAGCGGCGAGAATGACGAGCTTGTGAACCCGCTTCTCAAAGAGCAGTACGACCTGATATACGGCAGCTGGCCGTCCGAGTACAACGAGATAGTGCTCGTCGTCAACCAGAACAACCAGGTCAGCGATTTCGTGCTCTACTCCCTCGGGCTTCTGACGTCAAAGGAGATGTCCGACAGCTTTATAGCGATGGAGAAGGGCGAGGAGATACACAACGACAACGGTCCCTGGACGTTTGAGGAGATGTGCTCACGCAAGCTGCGGCTCGTTATATCCGCGGACATGTTCGCTCTCGACACGACGTCGGGCGGAAAGTATGTGGATCTCTCAAAGACGGAGCTCGGCGTAAAGACGCTGTTTGACCGCGGCATTGAGCTCAAAATATCCGGTATCGTCAGACCAAACCCGGACGCAGTTGCGGGAGCCATCTCGGGCTCGATAGGATATACGACGGCGCTTACGTCATATATCATAGACGAGACTGCGGACCGCGATATAATAAAGGCACAGCTTGAGAACCCCGAGACCGACGTTATAACGGGGCTCCCGTTCCCGTCCGAGGACGACGAGGAGCCTTCGGCGGAGGAAATAAAGTCAGCCGTAGACGATTATCTCGGAACGCTCGGCAGCTCGCCTGCGGAGAAGGCGGCGATATATACCGCCGTCATGTCCGAGCCGACGGACGAGTATGTGAACGGCATGGTGGAGCAGTACATGGCGACGCTTGACAGGCCGCAGCTCGAGGAGATGATAAAGACCGAGTACCCGGAATACGCCGGAATGCTCGGCGATATATCGGACGAGACGCTGATGGAATATGTCAGGGCGTCCGCCGATAAGCGCGTGAGAGAGGAGTACGCCGCGGGCGTTGCGGAATCCCTTGCCGCAATGAGCGTCGATCAGCTCGCAGCGGCGCTCGACATGCTCGAGCTGACGGAGGCAAATTACGCGCTCATATTCGAAAAATACGTCCCTGCAATGGTCTCCGAGTCGACATATGACGACAACGCAAAGCTGCTCGGAATCGTCGACCGCGAGTCCCCGTCTGCGATATACATCTATGCCGCGACGTTCGCGGACAAGGATGAGATATCGAACGTCATCGAGGCTTACAACGATACGGTCGATGAGGAGGGCGACAAGATAACGTACACGGATTACGTTGCGCTGCTCATGTCGTCGATAACGACGATACTGAACGCGATAACGTATGTCCTCATCGCGTTCGTCGCGGTGTCGCTCGTCGTGTCGTCTATAATGATAGGAATAATCACATACATTTCGGTGCTCGAACGGACGAAGGAGATAGGAATACTCCGCTCGATAGGCGCGTCCAAGCGCGACGTCTCGCGAGTGTTCAACGCCGAAACGCTCATCGTCGGCTTTGCGTCCGGCATGATAGGCATCATATCGACGCTCATCCTGTGCATACCGATAAATATCATAATCCGCGCGCTGACGGAGATAAACAATATCGGCGCCGTGCTCCCGTGGGGAGGCGCAGTCATCCTCGTCGTAATAAGCATGGGGCTGACTGTCATCGCGGGTCTTATCCCTTCGCGCATCGCGGCGAAGAAGGACCCCGTCGTGGCGCTGCGTACAGAATGACGAACTGAAGAGAAAAATGCGGGAGAGGGCTTTAACAAAGTCCTCTCCCGCGCAGTTTCTTCAGAAGGCGTTGCCGACGGAACGGAGACTGTTTATGAGGCGCTTCAGTTCCGCGCAGTCGCTCTGCGGCGAGAGCGGGAGGCGCATTTCGGACGAGCATAGACCGAGATACGCACAGGCGGCCTTCACGGGGATCGGGTTCGGCTCGGAGAAAAGCGCCCTCACAAGCGGGTGAAGCCGGCGCTGTATTATGCGCGCGCCGTCGATGTCGCCGGAGAAAAACAGGTCGCAGAGCGCCTGCGTCATTGCGGGAAATATGTTTGAGACTACGGAGATGACGCCCTGCCCGCCGAGCGAGAGCAGCGGAAGAGTTATCTCGTCGCAGCCGGAATAAAGCGCGAGCGAGCCGGAATTTTCGGCGAGTATATCGGCGGCGAGCCCCGCGTCGCCCGACGCCTCCTTGACGGCAACTATGTTGGAATGACCCGCAAGCTCGGAATAGAGGCGGGGCGTCATCTTGACGGAGGTCCTGCCCGGGACGTTATATATGATGACGGGCACGGGCGACGCCTCCGCTATCGCGAGAAAATGCGAGAGGATGCCGGCGTCTGTCGTTTTGTTGTAATAAGGCGTGACCGCCATGACGGCGTCTGCGCCTGCGTAATACGCCTCCTCTGCGAGCACGCAGGACTTTGCGGTATCGTTTGAGCCCACGCCGGCGATGACGGGAACGCGTCCCGACACCTTGTCGGCGGCGAAGGAGATGAGGTCGAGCGCCTCGTCTTTCGAGAGCGTCGGCGCCTCGCCCGTCGTCCCGCAGACGACGAGCGCCGCGATGCCGCCGTCAAGCTGGCGCTCTATCATTCTTCCGAACGCGTCTTCGTCGGGGACGCCTTCGGAAAACGGCGTGACGAGCGCCGTCGCCGCGCCTCGGAACAAAAGCGGCTTGCCGGACGGGAGCCGTTCTTTGTATTTCATTATGTCGCAATTTCCTTTCTCTTTTATGCAAGGTTGAAAAAAGACGCGCGGAGTGATATAATCTCCCTTGCGGGAGGTCCGCGCGCCGTTTTACTTTTTTATTTTATGCCGCGCGCACCCGCGGCGACACCGCGCCGCCTCTGCCGGACGAGAAAAAAGACTTATGACACATGACAAAAGGACGCATATTGCAATGGATCGGACTATAAAAAACGAGCTCCCGAAGACTGACCTTAAAAAAAGCGATTTTTATTACGAGCTGCCGGAAGAGCTGATAGCGCAGACGCCGACCGAGCCGAGGGACGCCTCGCGCCTTATGACGCTCGACAGGAAAACGGGCGAGGTCGGGCACCGCATATTCCGTGACATTGCGGAGCTGATACGCCCTGGCGACACGCTTGTCATAAACGACTCGAAGGTTATCCCCGCCCGCCTTTACGGCGAGCGCGCGGACGGCGGCACGGCAAAGGTCGAGGTGCTCCTTCTGAGGGCGATAAATGACGACGAGTGGGAGTGCCTTGTCAGACCGGGAAAGCGGGCGAGAGAGGGGCACATAATAGATTTCGGCGGCGTTATGAAGGGCGAGGTGACGGGCATTGTCGACGACGGATGCCGCACGATACGTTTTTACTACGACAGGGCGCGGTACGGTAGCATATACGCGGCGCTTGACGAGATAGGCGTTATGCCGCTGCCGCCTTATATAAAGGAGCGCCTGCGCGACCGCGGCAGATACCAGACGGTTTACGCGAAAAAGGAGGGCTCCGCGGCGGCGCCCACGGCGGGGCTTCATTTCACGCCGGAGCTTATGGCGAAAATAGAGGAGAAGGGCGCGAAATTCGTGCGCGTCATGCTGCACGTCGGGCTCGGTACGTTCCGTCCCGTCGCCGAGGACAGGGTCGACGAGCACGTCATGCATACGGAGTTTATAACGGTCACGGAGGACGCGGCGAGGGAGATAAACGAGCGGCGCGCCGCCGGCGGAAGGACGATATGCGTCGGGACGACGTCCTGCCGCACGCTCGAGAGCGCCGCGGACGAGGACGGCGTGATACACGCCGTTTCGGGAGACACGGGGATATTCATATATCCGGGATACAAATTCCGCGCGACCGACGGGCTCATAACAAATTTTCATCTGCCCGAGAGCACGCTCATAATGCTTGTATCAGCATTCGCGGGGCGCGAGCATGTGCTCGCCGCCTACGAGACGGCGGTGAGAGAAAAATACCGCTTCTTCTCGTTCGGCGATGCTATGTATGTGATATGAAAAAAGCCCTTGACAATATGGGATTTATCACATATAATATTGTTGAGGTTAAAATCCGGCACATCGAGGAGAATATAAAGTGCAGGAATTTGAAATCGTATTTTATGATAAACCGGACGGGAGCGAGCCTGTAAAGGAATTTCTTTCATCCGTGGATACAATGCTCATGTACGGTAAGGAAGCAAGCAACCGAAAACAAGAGATAGACCGCCAGCACAACACAATTCCGA
>CANRKP010000026.1 GCA_947631245.1 uncultured Clostridia bacterium
AAAGCGTCAGTCCGGAGCCGCTCATCGGGTGCGAGAAGCACGTCGGGTTGAAGTCTATGCCGAGCCCGCGTTCCTTTGCCCACGATATCCATGAATCAAAGTGCTTCGGCAGAATGTCGCACCTGCCAACGCGCTCACCGTCCGCGTCAAGATAAATGGCGTGGAGGTTTATACGCTTCTTTCCCGGTATAAGGGACGCGGCAACGTCAAAGTCGGCGCGAAGCTGCTCGGGCGTCCTCGCCCTGCCGGGATAGTTTCCCGTCGTCTGTATGCCGCCTGTGAGCTCGCCGTCCGGGTCCTCGAACCCGCGCACGTCGTCTCCCTGCCAGCAGTTTACGGAGACGGGTATTTTGAGGACGCGCTCTATCGCCGCGTCGACATCGACGCCGTACTCGGCATAATATTCAGCTGCCTGCCTGTAATCCATTTCCGATGCTCCTTTATTTATTTTTTTCAATGAGCGCGAGGAAGCGCCCGTATGCGTCGTCTCTTTCTTCTCTGCCCTCCGCCGTCGGCTCGTACACCGAAAGCTCGGTCGAACGGCTTACAAGCTCACGCGCCTCACTTACGGAGGAAAGCTCGCCTCCCGCTATCAGCTGGGAGCAGATATTGCCCGTCGCCGTCGCCTCCGACGGACCCGCGACGACGGGTATGCCGCAGACGTCCGCCGCGATCCTCATGAGCGCGCCCTCGCGGACGCCGCCGCCGACGACGTGTATCTCACGCACCGGCTTGCCCGTCAGCTTTCTGACGGTCTCGACGCCCCACCTGTAACGGAGCGCGAGCGAGTCGAAGATGCAGCGCACGATCTCACCGGGAGTTTCGGGGCTGCCCTGCCCCGTGCGGGAGCAGTATTCCGCGATGCGGGACGGCATGTCCCCCTGCGGAGTGAAGAGCGCGTCGTCCGGGTCGATGAGATACCGAAACGGCTTTGAAGCGAGCGCCGCCTCGGAGAGCTCGTCGTATGTGTATTTTCTGCCCTGACGACCCCACGCGCGGCGCGACTCCTGCTCGAGCCAAAGACCCGAGATATTTTTGAGGAAGCGTATCCTTCCCTCGGCGCCGCCCTCGTTCGTAAAGCCGTATTCTCTCGTTTCGTCCGTAATTTTGGGCTCCGGCAGCTCGACGCCGAGAAGACTCCATGTGCCGCAGCTTATATAAGCGAAATCCGGGTCCTTTGCGGGCGTCGCAAGCACTGCGGACGCCGTATCGTGCGACGCCGTGCACACCACCTTCACGTCGGCTCCCGCGCCCGTTATGCCGCGTACTTCCGCCGAAAGACCGCCGAGCACCGTGAACGGCTGCACGCACGGAGCGAAAAGCTCCGGGGAGACGCCTATGCGGAGAAGCAGATCGTTTGCTATGCTCCTTTTTTCCGCGTCGATGATCGCTCCCGTGGAGGCGATGGTGTACTCTGTCGCCTCGACGCCTGTCAGAAAATAATTGAGCAGGTCGGGGGTGAACAGCGCGCGGCGCGCCGAGCCTATTATGTGCGGATCGTCCCTCACGTCGCAGCGGAGCTGGTATATAGTGTTGAAGGCGAGGTCCTGTATGCCTGTCCGCCCGTAGAGCTCTGTCCACGGTATTATTCCGAACACCTCTTCCCTTATGTTCTCCGTCCTGCTGTCGCGGTAGTGGACGGGGCATGAAAGAAGGTGCCCGTTTTTGTCTATGTATCCGTAATCGACGCCCCATGTGTCGATCCCGACGGACGAGACGCCGCCGGAGGACGAGACCTTTGCTATCGCCGTGAGTATATTTCCGAAGAGCGCTGGAATATCCCACAGAAAGCGGCCTGCGAGCGACACAGGTGAGTTTTCGAACCTATGTATCTCCTCGGTCACAAGGCGCTCTCCGTCAAAGCTGCCGACTATACCGCGCCCTGATGACGCGCCGAGATCCAAAGCGAGCATTTTCTTTCCGCTCATATCGGCAAATGCCTCCTTAATTTTCGGCTTTAAGCCTGTTTTTTTACCGTGCCTTTACTTTTTCCACTATTGCTTTTGCGGCGCCGACCGCGGCGGCGAAAGCCTCCTCGGCGCTGTCGTATGTGCCGCGCATCTTTGTGCGCTCTCCGCGTTCGAGCGCCGAGAAGCCCTCGAAAACGTGGAGATGCGGCTCAAGCGTCAGTGTGATCTCACCGTCGTACATCCCGTCGACGTCGCAAAGGAGCTTTTCGACGCATCCTATGCCCTCTCCCGCCGGAACGACGGTCCCGTCCGCGTCCGCGTCCTTGATATGGAGATAGTCTATGTACGGAAGGAGCAGCTCGGCGGCGTCGGGGTAAGGGGTGACGCCGCTCTGTATGAAGTTCGCGGGGTCAAAAATTACGCCTATTTTGTCACCGAGCGTCTTTTTCAGATCAAGGCACCTCTCCGCTGTGTCGCCGTATATTCTCTTTTCGTTTTCATGACAGAAGAGCACGCCCGCCTCTCGGCATATGTCCGCCATTTTACCGACGGCGTCTATGACCTCATCCCGCTTGTTTTCCGTGTTGTAGAACGAGAACCCGCGCATGCGGCGGCAGCCGAGTATGCAGGCGGTCTCGGCTAACCTGCGCGTCAGCTCAAGGTGCGCCGGTATATTGTCGTCAATGCTTATTTTGCCGAGAGGAGAGCCGACGGCGGACAGCGTGATGCCCTCAGCATCGAGCCTATGCCGTATCTCTTTTGCCTCGGCAGGCGAAAGCTCGGCGACGTTTTTCCCGTCAACGCCGCGAAGCTCAATTTTGTCGATCCCGAATTTGTGAAGCGCAAATATCTGCCCCTCGAGCTCGGGAGAATATTCGTCCGCAAACGCGCTGAAAGTGAAGCTTGCCATTTTCCGTTACCTCTTTTGTCAGTCTCTGAATTGTATGTACCTTGCCTTGAGATTGTCGTGGCTTATCCTCATGCTGTCGAAAAGGTCTATGTAGACGTCGTCCTGCTCTATCATGTGCCAAAGCACGCCGCCGTCCTCGCTCGCACGGATTATCGCGTCGAAATTGAGATTCCCCGTGAGGCACTCGGTCATGACGAGCTTGTCGTCGCGCACCGTCATGTCCTTTAAGTGCGTGCAGAATATCCTGTCGCTGTGGCGGCGTATGAATTCGGCGGGGTCGACGCCCGCGACGTGCGACCAGTATGTGTCAAACGTCAGAAGGACGCCCTCCGGGTCCGTCATCGAAAGTATCAGGTCAAGGCCCGTTTTGTCGCCGTAGTGCTCGAACTCGAAGCGGTGATTGTGATAGAGGAACACCTTGCCAGCGTCCTTTATTTTCTTTACCGCCTCCGCGATGTCGAGCGCAAAGCGCGCGTAGCCGTCCGCCGTGTGCGGGTACATATTCGCAACGCCCCCGATGCCGATGGCGTCGCAGCCGAAGACCGAATGCTCCGCAATAACGGCGTCCGTATCCTCTATTATCCTCTGAAGGCTCGTGTGCGTGAGCACGCACTTCACGCCGTACTCGTCGACGGCGCGCCTGATGACGTCAGGCGTGACGTCCGCGCCGACGCCCGATACCTGCATATAATGGTATCCCATTTCCGACAGCGCCTTCACCGTTGAAAGAAATTCGTCCTTTGTCCTTGTCTTTGCGCGCATCGTGTAGAGCTGCGCGCCGAGATACAGCTTTCTCGGCATATATATCCCCTCCGAAAAATAATATGATCTTATTTGAGCTCAACGACCGTTATGCCGGAATCTCCCTCGCCGTAAGCGCCGAGCCTGTATGACGACACGCGCTTGTCGGAGCCGAGGAATCCGTGCAGAGCCGAGCGCAGGGCGCCCGTTCCCTTCCCGTGTATTATGCGGACGGAGCGTATGCCCGCGACTTCTGCCTCATCTATATATTTGTCGACGGCGAACAGCCCGTCGTCCGTCGTATAACCCCTTATATCAAGCTCAGGCGAAAACGTGCCCGACGTCCTGACGCGCACGGTCGACGCCGCCTCGCGCCTGCCCTCGAGCGTCACGGTGTCCTCATCGGGAGCGAAGCGCAGCTTTGACGTTTTCGTCCTTGTCGTGATGCCGTTTGCGCGCACGGTAACGTTCCCCGATTTGTCGGGTCCGTCCGTTATCGTGCCCTTTATGCCAGTTCCGGCTATTATGACGTAGTCTCCCTGCCTGTACTCTCTCGGCGGCTCGTAGACCTCCTCTTCGGTCTCGCCGTCCCGCAGCGACGCCTCCTCGCCTCTCAGCCTGTCTCTTATCGCCCGCTTCGCGTCAGACATGGCGCGCCCGAGATTTTCGCTGTCACGCTCTTTTTTCGCCCGCTCGAGCTGACCCATGACGAACTCGCTCGACGCGCGCGCGCTCGCGAGTATCTCCTGCGCGCGCTTTTTGGCGCGCGCCGCCTCTTCTTCGGCGCCGGCGAGCCTTTCGCTGAGCTTCTGCTCGGCGCTTGACTTGACGCGCTCGTATTCTGCCCTGAGCCTTGCTGCCTCCGCGCGCTCGCGCTCCATGCCGAGCCTTTCCGCCTCGAGCTTTTCGATAACGTCCTCAAAGCTCTTGTCCTGCCCGCTTATAAGCCTGCTAGCCCGCTCGACTATTTCGTCGGGAAGCCCGAGCCTTTTTGAAATCGCGAACGCGTTTGATTTTCCGGGTGCGCCTATTATGAGTTTGTACGTCGGGCGCAGCGTCGAGATATCGAACTCGCACGCGGCGTTTTTGACGCCGGGAGTGTTGAGCGCGTACGCCTTGAGCTCCGCGTAGTGCGTCGTCGCGGCGCACAGCGCGCCCTTCGCCCTTATCTCCTCTATTATCGCCGTCGCGAGCGCCGCGCCCTCGACGGGGTCAGTGCCGGAGCAGAGCTCGTCGAGCAGAACGAGCGACTTTTTCCCGACGCGGGAGATTATCTCGATTATATTCGACATGCTCGACGAGAAAGTCGAAAGCGACATCTCTATGCTCTGCTCGTCTCCTATGTCCGCGAGTATCTCGTCAAATACGGCGACGGTCGAAAGCCCGCCCGCGGGGATGTGGAGCCCCGCCTGAGCCATGAGAGAGAGCAGTCCGAGCGTCTTCAATGCGACGGTCTTTCCACCCGTGTTCGGTCCCGTTATGATGAGCGTATCGAAGTCTCCGCCGACGCGCACGGTCACGGGGACGCAGGTCTTTTTGTCGAGCAGCGGGTGGCGCGCCTCGACGAGGGATACCTCCCTCTGCCCGTCGGGGCAGAGCTTAGGCTCAACGCCTCCCATGCGGAAGGAGAGCTCGGCGCATGCAAAGATGAACGCAAGCTCCGTTATCGTGTCGTAATCCGTGAGCAGCGTCTCCCCGCAGGCGGCGACGTCAGCCGAAAGCTCGGAGAGTATCCTCTCTATCTCTCGCGCCTCGCGCCCCTCGAGGATGCGGAGCTCGTTGTTCGCCTCGACGACAGCGAGCGGCTCGACAAACACCGTCGCGCCGGAGGCGGACGTGTCGTGAATGAGCCCGTTTATCTCGTTTTTGTATTCCGCCTTGACGGGGATGACAAATCTCCCGCCGCGCTGTGTCACGATGTTTTCCTGGAGGATGCGGCTGTATGTCCCGCCGGTGATGTATTTTTGGAGTATGTCGCGAACGCGGGAGTTCGCGGCGCGCATTTTCCGCCTTATGTCGGCGAGCTCGCCGCTCGCCTCGTCAGCTATCATGTCCTCGGAGATGACGGCGCGGCTTATCTTTTCTTCGAGCCTGCGCTCAGGGATGAGGCGGCAGAATATCTCGCCGAGCGTCGTCTCCGCGTCCCCTCTGCCCTCGTTTTGATAGCTGCCGAGCCTTCGCGAGGTGCGAAGCACATTCGCGCATGCCAAAAGCTCGCGCTGCGTTAAAACTGCGCTCTTTTTTGCCCTCTCGACGGCGTCTCCGATGTCGGTGACGCCTCCGAACGGCGGCGTCCCCTTTACGCCGAGCATCGCCTTCGCGTCCGTCGTCCTGCGCTGACGGCGCAAAACGACAACGGGATCTGACGACGGCAGAAGCGCGCGGGCGCGCGCCTTTGCCCCGTCCGTGACGGCGCAGTCGGCAAGCATCTCCGTTATCTTATTATATTCAAGAATTTTAAGCGATCTGTCGATATATTCCATTTCTTTCATTTCTGCAGCTTTTCAAACTGCCTGTAATAGTCGAGCGTCGCAAAACCGCGCCCCAAATGATGAAGAAGATATCTCTCCGAGACGGCGGCAAATTCCGCAGTCTCGGCGTCCGTCAGCTTCGGGGCGAGCAGCTTTGAGATGTCGCACCCGAGAGTATGTCTCATTATCCCGAGCGTCGCCGGCGATACGGGAGAAAACGGCCTTGTCCACTCCCCGCTGTATTCGACGGTCTCGTCCTCGGGGCGGCGGCGCGTCATGCAGTCCGGGCATAAGAGCTCGCCGCCGAGTATGTCGAGATAGTAAGCCGGAGCCTCGTCCGTGCCGCATAAGGCGCAGCCGGAAACGTCCGGCGAAAAGCCGCACACGGCGGCGCACCTCATCTCAAACGACGCCTTTATCTGCCGCACCGGCTTTTTGTTCTGCGACAGCGCGTAAAGCGTGTTCAGCGTCAGCCGCAGAAGCGGCACGTCCGCGCTGTTCTCGACCGAGCACGCCTCCGCTACCTCGCAGACGTATGCCGCGAGGGCAAGCGTCAGAAGGTCGCCGCGCAGTCCGAAAAACGCCTCCGTCAGGTCGGAATCGGAGATATAGTATATCCCCGAGCGCGACTTTGACAGGATGAACGTCGCGTAGCAGTACGGCTGCGTCGTCACCATGTTCTTGTTTTTCAGCGAGCGGACGCCCTTTCCGAGGACCGTCATCTTCCCGTGCTCCGCCGTCAGCAGCGTCAACAGCTTATCGGCTTCGCCCTTTGCAGTCTCGCGCAGCACGAGGCCCGTGACCGTCTGCTTGTCCATTTACTTCAGCGTCTTTATGTCGTATCCGAAGTTACGCAGGTATCCTTCTCTGTCGCGCCAACCTTCCTTGACCTTGACCCAAAGCTCAAGGTAGACCTTCACGCCGAAGAACCGTTCGAGGTCCTCGCGCGCGTATGTCCCGATCTTTTTCAGCATCTCGCCGTTTTTGCCGATGATTATGCGCTTGTGGGACTCCTTTTCGCAGTAAATGTCTACCCTGATGCGGATGAGGGTGTCCTCGTCGTGCCATTCCTCGACGGAAACGACAGTCCCGTGCGGTATCTCGCGCGACAGGAGACGGAGCATCTTCTCGCGTATGACCTCGGAGGCGTAGAGCCGCTCTGACTGGTCTGTCACCTCGTCTCCGGGGAAGTACCAGTCCTCCTCCCGCAAAAAAGCCGCCGCCTCGTCGAGCACGTCGTCGACGCCGCGCCCCTTGAGCGCGCACGTCGGCACGACGGCGGAAAAATCGTACATACCGGCGTATGCCGTTATCGTCTCGGCGAGCTTTTCAGGTGTGGAAAGGTCCGTCTTGTTGAGCACGAGTATCGCCGGAATGCTGCCGGCGCGCAGGCGCTCGATAACGCCAGTCTCGATATTGCCGGGCGCGTGGTCTGCGTCTGCTATCAGAATGACGGCGTCGCAGTCGCCGATAGACGTCTCGGCGCTCTTCACCATATAATCGCCGAGCTTCGTCCTCGGCTTGTGGATGCCGGGCGTGTCGAGAAAGACAAACTGATCCTCCCCGCGCGTAAGTATGCCCGTTATCCTGTTCCTCGTCGTCTGAGGCTTGCTTGAAACTATCGCGACCTTTTCGCCGAGCATTGCGTTCATCAGCGTCGATTTGCCGACGTTAGGTCTGCCCACTATCGATATAAATGCGGTCCTTTTCATTGTTTGTCTCCGGTGTCGTTGTCTTTTTCGGCGTCCTCACGTTTGTCCTCGTTGACGGCAAGCCCGAGGCGGGACATGACCTCCCGCTGCTTTTCGCGCATAACAAGCTCGTCCTCCTCGCTCGTGACGTGGTCGTATCCGAGCAGATGGAGCGTCGAGTGCACCGTCAGGAACGCGAGCTCGCGCTCAAAGCTGTGCCCGTAGACGAGCGCCTGATTTTCCGCGCGCTCGACGGAAATGACGATATCCCCGAGCGGGACGTACCCCTCCTCGGGATATTTCTCCCCGGGCGCGAACTGCGGGAACGAGAGCACGTCAGTCGCGCTGTCGATGCCGCGGTGCTCGCGGTTTATCTCGCGGATCGCCTCGCTGTCCGTCAGGACTACGGAGACCTCCGCCGGACGGTCGAAGCCCTCGAGGTCGAGCGTTTCGGCTATCGCGCGGCGTATGAGCCTTTCGTGACGCCACCTGATGAGCTTTACATCCTGATCGTTTTCCGTCAGGACACGGAGCTTTCTCTTCATTTCGTGTCTCTCCTTGCCCTGTAGGATCTGCCTGCCTCCGCCGCGTGCGCCCTGCGCTCGCGGTCGTATTTGTCGTATGCGACTATTATCTTCTGTACGAGCTTGTGACGGACGACGTCGCGCTCCGTGAAGCGGTGTATCGCGATGTCGTCTATGCCCTCGAGTATCTTCACGGCTTCGGCAAGACCGCTCCGCTTGCCTGCGGGCAGGTCCGTCTGCGTGAGGTCGCCCGTGACTACTATCTTTGAGCCGTTGCCGAGGCGCGTCAGAAACATCTTCATCTGCTCGGGCGTCGTGTTCTGCGCCTCGTCAAGGATGATGAAGCTGCTGTCGAGCGTGCGCCCTCTCATGTACGCGAGCGGCGCTATCTCTATAGTCTGCCTCTCGACGTGGCGCGAATAGCTCTCGGGACCGAGCATTTCGTAAAGCGCGTCGTGCAGCGGGCGAAGGTACGGGTCTATTTTGTTCTGAAGGTCGCCGGGGAGAAATCCGAGCTTTTCACCCGCCTCGACGGCGGGACGCGTCAGTATGATGCGCTCGACGTCCTTGTCACGCAATGCCTTTACCGACATCGCGACGGCAAGAAACGTCTTTCCCGTTCCTGCAGGACCGACGCCGAGCGTCACCGTGTTGTTCCTTATCGCCTCGACGTATTTTTTCTGACCAACGGTCTTTGCCTTTATCGGCTTGCCCCTCGTCGTGACGCAGACGCAGTCGTCGAGCGCTTCGAGCTCAGACGCCCTGCCGTCCGCCGCCATGCCTATGACGTAGTCTACCGTCTGATCCTCGATAGTCTCGTTGAATTCCGCCATTCCGCGCAGATACTCGACTGCCTCCGCCGCCTTTGCGACGGCGTCAGGCTCGCCCGAGAGGACTATCATATCCCCGTCAAAATCCGCGCTCTGCCTGTTATACATCTTCACGCCGAACGATTCCTCTATTCTGCGCGCATTCTTATCAAAGCTGCCGAAAAGCCGCCCCGTTATCTCGCTCGACTTTGTTCTGACTGTCCTTTCCGCCATTTTCGCTCTCTTTACTCCGTTATTTCAAACTCCCTTGTCTCGGCGATGTCCTCTATGATGCGGATACGGCACACGATCTCGTATGCGTCGCCCGCCTCGTTCATCCCGTCCTCCATCTCGTATGAGAGGAGCGCGCCGTCCCGACATGCGTCTGCAAAGGCCTTTTTATATTCCCTGTACGCCTGCGCCGCAGCCTCTTCGGGCGTCAGCGTCCGCGTCTTTTCTTCGCAGTATTCGCGCCGCTCGCGTATCACCTTTATGGGCAAAGTGACCGTATCGAACAGCACAACGTCTTCTACTTCTGTTATTGTATCATAAAACCCTGTGTCAATTCTACCCCTTGTGCCGAAAAAAATGACTTCTTTGAAGATTTTTATACCGTATTCCGTCTTTGTTCTGCCCGTTTTGACATTTTCCGTGTGCAAAAGCGGTACGCTTATCTTTATCTCGCGCCCGACCTCCGCCAAAACCTCGCCGGACGCGCGGACGACCTTTGTCAAGTTCTCCCCGTAATCGACGATGCCGGAGATCAAAAGCTGCCCTTTTTTGACCTCGTCGCCTATCTTGACCTGCGGGGAGCCCTGCCTTGCGCCGACCTGCGTTATTATCCCGTCCTCTGAGGCGACGACGTTTGCGGGCGCTGTGGGTGCCGCGTCCCCGCCCTTCATATATTCGCGCACCTCGACGCGGGCGACCGAGCCTTTCATGTTTATCGCGATCCACGCGATATCGGGGGACGCGAGCAGGAATCTGTTGTGCAGCACGTCAAAATCTATGTTTTTGTGATACGTCCCGACGCCGAAGCCGAGCTCTTCGAGCTCCTCCTCTATCCGCTCGTCGGGTATCGTTTCGTTGCCGGATATGTCGAGCCTCCATACGAAATCGTCCGAGATAAACAGCGCCGCGAAAAACACCGCGAGCCCGATAAAAATACCCGCTCTGTGCCTGTATCTTTTAAGAAGGACCGGTATGCCGTACTGCTTTTTCAGCCTATATTCTATGCCGCGCTCGCGGCACATATCGGAAAAAACGGCGAAGTCGTCAAGGCGGAGCGTGAGTTTTTTCCCGCCGCCGCGCTTTTTTCTTATTGTGACCGGCAGCCCTTCGGCAAACAGCGCCTCCGTCACAGCCGGGACGTCTCCTTCCCCGACGGTGACCTCCGCGGCGCCGATGAGCATGAGGAAAAGGCGCTTCAGCATTCCCTCTCCCCCTTGTCTACCGTGACCGAGACGATGTCTCCGCGCACCGCTATCTCGTCGCCGGTGTATCGCGAAATGTCGAGCCCCCTGCCCTCTATCATAAGTACGACTTCCCCCGCGTCTATCTTTATCGCGCATGTGTCATACGAAAGTATCGCGCGGCATCCGGTGAGATACGCCTCCCTTCCGTCTGTAAGGGTGACGCTCCAGCCGCCGGGTACGGCGCCGCTCGGCACCTCGAACAGCTCTCCCGCAAGTCCCAAAAGGGACCCCGATATCAAGTGCTTTCTTTTCAAAGTCTAAATCTCCTTTGCGGAAGCATATAAATCATTGTAACGCGCAGGCGTTTTTCCTTCCATGCTTATGAAAGGGGATGTTTTTTTATGAAAAGTGAAAGCTCCGGGGCGGCGACGGGCACACTTCTCGCCGTCACCGCCGTTATGGCGGCGTTTTTGTGCCTCTTTATGCCGGACACCGTGTCCGAGGCGACGTCGCGCGCGCTCACGCTCTGCGCCCGCCGCGTCATACCGTCCGTATTCCCGTTCTCCGTGCTCTCAACGCTTTTTGTCGCCTCCGGAGGCGGACGCGCGCTCGACAGTGCCGCCGCCCCCCTGTGCCGCCGCCTTTTCGGGACGGAGCACGGCATAGCGGCGCTTTTGCAGGGGATGTTTTTCGGGTTCCCGCTCGGGGCGTTGACCGTCGGCTCCGCGTTCCGTTCGGGTGAAATATCCTCGGACGAGGCGGCGCGGCTGCTCGCCTTTGTTTCGTGCGCCTCGCCGACGTTCCCCGTGTTCGTCGTCGGCGTCGGATACTTCGGCTCCCTGCGCGCTGGGCTCGCGCTCTTCGGCGTGCAGGCGGCGGTCTCCGTCCTTATAGGAATGCTGCTACCGCGCGGGAGCAAAAGCACGCCAAAGCTGCCCACAGCGCCCGCACAGCCGAAGGTCACGGGAGTTATGCCGCTGTTCACTCAGGCGATAACGGGCGCCTCCCGCGTGATGCTCAACGTGTGCGGCTCCGTGACGTTCTTCTCCGTCGCCTCCGCCGTCGTCGAGAGGCTTTTGTCTGCCGTGACGTCCTCCCCTCTGTCGGCGCTTTTCGTCTCGGCGGCGTTTGAGTTTTCGAGCGGGACGGCGGCGGCGCACGATGCGTTCCTCTCGGGCGAGATAAGCCGGAACGCGGCATTTGCGCTCTGCGGATTTTCGATAGGCTCGGCGGGGCTGTCCGTCTTGTTTCAGACGGCGTCGGTCTGCGAAGGCATATCTCTCATTCCCCATATCGCGGGCAAGCTGACGACGGGCGCCGTTACGGCGACGGCAATGTACGCGCTCTCGTTTCTTCCGTCCTTCAGAGCCGAGGCGGCGGGGGCGTTCTCACAGGCGGACGCCGCGGCTGCCGCCGCGGCTTCGTTTGCCGTGCCCGCTCTTTTGGCAGTCTCCTTTTTTCTTTTCCGATACGCAAAAAAAGGGGTTGCAAAAAGGCGGCGGGCATTATATAATATAGGCATAAATTCAAAAGACAAAATACATCGGTGAACAGATGAAAAAAAGGGACAGGGACAACGAAGACGCGATATGCGCCATGTGCGAGCATGGGACGCCGATCTTCACCGGCGACTCCGTACTCTGCCGCAGACGCGGTCTCGTTAGAGCGGACGGATGCTGCCGGAAATGGCGGTTTGACCCGCTGAAGCGCAGCGTCAAGCCGACGCCGCCGATCCCCACCCTCGACCCGCACGACATAGTGACATAGTGTAGATGTAATTTAAGTCTTTTATTGGGAGGCAAAGCATGGATTCTGACAGTAGTAGAAGTACGTCCGGTCTTTTGTGCAGACGTCCGTGCCGCGCCGCGACAATTTGACAGACTGACCCGTCGCCAAGCTGCCGCCGCTGCCCGACTTTTTGCGCGCAAAACGCTTTTATATCTGCCCGAAAGACCGTCATATCCTGAATTTTTAAAGTGGGAGGATGCACGGTCTTTTTCCGCGCGAAAAAACAAATGGAATTTGAAGAAATGCTCGATAAAGTGACCGAGCTGCTCGATGAAAAAAAGCTCGGCGAGCTGCACCGCATGTTTCACGACATGATGCCCGCCGACATCGCGGAGCTGCTCGGCGAATTTGAGGGGGACAGGCTGACGGTGCTTTTCCGCATACTGCCGAAGGAGATCGCCGCCGACACGTTCGTCCTCATGGATCAGGACAAAATGGAGGAGCTTCTTCGCGCGTTCAGCGACCGCGAGCTCACAGCCCTTATAGAAGACATGTATCTCGACGACGCCGTCGACGTCATCGAGGAGATGCCGGCGAACGTCGCCGAGCGCATACTTGCGCGCGCCTCTCAGGAGACGCGGCACGAGATAAACGCGCTTCTGAAATACCCTCACGACAGCGCCGGAAGCATACTCACGACGGAATATATCAGGCTCTATCCCGACATGACGGTCTCCGACGCGTTCGACGTCATCCGCCGCAACGGCATAGACAAAGAGACCGTCTACACCTGTTACGTCACGGACAGAAAGCGCAAGCTCGTCGGCGTCGTTTCCGTGAGGACGATGCTGCTCTCCCCGACGGACGCTGTCATCGGCGACGTCATGGAGGAAAACGTCATCTCCGTCAACACGCTCGACGACAAGGAATTTGTCGCGAATCAGCTTCAGAAATACGACTTTCTCGCCCTTCCCGTCGTCGATTCCGAGAACCGGATGATAGGCATCGTCACGATAGACGACGCCGTCGACGTCATCGTTGACGAGTACAGCGAGGACCTCGAGATAATGGCCGCTATCACGCCGACGGACAGGCCCTATCTCAAGCAGTCCGTCTTCTCGATTTGGAAGAGCCGCATACCGTGGCTCCTGCTCCTCATGATCTCCGCGACCTTCACAGGCATGATAATCTCGTCATTTGAAGAGGCGCTCGCGGCGCAGGTCGCGCTGACGGCGTTTATCCCTATGCTTATGGACACCGGCGGAAACTCCGGCAGCCAGTCGTCCGTCACCGTTATCCGCGGCATATCGCTCGACGAGATAGAGTTCCGCGACACATTCCTTGTGATGTGGAAGGAGCTGCGTATCTCCGTGCTCTGCGGCATATCGCTCGCCGCCGCAACGTTTATAAAAATACAGCTCGTCGACAACCTCATAATGAAAAACGGGGTCTCGCTTACGGTCTCCGCCGTCGTCTGCCTGACGCTGCTGTTTACCGTAATCTGCGCGAAGCTCATCGGCTGCGTGATGCCGCTGCTCGCCAAAAAACTCGGATTTGACCCCGCCGTCATGGCGAGCCCGTTTATAACCACCATCGTCGACGCGGTGTCTCTGCTCCTCTATTTCTTCTTTGCAAAGGCAATGCTCGGTCTCTGACGTTTTTTCTCATATTCGCCCGCCGTCCCCCGTTTTCGGATGCGGCGGGCGTTTTTTTGTGCATTTTGTCTTGACTTTCAGGCAAACAAATGATATTATATAGCTACCACGCATGTTTCATTATTTTCCGTTTTGCCGGGAGCACAGCGCGCTCCGTCGGTCTTTTTTCCGCGCCTTTTTTGCGGAGAAAAAGTTCCCATGTATAAAAATCATACTTATAGCAAGAATACGGTAAAAACGTGTTCTCCAGCTGTAGGTGTGATTTCGTTCGGCGCATACCCGGCGAGTAACGGATGCAGAAAGATGCGTGGTAACATCGGAGACACGTTTTTCGTGCGCTCCCTTGTGGAGCGCATTTTTTTACATCTATTTTTTTAGGAGGCACGAACATGGAAGACGATGTAAAGCGTGAACTTAAGGAATTAAGAGACGAGATCGGGGAGATCCTCTGCGAGGTAAAAAAGCTCCATCCACCCAAAACGAGCCGGATCATATCGGTATTAGACCGGGACGCACGCACGCTTGACAACAACTCTTGGGAGTTTTCGGTAAACGTTCCCCTGCCTGATGGAATCACGGTAGATGACATCATACGGTTTTTCGGGATAATCGACGCACAGGCGCTCGCGAGGATGCGTTTTCTTGAAAAATTAAGTTCCGAGCTTTATGATACCATTATTTTGGAGACGGCGAAAAGGATAGAAACTACGCGCCGCGAATACATGGCCGCAATGACAGAATAAACAAAAAAACGCCGCCTCCGGGCGGCGTTTTTTTTCTTTCCCCGTGTTGACTTGTCAGACAGAGATATGTATAATATATTCGTAAAAACAAAATGACAGTCATAAAGCGCCGCCTTTGGGCGAGGAGTACACCATGGCAAAGTATTATAACGAACCCTCACGCACATTTAACGAATATCTGCTCATTCCCGGGTATTCTTCGGCAGACTGCATACCCGCGAACGTCTCGCTGAAAACACCGCTTGTGAAATACTGCCGCGGCGAAAAACCCGCGCTCTCCCTCAACATCCCGATGGTGTCCGCCATCATGCAGTCCGTCTCCGGCGACAGGCTCGCCGTTGCGCTCGCACGCGAGGGAGGCCTTTCTTTTATATACGGAAATCAGTCTATCGAGTCCGAGGCGGCGATGGTCGCGCGCGTCAAGGGCAATAAGGCGGGCTTTGTCGAGAGCGACTCGAACATCACGCCTGACAGCACGCTTTCGGACATACTCGCGCTCAAGGAAAAGACGGGCCATTCGACGGTAGCTGTAACAGACGACGGCACGCCGAACGGCGTTCTGCTCGGCATCGTCACGGGCCGCGACTACCGCGTGAGCCGCATGGCGCAGGACCTGAAGGTTTCAGAGTTCATGACGCCTGCGTCCCGCCTCATCACCGCGCCCGAGGGGACCTCCCTGCGCGAAGCGAACGACATAATTTGGGACAACAAGCTCAATTCCCTGCCGATAGTATCAAATGACGGGCGTCTCTGCCACTTCGTCTTCCGCAAGGACTACGACAGCCACAAGATGAACCCCCGCGAGCTGCTCGACGAGAAGAAGCGCTATATGGTCGGCGCGGGCATAAACACCCGCGACTACGAGACGCGCGTTCCCGCCCTCGTTGACGCCGGGGTCGACGTGCTCTGCATCGACTCCTCCGAGGGATATACCGAATGGACGCGCCGCACGCTTTCATTCATCCGTGAGAAGTACGGCGACACCGTCAAGGTCGGCGCGGGCAACGTCGTCGACAGAGACGGATTCCGCTTCCTCGCGGAATGCGGCGCCGATTTCGTGAAGGTCGGCATCGGAGGCGGCTCCATCTGCATCACGCGCGAGACAAAAGGCATCGGGCGCGGTCAGGCGACAGCCGTCATCGAAGTGTGCCGCGCGCGCGACGATTATTTTGAAGAGACCGGCATTTACATACCCGTCTGTTCTGACGGCGGCATCGTTCACGACCACCACATCACGCTCGCGCTCGCGATGGGCGCAGACTTCGTGATGCTCGGCAGATATTTCGCCCGCTTCGAGGAGAGCCCCTCGGAAAAGGTCAACATAAACGGCACGCTCATGAAGGAATACTGGGGCGAGGGCAGCAACCGCGCGCGCAACTGGCAGAGGTACGACCTCGGCGGCGCGGCAAAGCTCAGCTTTGAAGAGGGCGTCGACTCCTACGTTCCCTACGCCGGCGCGCTTTCGGACAACGTGGAGCGCACGCTCGCAAAGATCCGTTCGACGATGTGCAGCTGCGGCGCGATAACGATACCGGAATTTCAGGAAAAAGCGACGCTCACGCTCGTCTCCTCGGTCAGCATCGTCGAGGGCGGCGCGCACGACGTCATCCCGAAGCCGACGAACAAGCCGCTCGGCTGATGCTCCGTCCGGCAAAGCGGCAAAAAGACAATTTACGGCGCGGAGCCTTTTTCAAAGAAAGGCTCCGCCGCGCTTTATAATCGGCAAAAAAGCACGGAGGGCGGGTATAATAGGAATATGGAAAACAAAGAAGAACTGATAAAGCATATCGACGATTTAAGGAAAAAGATATCGTACCACGCGCACAGATACTATGTGCTCGACGACCCGGAGATAAGCGATTTTGAATACGACGCCATGTTCTCTGAGCTGCTCCGTCTCGAGGCGGAGCACCCGGAGCTCGACGACCCGGCATCGCCGACGAAGCGCGTCGGCGGCGCGGTTCTCGAAGGATTTCAAAAGGTAACGCACACATACCCTCTCCGCTCCCTTTCGGACGTGTTCTCGTTTGACGAGCTCTGCGCGTTCACCTCTAAGATACGCGAGGAGCACCCGGACGTCGTGTTCTCCGTAGAACCGAAGATAGACGGGCTTTCCGTCTCGCTCACATACGAAAACGGAGTTTTCACAGTCGGCGCGACGCGCGGGAACGGCACCGTCGGCGAGGATGTGACGGAAAATCTCAAAACCGTCGGCTCGATACCGCTGCGGCTTTCGGAGCCCCTCTCGCTGACCGTGCGCGGCGAAGTTTATATGCCGCGCGAGACGTTTGAAAAGCAGAACGACGTCCGCCGCGCGGAGGGACGCCCGCTGATGGCAAATCCCCGCAACGCGGCGGCGGGCTCGCTGCGCCAGCTCGACTCAAAGGTGGCGGCGTCGCGCGGGCTTGACATTTTCGTTTTCAATTTTCAGGGCGGCTCGCTCTACGCCGACGGGCACGCGCCCGCCCTCCACTCGGAAACGCTTTCGAGGATGGAGGAACTCGGCTTCAAGGTGCTGCCGCACAAGATAACTGCGAGCGGCGACAGCGAGATAACTGCCCACATCGAGGCGATAGGCAAAATGAGGGACACGCTGTCGTTCGACATAGACGGCGCTGTCGTAAAGGTAGATCAGCTTTCGCTGCGCGAAGTCCTCGGCGAGGGCACGACGACGCCGAAGTGGGCGGTCGCGTACAAATATCCGCCCGAGCGCAAGGAGACAAAGCTGCTCGATATCGTCGCCGCGGTCGGGCGCACCGGCGTGCTCACGCCGACGGCGGTGCTCGAGCCCGTGAGGATAGCGGGGTCGACGGTCTCACGCGCGACGCTGCACAATATAGACATAATACGGGAGCGCGACATCCGCGTCGGCGACACCGTTATTATTCAGAAGGCGGGAGACATCATACCCGAGGTCGCAGGCGTCGCAAAGGACAAGCGCGACGGCACGGAAAAGCTGTGGCATATGCCGGACGTATGCCCCTCGTGCGGCGAAAAGCTCGTCCGTGATGATGGCGAGGGAGCCGAGGGCGGCACCGTCCGCTGCATAAATTCGCAGTGCCCCGCGCAGCGCGCGCGGAACATCGAGCACTTCGCGGAGCGCGCGGCTATGGACATCGAGTCGCTCGGACCGTCCGTCATCGCGCTTCTTCTTGACGCCGAACTCATAAAAGATGCCGCCGACCTCTATTCCCTCGACCCCGAGGACGTGGCAAAGCTCGACCGCATGGGAAAAAAATCGGCGGAAAATCTCGTGTCAGCAATAGAAAAATCGAAGGGCGCGGGGCTCTCGCGTCTCATATATGCGCTCGGCATAAGGCAGGTCGGGGCGGTCGCCGCCGCCGCTCTCGCTGAACGCTTCCGCTCGATAGACGCGCTCATCTCCGCCGGCGAGGCGGAGCTCACGGAGGTGCCCGACATCGGCGGCATCACCGCCGAAGCGATACGCGAGTACTTCGACGAGCCGTGCAACATTGACTTTATCGAAAAACTGCGGCGCGCGGGCGTCGCCATGGAAGCGGCGGACGCCGCCCCGACCTCAGACAGGCTCGCGGGGCTGACGTTCGTGCTCACGGGCACGCTGCCGAACATGACGCGCGACGAGGCGTCCGACCTCATAAAGGCGGCTGGCGGCAAGGTCAGCTCCTCCGTCTCGAAGAAGACGAGCTATGTCGTCGCGGGAGACGCGGCGGGCTCAAAGCTCGACCGCGCAAACGCGCTCGGGGTGCCCGTCATCGACGAGGCGGGGCTGCTCGAAATGCTGCGGGAAGATTAAGAAAGCCCGAAGAACTCGAGTATGCCGCGGTACACGGCGCGGGCGTATAGCTCGGGGCTCTCCGCCATGAGCGTCGCCTCCGCGTAATTCGTGATAAACCCGAGCTCGACGAGCGTCGCGGGCATCGAGGTGCGGCGCAGGACGTAGAGCGTCGGTCTTGCTGACACGCCCCTGTCGGGCTCCCCCGTCGCGTCCGAGACGGCGCGCACGATATCCTCAGCAAGCGGGAACGCGCGCGAGGACGTTGAATACACGAACGCCTCCGTCCCCGTTGCGGACGTATTGTCGGACGCGTTCGCATGAAGGCTTATGAACCATTCGGCGCCCCACGAATTGGCGGCGTCCACGCGAGCTCTGAGGCTTGAGGCATTGCTCGTACCGAGCTGCGTTGTCGCCGTCGGACGCGAGACGCGGACGTCAAAATTTCCGTTTGCACGCAGGAGAGAGGCGAGCCTTATGCCTATCTCGTAGACAAGGTCCTGCTCGCGGTATCCGTTCGCCTCGGCTCCGGAATTCGGGTTGTTCGGGTTGTGACCCTGATCGATGAAAATTTTTATCATTTCGGTATGTACCCCCGTTTTTATATGTTTTATTGCGGTGCTGCCTTAATATTATATGCGTGCGGAAAGAGAGGAGACACACTCAATGTCGACCGAAAGGTTTCAGCATATGCTCGGCTCGGTCCGCCGCGCCGCGGCGGATTACGGCATGATAAACCCCGGCGACAAGGTCGCCGTCGGGCTCTCGGGCGGGAAGGATTCGGTGCTGCTGCTCGCGGCGCTCGCCGAGCTGCGCCGCTTTGAGGGATTTGACTTTGAGCTCTGCGCGATAACTGTCGACGCGGGCTTCCCCGGGATGGATTTTTCGGGGACAACGGATATGTGCGAGCGGCTTTCCGTTCTGTATTATACGGAAAAGACCGATATCGGCACGCTCGTTTTCGACGTGCGCCAAGAGAGCAGCCCCTGCTCTCTATGTGCGAAGCTGCGGCGCGGCGCGCTGTGTGCTAAGGCGCAGAGCCTCGGCTGCAATAAACTCGCGCTCGGGCATAATTTCGACGACGTCGTCGAGACGTTCATGCTGAACCTCATATACGGCGGCAGGCTCGCCACATTCGAGCCCGTGACATATCTGCCGGAGCATTCGCTTTCGGTCATACGTCCGTTTTCATATGTTCACGAGCATGAGGCGGAGAGGCTTGCGCGCGAGCTTGAGCTGCCCGTCGTCAAAAACACCTGCCCCGCCGACAAAAAGACGGAGCGCGAAAAAATGAAGGCATTGCTCCTCGAGCTCGAGCACCGCTATCACGGGCTGCGCGGGCGCATTTTCGGCTCCATCGAGCGCGCCGGTCTCTGCGGCTGGCACGAAAATCCGCGCGGGCGCAAAACATAAAAAGACCTCCGCCGCGCGGAGGTCTCCTTTTTCCTACCCGACAGGATTCGAACCTGCGACCTACAGAGTCGGAGTCTGTCGCTCTATCCAACTGGGCTACGGGTAGATGTTTGTTCCGGGAGATATTGTACCACATCGGCGCGGGATTGTAAAGTGGTTTTCTTCCAAAAAGGCGCATATCGGTCCATCGATATGTCAAAGGCTTACGAAATCAAAACCGCGCCCGCGAGAAAAAACGGTCTTATAACCCTTGACATAATCGGGGAAGCGTAGTAATATTATTGTATCAGGAATATTCTTCCCGGAGGTATTTTTATGTTGAAAAAAGTATTCCCCTTCAGCTATCGCGCGGATACAGCCGTTAATCTTGCTATCACCGTAATCTGCTATCTTGTCGTCGGAGCTCTCGTCTCTTTCCTGTTCGGATGGATAGGCTCGATCCCGCTCGTCGGCTGGGTCATCGGTGTTGTAATCTCGCTTATCGATCTTTATCTCTTCATCGGTCTTGTCGTCTCAGTCCTCGTTTTCTTAAAGGTCGTAAAATAAGCGTGCGGCGAAAAAAAGACGCCCCGCCGACAGGCGGGGCGTCTTTTTTTGATGTCGTACTTACTTGGAGGACTTTATATCGTTCTCGTACTTTTCGACCATCTTCTTGACCATCTGGCCGCCGACGGAACCCGCCTGGCGCGAAGTGAGGTCGCCGTTATAACCCTCTTTGAGGTTCACACCGACTTCGGAAGCAGCTTCCATCTTGAACTTGTCAAGAGCTTCCTTTGCCTCGGGAACGAGCTTTCTGTTGCTGTTGTTCGATGCCATTTCAATTCTCCTGATTTCGGGGCATCATAAATCGTGACGCGAAACGCGGCATGAGTTACTTGCCCTTCTTTTGATCTATATAAATTGAGTCCGCGTTCCGCGTCCTCTGTCATTATTATGGACAGGGTGTGAACGAATATGACTGGGAATTTTTATTTGTTTACGGATCGTTTACATTTTGAGTGAATAAAAAAGCACATGCGCCCGTTAACCATACGTCAAGAAAGCAGACACAATTTTGAATAAAAATTTTCATCGGGGGACAGAAGAATCACCTTTGTTTCAAGTAGTCAACTTCCGCCTCATTAGGGGTCAGATAACTAAGCGTCGCCATAAGGACAATCCTTTTTGGTGTCTATTATATTGTATCAAATGTCTATCCAGTCTCTTATTTGGCACTCCTTTAGGCATAAAAATGCACCCCATTGTTAGACTTTATATCACATCGTCCAACTTTTGGGATGCATTTCAAAAAAAGTACAAGTCATTTAATTTTTAGGTACAAGTCAGTAAATAAACAGGATAATTCCCACAAAGACAAAAAAATAAATGATGTGATGTCCAAAAATTATTCCTCCCTGAATACTGTTATTGCCGCTCCGATAGCCGAAAAGAATCTACTGTCGGGAACGGTAATAACTTTTTTGCCGAGCGCGAGCCATGCAAAATCGGATATTCCCTTTATTTGTGACAAGCCGCCCGAAAGAAGCATTTCATCTCCCTCCACTTTATCAAGAAGCGGAGCGGATTTTTTGAATATTTGCCATATAACCGAATTTATTATTTCTGCGGATTCAGGCGATGACTTCGCTATTATCTCCACGATCTCACTCTGTGCAAAAACCGCACAGACCGATGAAAGATGAATCTCGGGCTCTTTAGCACCTGTCACATCTATTGAATCAAAATCCTCACCGAGCATATTCAAGACGTTTGAGAGAAATATCCCGCTGCCTGCGGCGCATTTGTCATTAACAAAAAACTCTTTAAGATGACCGTTTTCCTGTCTAATTATCTTAGTGTCCTGCCCGCCTATGTCCAAAACAAGCTCATACTTAGGGCAGACATATCCCACTCCTCTCGCGAGCGCTGTAAGCTCGTTTATGCGCTTCACTGACAAAATATTTCCCCTGCCGTAGCCACAGGAAACTACCTCAGCGTTCGGATATTCGGAAATAAGCTCGTCTATTTTGTTTTCAAAAAATTCTTTTTGACGAATCGGCGTTTTCTCGCAGAACAGCTTTTCAATGCTTCCGTTGTTCATGACGCAGTATTTTGTATACGTCGAGCCGACGTCAACGCCTACCGAGTACATACCGTCTCCTTGAGCAAATCTATCTGCTTTTTCGCCTTTTCAAGCGACAGGAAGCTGCGATCTATCATGTCAATTTCAAGCTCTGCCTGCGGGATCCCTATGTCCTTTGCTGACACAAAATCGCATTTACAGCTTTTGTTGTGAAGCGTAACCGCACAAACGGCCCCCGAGTCTCTTATCAGCTTTGTAAGCCTCTCCGTTCTTGTTTTCTGAGAAAGATTAAGGAAAGTATAGTTATATGCCGAAAACAGCTTTTCATAGACGTCTCTGCCGCTGTAATCAAGGCTCCACCATGTAATATAGTTTGAACCGCAAATTCTGAATCCGTCAAGACATTCGGAAAGGTATCTCTCGGGGTGATACCACAATGGATACCCGAGCCAGAAAAGAGGTATAAGGCTTTTATCTGCGTCGGGCAAAGCGTTTACTTCCTCGCTGACAGCTTTGTAAAGCTCGGCGGTGTTGGGATTGCATCTTGCAGTAATCAGATATGAAATGTCGTCAAAAAGCGCAGTAGGCTTAATTTCTTTATTTGGAAGCGCTTCGGCAATCTTCTTCCACCAACAGACGCTCTCTTGACTGTTTTCTATGTAATGAGCGAGAACATTTTCGTCGAGCTTATTGCCTGAAAGCTCTTCAAGCCTCGCGACCAAATCCCTATGCTGAGTGGAGACATATTCGTACGCTCTTTCACGAGGGATCGCTTCTCCCGGGTAGTCTATAACTATGAGAGGAACGCCATATCTCTCGGCAAGAATGTTCCACCAGTTTGGAAGTGTATTGCACTGGTTGTTCGTGGCTATAAGAATATCCGGCATCGGCAATGTGCCGCGCGGACCGTCATCAAGCTCCAGAGAGCCCTCTATGCAGCAAGAATATGAACAGCAGTCGCGACATAAAAAGCACTGCTCGCTTTTTTCAAGAAGCGGCTGCTCTCTCTCGCTCGCCGCAATAACTGCCGCGTAGCTTTCAGGATAGTAGTATAATATTCCGAGTGCCTCCAATATTTCAACCGGAGTGAACGCAGTAACCCAAGCAACCTTTTTCTCGGGAGATTTGCCTTTTGCGTATTTTGAAAAATATTTGTAATACTCCCTCATTAGGGACGACTGAAGTTTTATTGCAGACTGAGCCATTACACACCGTCCTTATATCATATCCGAGAAAGCCTCTATGGCAAGCTCGGATTTTTTGTAATCCTCGGAATTTGAAAGTGATATTTTAAGAAACATTATTTCCTCTTTTTTCAGTTCTTTCTCTTAGACCGAATAGAGGTAGTCATACGGCTCGCAATATTTCTGCGTTAGGAAAATAACACCTTTGACTTTCTTTTCTTTGATTTCTTTAAGGTCGCGCTCCAATATATCGCCAAAGTTGTTTTGCGTAGGCGAAAGCCTTGCCGAAAGTATGCTTTCGGATATGTTCTTATATATGTCTCCATCGGTTTTGCATGGAGTTATACTTGCAAGTCTGCCCGATTCGGTAAGATTATCGCCTACAACATTGAGCCCCGAACTTTCAAGTGTGTCGAGAATTCCCTCCGATGTCAGAAATGATCCGACAAGATAAACCCTTTTGCCGCCCGTGTTAGTCTTGCCGGGGTGCGGAATTGACTGTTCATTTAACGGCGTTGCGAGCATTTTGTGTATTCCTCGAAGATATTCGCTATATGATTTTTCTTCAAGATTTTCGTAGAGCGCTCTTATTTCTTCATTTCTTTTGTTTAAGGCTTCTATTCTGTCTTTTATATTTATATTAGCGATGTCTACGCCGTAGTGTTCCTCAACCGCTTCTTTATATGCCCTTATTTCTCCCGCAAAATAATTGACGGCGATTTCGTCGCGTCTTGCGGGAACTGGAAGCTGGTACACAAACTTATCCGTTTGCCCGAGATAGCTTTTTATGATTCTTGAACTGTCGCAAGACTTTGGAAACACCGCACCGTCAAATGAAGCGTCGTTTAAGACTTGAGAAATATAATCGGAGGCATAGCCGCAGTAGTGCGATATTGACGTTCCTGCCGAGTACCCTGTAAAGCGGATCGTGTCACAAATTTGTTCGGGAACAAAGCCCGAAAGAGACAGTATCTTCATTTTTGCCCTCTGTATATCCATTCATCTGAGCCGAAAAGTCCGGCATATTCTTCAAACATACGTTTGTTTATTTCTGCATATAAAGGTTCCGCGCCAGCCGCCTCAATAAAACCCTTTTTCACTGTTTCTACAGTTATTTTCGGGTCTGTCACGCAAAGATTCATTACCCTTGAGCGAACACTCTCGACGCCGTGACGCTTAAGCTTTTCTCGCTTAGGTGTGAGATAGGTCATCTTTTCAATATCCGAGCACACAAGCACAGTTCCGTGGCAGCAGACCTTTTCTCCATCGTCATAAACTGCGCTGCCAGAGAACTTTCTGCCATTATAAACAATGTCGTTTCTTCCGCTGAACTCAGCTTTTATGCCGAGCTTTTCAGCCATACACAAAATAACGTCAAGATATGCCTGCTCGCTGTCGCTTGCTTTTACGGTTATTATTGAAAAATTGAGGTTTCCGAGGTCGTGATACACCGCTCCGCCGCCGGACATTCGGCGGGCTATTTGACCGCCGCAAGCCTTGAATTCATCAGCTCGGCACTCTGAATAGACGTCTTGATTTCTACCGATAACAATGGTATTATCGTTCTGCCAAAGATAGAGGATTGCGGTGTTTTCATCTGCAAATTCAAACAGGCAGCGCTCAATGGCAAGGTTTATATATGGATCTGTGCCGGTTGAAATAAAATATTTATACTTCATTAAGCTTCTCCGAAAGTGCTTCGGCGGCGTCTGTTAGTGCCTCGCAAAAACTTGGGTGAGGTCTGGCGGATTTAAGCAGACCTTCCACCGTAAAACCGTGATTTATGCCGAGCGCTAACTCATCGGCAATGTCACTTGCGCGATCGCAGAAAAGCTGCGCGCCAATGATTTTGCGTGTATTCTTTTCTGCGATAATTTTGATAAAACTCCTTTCGGCTCCGCTTATCAGAGTACGGGCATTCGAGCGCATATTGCACTTTGCAGAAACAAACAAAATGCCCATTTTCTTTGCCTCCGCCTCGTTAAGTCCTACAGAAGCTGCTTCCGGCGAGGTATATATACATTCCACCACAGCAGACGGTGACTCATTCCCTTTTCCGAAAATCACCCTTGCGACGGTTTTTCCCTGCTCCATTGCCGTGTGAGCAAGCATCGGACTTTTTGAAATGACATCTCCTGCAGCAAAGATGTTTTCTGTTTTTGTTTTGAAATTGCTTTCAACAACAATTCCGCCGTTTTCGTCCGTTTCTATGAGTGAAGGATCAACCCCGCAGAGATTCGGCTTTCTTCCTGCGGCTGACAGAGTGATCTCTGCTGTTTTTTCCGAAAGCTGTTCCGACGTCTGATTTGTGATAATCTTTATTCCACGCTTTCTAAAGTTCTGTGTAAGTGCGACAGCGATCTCTTTGTCCCACTTTCTCAAAATTCTCTCTCCGCGTATTGCTATTGTTACCTCGACGCCCAAGAGATTGAATATATAAGCAAACTCAGAGGCAACTACCCCGCCGCCTATGATTTTCAATGACTTAGGCAGATTTTTCAGCTCTAAGATATCATCACTTGTGAGCGCACCTTCGACAAAAAGCTCCGATGGAACAGAACCCGTTGCAATCAAAATATTGCTTGCTTCGTAATCTTTTCCTCCGCAGATTATGTGACCGCGTTCTCTGACTTCAGCAAAGCCGTTTACAATCTCGATCTTTTTCAGCCGCATAGACTGTTCAAGACCGGTTCGCAGCTCCGAAATGACATTTTCTTTTTTCTCGCATACGGCAAGATAGTCTAAAAGTGGTTTTTCAGAAATGATTCCGTATCCACGACTGTTATACGCCTGATAATACAGTTCTGCCGTATGCTCCAAAAACTTCGTCGGAACGCAGCCCCGATTTAGGCAGGTCCCTCCAAGCTCTTGTTTTTCAAATAATATCACACTCAGCCCGAGCTTTACAGCTTCAAACGCCGCAGAATAGCCGGCCGGCCCGCCGCCCAAAATTGCGAGGTCGTAAATCATAGAGTTTCCTTAAATTTTTTGTATTCCTCTCCGCTCACAAGACCGTCGGGAATGCTTTCAACGCGGACTTTAATAAGCCACTTTCCAAACGGATCTTCCGAAATAGCCTCCGGCTCGTCTAAAAGCGTTTCGTTAACCTCTACGACCTCGCCGTCAACGGGAGAAATAAGGTCGGATACCGTTTTAACGCTCTCAACGTCACCGAATCTCTCCCCCTCAGAAAGTGCCTCGCCGACATCGGGAAGATTTACAAAAACTATATTTCCGAGCTTTTCCGCGGCATAGTCGGTAAGACCTATCTCAACGCAAGTCCCATCACTTTTGATCCACAGATGATTTTTTGAGAAATAAAGCATTACTTTTCTCCCATATGTTTAACTATTGCGTCAATGAGCTCTCCCACATTCTTCGATCCCGACACCTCGGCGAGGGTGAAGGTTATTCCGAATTCATCCTCCGTGTCGCCGATGAGACTCAAATGTGAAAGGCTGTCCCATTCCTCAACGTCATTAGCGGTAGTCGCTTCCGTCAGTTCTACCTCGTCGTTGTCAAAGACGTCTTTGGCAATCTCGTTGATTTTTGCAAGTATTTCGTTTCTCTCCATTTCAGTTTATCTCCTTTATATAAATTTTCTTTTCTTCGTATCTGTCTGCGTCCATAACGTAATTATTTTCGGATATCTCCTCAAAGCCCATGGTCTTGTAGATATCTTTAACCATTGCGTTTTTCGGGGTCGGGATATATTCGCCGTACACCCGCTTATATCCCCGCTTTTTTGCCTCGCGCATAAAGCAGTTGACGATGTATTCCTCCATTCCCCGCTTTAAAACGCGGCAGCTCATCAGCCATGTATCAATGAAAAGCTCGTCGGCGCTTTTCTTTTTCATAATGACTACACCAACTAAGCCGTGGTCGCCGAATTTGTCGCGAAGAGTGTAGTAAAGTGTAACATAATTCGGGTCGTTAGCGATATTCTGAATATCCGATTCAGTATAACGAACAGTTCTCAGATTGAACTGATTCGAACGCTGTGTGAGCTGCGCGATCCGTGAATACTTAGATTCTTCAAACGGTCTCGCCTCGCCTATCATCTCTAGGCTTTCAAGGTAACTGTCGATGGATTCAAATGACATCATCAGCTTTGTGCGCTCAAATTCCGCCTGATAAAGCTTCGTGCGGTCTGAACCTGCGCCGGTAAATGACGCCGTTTCGAAGTAGTTCTGCTCCTGTAAATATCCAAGATACAGCGCGGGGTCTTCGGGGAGCTCGGGTACTTCAATTTCGGGTATCATCTGCCGAACCAGATTCCGCTCGAACGGGCTGTCGTCGATGAAAAGCATCGAGTCCATACCGATGTTCAGCGTTTTTTGAATAAGGCGGATATTCGAGGCCTTGTCCTCCCAATTCGCGACGAAAAGCGCGATATCCGAGAGCCGCAGGATCATATCGTCGTGCTCTTCAAAAGGCTTTTTTGCGGTTTCCTCGTTGTTTTTACTGCATACGCAGAGAATTATTCCGCAATCCTTAAGCTGCTTAAGCCAGCGCTGGAAGTCAGTGAAAACGTGTCCCCTGCCGAGTTCTCCTATTTCAATGCTATCCATTCCGTCGTCGCCGATGACTCCACCCCAGAGGGTGTTGTCAAGGTCAAGCACGACGCATTTCTTGATCCTTCCCGCGAGAGCTTTCTGAACATCAATAACAGCTTTTGCGACATAAGGCAATGCGTCTGTAGATACCGTCATTTTCGCGTTGTAGTAGAGCGGAGCATCGTAAAACACCGATGTTCCAAGCTGAATTTGAATTGACAGAAGATCGATGGGATAAACATTTTTTCGAGATTCCATCGCCTCCGCGAGCATAAAATTAGACTTGCGGATCTGATAGATAAACGCAGAATCAACCTTGCAGGAGTAATTTCCGAGCGCCTTGTCGTCGATCTCGGTAAAATTCATCTGCAGAATATTTGCCCTGCTGTTCTTGGAGATGAGATCCCAATACATCGTAATTTTTTGCATCACCGACGCTGCGAACCCCGACCGTGCCTCAAGCGGCAGGTCGAGAAATTCCTCGTAGAGCTTGTCCGTCGCGAGCCATAGGAGTATGCTGTCCGGCTCGAAGCCGTAGACCTCCGAGGCCGGGTCAAGAAGCTGCGCGTCGATTTGGTTGTAGTCGGCATCGTAGACCGCGAGCGGCAGCCCCTCCAGCACCGCATACCCCCTAACCGCCACGGCCAGAAATTGAGTTGAGACGTTTCCCAATAACGCAAGCCGGCGAGGCACACCGGGGGCGGCGAGCTTGGAATTCTTTCTTAGCGATTTAAAGGTGTACATTGACAAGCCTCTTTTCCTTAGTTTTTGCTTATAAAACAGTTATTACCATATCTCAACAGCAAAAATTGCGAAAATATATAGTTACATTTTTGCTAGGAATAATTTTAAATTATTGGCATGTAAATCGTTGCTTTTTCTACATTCCCATTAAACTTATCTTGTATTTTTTAATATTAATTTACAATTCATTTCAACACAATCAATAATACACCGTTCTTTTTCAGTATAAATAAGTCAAAAAAATAGATACCGTCAATATAAAATAATTGTTATTTAATCCTTTCCACCGGCAAGGATTATGCCTTTCATTTTGTTTTCTCCAGTCGTTTCTTTATTGCATCAAACTTTTGGAGCG
>CANRKP010000027.1 GCA_947631245.1 uncultured Clostridia bacterium
CGCCGCCGTCATGAAGATGGCGATGGGCAACGGCTTCGGCTTTGAGTTTGACCGCGGCTTTGACGTTGAGCGCATCTTCGGTCTCTCCTGCGGCGAGTTCGTTGTCGAGATGAAAGACGGCGACGCAAGAGGGCATAGACTGCTCGGCAGAGTTACCGATAAAAAGGAATTTTCGCTCGGAGATAAGACCGTTTCTGTCAAAGAGGCAACCGACGCATACGAAGGCAGGCTCGAGGGCGTATACAGATGCAACATAAAAAATTCGGGTGAAAACAAAGGCGACTTCTCGTATGAGGCGAAGTCGTATCCTTCGCCCGCGGTAAAGTGCGCGAAGCCGAAGGTGCTGATCCCCGCGTTCCCCGGCACGAACTGCGAGTTCGACTCGGCGCGCGCCGTGACTGACGCGGGAGCCGACGCCGAGATATTCGTCATAAACAATCTTTCGGCGGACGGAATAAAGCGGAGCGTCGAGGGCTTTGCGAAAAAGCTCTCAGGGTCGCAGATAGTGTTCATCCCCGGCGGATTTTCCGGCGGCGACGAGCCTGACGGCAGCGGCAAGTTCATCACCGCTTTCTTCCGCTCGGCGGCGGTTAAGGCGGGTGTCTCCGACCTGCTCGACAGGCGCGACGGTCTCATGTGCGGCATCTGCAACGGGTTCCAGGCGCTCATCAAATTGGGGCTCGTCCCGTTCGGAAAGATCGTAGGCGAGGACGGCGCGTATGAGCCGTGGCGCGTTCCGGCGGCGGAAATGCCGACGCTCACGTTCAACACGATCGCGCGCCACCAGTCAAAGATAGTACGCACGCGCATCGCGTCGAACAAGTCGCCGTGGCTCTCGCTCATGAACGTTGGAGACATCGTCTCGGTGCCGATCTCGCACGGCGAGGGCAAATTCTTCGCGTCCCCCGAGCTCATCGCACGCCTTGCGGAAAACGGTCAGATCGCGACGCAGTATGTTGACGCGGACGGTCACGCGACAAACGATGTCGCATACAACCCGAACGATTCCGCCTGCGCGGTCGAGGGCATCACGTCTCCCGACGGCAGGGTCTTCGGCAAGATGGGGCATTCCGAGCGCGTCGGCGGCGGGCTTTACAAAAACGTGCCCGGCAGCTACGACATAAGGATGTTCGAGGCGGCGGTGAAGTATTTCAAATAAAGCCAACGCATAAAGCCAACGCAAAAAACGCGGTCGCCGAAGGCTTGAGCCGCATATCATTTCATAAAAACCATATAAGGAAGGGTCAGGCATATGAATTTTTTTGAGGAACTGAAAAATTTCGACCCCGAGGTCGCCGGCGCCTGTGAGCTCGAGCTCTCGCGCCAGCGGCACAATATCGAGCTCATCGCGAGCGAGAACATCGTCTCGCGCGCCGTCCTGCTCGCCGCCGGCGGCATCCTCACGAACAAATACGCGGAGGGGCTGCCCGGCAAGCGGTATTACGGCGGCTGCTCATACGTCGATATTGTTGAGGATATCGCGCGCGAGCGCGCGTGCCGCCTGTTCGGCGCGGAGCACGCGAACGTCCAGCCGCACAGCGGCGCGAACGCGAATCTCGCCGTGTTCTTCGCGCTCTGCACTCCGGGAGACACCGTCATGGGCATGAACCTCTCGGAGGGCGGTCACCTTTCGCACGGCTCGCCCGTCAACATCTCGGGCAAATACTTCAACATCGTGCCGTACGGCGTCGACCCCGAGACCGGATATATCGACTACGACAGGATGGAAGCGATCGCAAAGGAGTGCCGCCCAAAGATGATAATCGCGGGCGCGAGCGCGTACTCCCGCATCATAGATTTCGCGCGCTGCCGCGAAATTGCAGACAGCGTCGGCGCGTACCTGATGGTTGACATGGCGCACATCGCGGGGCTTGTCGCCGGAGGCGTCCATCCGTCGCCTGTGCCGTATGCGGACGTCGTTACGACGACGACGCACAAGACGCTGCGCGGTCCGCGCGGAGGTCTCATCCTCTGCCGCGAGGAGCTCGCGAAGGCGATCGACAAGGCGGTATTCCCCGGGACGCAGGGCGGACCTCTCATGCACATCATCGCCGCAAAGGCGGTGGCGCTCGGCGAGGCTCTGACCGACGACTTCAAGGTCTACGCGAAAAACGTCGTCGAAAACGCATCCGCGCTCGCGGCGGGGCTTACCTCGCGCGGGATAAAGCTCGTTTCCGGCGGCACCGACAACCACCTGATGACGCTCGACCTGCGCGGCACGGGCATCACGGGCAAGGAGCTCGAGCACAGGCTCGACGAGGTGCATATCACCGCGAACAAGAATACGATACCGAGCGACCCCGAGAGCCCGTTCGTCACGAGCGGACTTCGCATCGGCACGCCCGCCGTCACGACGCGCGGCTTCGGAAAAGCTGAGATGGAAAAGGTCGCGGGCTTCATCGCGGACGTTATAGGGGATTTTGACGGATGCCGCGAACGCGTCTCCGAGGAGGCGCAGGCGCTCTGCGCGCGCTTCCCGATATATTGATGATACCGAGAAAATAAAATACGCGGGGGAAAAGCCTCAAGAAAAAGGCTTTTCCCCCGTGTCCTATTTTAAGAGCCTTTCGGGAAGGGACCGCGTCATTTTGCGTCCGTTCGCACGCCTTAAACGATCTCGAACTGCCCGTCAAGCCTGTATATCAGCTCAAGACGGACAATGTCTTTCTTGGCATGCAGAGAGACGCTCAGATGAACGCGCGGCTCCGTTTCCGAAGTGATGAATTCCGCCGCCGCACTGACGGAATCGTATCCCGAAAGCAGCCCCGCCTCTGAGAGATAATCGCAGAGACGCTCATGTAGCGGTATTACGTCGTCCGTTTGCCACTGGCTGTTTTTGAAGGTGAACTGTGCGAGATTTACGGTGTTGATATAGACCCCGCGGTAAAGATTGGCGCTGTTGTCGTCGTCTGCGTAGACGATGCCGCGCCATGCGGCGTCTTTCAAGAAGTCGCAGTTGGCTGTGTCCGCAAAGTCCACGCGCCTGTCGGTCATACCCTCGAATACGCGCTCAACGCCGGAAACGATTTGACACATGCGGAGGTCGCAGATGAACGCCTTCGCATTTTTGTCCGGGAAGCGATTGCCGACCTCTACGAGATACGAAAAACCGCCGTCTATGTTGTGGTAAGCGTCAGGGGAAATCAAATCCGACGGGTCGTAAATGCGTGTGACGTGTCCGCTTGCGTCCCAGAAAAACTTGACGATAGAGCCCAGGATGCGGAATGTCGTCTCGCGCTCCTGCGACGGCGTCAGAAGCGATACTTCTTTTTCAACTCCGTCGAAGGTGAGCGTTCCGTGCTCCGTGTCGCCGGTGAAATCTATCCAGTGGTACTGCGTCAGGCTGACCTGAGTTTCAAAAAGCTGTTCCGGCGTAAATGGCCCGACGATGCTCACGTTCTTGAAAAACTGCCAAACCATACAGGCGTCGCCTGACGTGTAAATATAGTATTCGTCGTCAAACGTATCTTTTTCGTAAAGCTCGTGGGTCACGTTGTCAAAGCAGAAGATATCGTAGAGCCTGCGGCTCGATGTCTCCTCCTCGCTCGCCTCGATCGTTATGAAGACGTGGTCGCCGCACATGATATAATTGCAGACCGCGCGATCGGAGTAGAAGCTCGGGAGGCTTTCGAGCCTGTTCCCGATGAAATCAACGACCGAGCCTGTCTGAAGCTCGCATTCGTAATATTTTCTACCATCCGGAGATACGAGCAGGACAGTGCCGCCCGTCTCCTCGAACATTACGTCGCAGTTCGGAAGGGAAGCTTCTGTGCCGAATACGTCGAGCACCTCCGTCATCCCGTCGTCTCTCTCGAGCCAGCTTACGGTGACGCTCGTGCCGCTGCAGTCGAAAACAGTTTGTTTTGCGTCTCCCTCGGTGCTGCCTTGAGAGTTCACGTCTGAGACGTCCTTCATGCTGCCGTCCCTAAGGTCGATCTCATACGCGCGCTCGACGCCGCCGTCTTTGAATTTTACGACAACGATAAACTTTTTTTCGGTGTATTCGAGCGTGTATTCGGAATCAAGTATGCGGGGAAGAAATTCCGTCGCCTCGGCGGCTTCAAAATCGTAAATATCGCGGATATCAGTCTCCACGCCGCCGGCGGAATCATCCCAAAGCACCGCAAACACGCCGCCGTCGCTGGAGCTCAGGAAAAAGGAGCCGTTTTTCGGGAAAAGGCTGAGATTTGAGCCGAAGTAGCTTCTGCCTTTTGAGTCTTTCAGCTCGCAGCCGAAAATTTTCCCCACGCCGCGCGGGTCAAACGCCCAGAGCGCGTAAACTTTCATGCTGCTTGGCGCGTCTTTTGCCTCCTTCGCGGCGGCGATGAACGTGACGCCCGTTTTGTCATATCTCCATGTGACGGCTCCGACGCTGTCATCCGCGAGTGCGTCCCATGAATAGGTGA
Source organism: uncultured Clostridia bacterium (assembly GCA_947631245.1). Lineage (GTDB taxonomy): Bacteria > Bacillota > Clostridia > Oscillospirales > CAG-272 > DTU064. The sequence goes on from CANRKP010000027.1 coordinate 4,407, forward strand.
CATTTGAAGAGGAATATTCCGCCTCGCGCATGAAGTCGTTGACATTGCCGCTTCTGATATCGCAGACGACGCAGAAGCGCTCGCCGCCGTGCGTGACCTCGAGCAGCATACTTTCAAAGCACTGTCCCTGCGTGTCCGAGAATTCCGCCTCATATCCATCCGGGGCGGAAACTGAGACGGAGGTTATCGTCCCGTCGCTGTCGGGACCGAGCCCGTCAAGAGTATATGTTATCGGAAAATCGAGCCCGTCTATGACGGCGACCGACGACCGCTCGCCCACGCCGGGAACATCGCCCGGCGTGACCGTGTTCCCGCTCGGGCGCAGTTTCAGCGCGGCGAATATTACGGTGGTAAAAACGAGCGCTGCCGCCGCCGCGCGCACGGCATAAACCCACGCGCGACGCTCGCGGAGCTCAGGGCTGTCGGGAGCGGCCTCTGTTATGAGCCTGGCAGAAATGCCGCTCATCGCTTCGTTCAGCGTTTCTTTTGTGAGCTTCATCCTTCGATTCCCTCCTTCTTTAGAAATTTTTTGAATTTCGCGCGCAGTCGCATGAGCTTCATCCTGACCGCCGCGTCTGTCATGTGCGTGAGCTTTGCGATCTCGCGCGTCGTGTCCATGTAAAAGTAGCGCCGAACGAAGATGATGCGCCTGTCGGGCGGCTCCGACGAAAGAAAGCGGTTCAACGCCGTCGAGAGCGCCGTCACGTCGGCAAAATCGGGAGCGTCCTGTGGGATGCAGTCGAAAAGCTCGTCCGAAACTGCCTCAGAATGGGCGCGCTTTTCGGCATTTTCGGCACGGACGCGGTTGAGCGCCGTGTTCCGCGCGATGCGGCAGCCGAACGCGCCGAGGTTCTCGGGTTCGTTCGGCGGGATCGAGCCCCACAGCTTCACATATGTGTCGTTGACGCATTCCTCCGCGTCCTCGTTCGAGCGTAGGATGCCGAAGGCGGTCGAATAAAACAGTTTGCCGTATTTTTCCTGTGTTGCGCTCAGGGCAGCCTCGCTGCGCTGTCTGTACAGCTCGAGTATCTGCGCGTCTGTCATGCTTGCCTTGCTTGCCTTGCTTGCCATACCGCTCCCGCACCTCCTTTTCGTTTTTTCGGTCGGAACTGTCTTCAGTCACCTATATAGACACCGAACGCATGCTGTTTGTAACGGATGCGAAAAAAATATTTCAAAAAAAATTTCCCGAAAGAGTTTTTAAGGGAGAGGGCGCAAACGAAAAGCCCTCTCCCCGCATTTTGCCTTATTTTCCCGCCGAGAGCGCCGCCGCCTTCATCTCTCGGACGTACTCGCCGACGTGCCCGGGCGCGTCGGCGCCGTATTTTTCGAGCAGCTTTATCACCGCCGAGCCGACGATAACGCCGTCGGCGTACGCCGCCATGCGGCGCGCCTGCTCCGGCGTCGCGATGCCGAAGCCGACGGCGCAGGGAACTTTTGTGTTCTGCCTGATGACGGAGACGATCGCGCCGATGTCGGTCGTGATCTCGCTTCTGACGCCGGTGACGCCGAGGCTCGAAACGATGTAGATAAAGCCCTCCGCCTCGCGCGCTATCATCGCTATCCTCCCCTCGGACGTCGGCGCGACGAGCGAGACGAGGGCGACGCCGTATTTCCGGCACAGAGGCAGAAATTCTTCCTTCTCCTCAAACGGCAGGTCGGGCAAGATCAGCCCGTCTATCCCTACGTCGCGGCACCTGCTTATAAACGCGTCGGCGCCGTAGGAAAAGACGACGTTTGAATAAGTCATAAAGACGAACGGCGTCGTGACGTCCTGCCGCAGAGTGCCGACGAGGGAGAATATTTTGTCGGTCGTAACTCCGCCCGCAAGCGCGCGGATGTTCGCGCCCTGTATGACGGGACCCTCCGCCGTCGGGTCGGAGAAGGGGATGCCGAGCTCGATTATGTCGGCGCCAGCCTCCGCCGCCGCCCTGACCGAGGCGGCGGTCGTTTCGAGGTCGGGAAACCCGCAGGTGAAAAAGGGGATAAATGCGCGCCCGCCGCAAAACGCCTCCGAGAGCCGTTTTGCGCCGTTTCCTATAAAGTTACTCATCTGTGCCAATGTCCTCCCCTCTGTACCTCGCGACGGAGGCGCAGTCCTTGTCGCCCCGTCCCGATATCGTTATGACTATTATCTTGTCCCGCCCCAGCCTCGGCGCGAGCGTTTTTGCGTATGCGACGGCGTGCGCCGACTCGATCGCGGGTATTATCCCCTCGGTGCGCGAGAGGTATTCGAACGCGTCGACGGCCTCTGCGTCCGTCACGGGGACGTACTCGGCGCGCCCGATATCGTGAAGATGCGCGTGCTCGGGTCCGATGCCGGGATAATCGAGCCCGGCGGAGATCGAGTAAACGGGCGCTATCTGCCCGTACTTATCCTGGCAGAAATAGGACTTCATGCCGTGGAAGATGCCGAGGCGTCCCGTGTTGACTGTCGCCGCCGTCTCGGGTGTGTCGATGCCGCGCCCCGCCGCCTCGCAGCCGATAAGGCGGACCGACGGCTCGCCGATAAAGTGATAGAAGCTGCCGATCGCGTTCGAGCCGCCGCCGACGCAGGCGACGACGGCGTCGGGCAGACGGCCTTCGCGCTCTTTTAGCTGCTCCCTTATCTCGCGGGAGATGACGGACTGAAAGTCGCGGACTATCGTCGGGAACGGGTGAGGTCCCATGACGGAGCCGAGGCAGTAGTGAGTGTCTGAAATTCGCGACGTCCACTCGCGCATCGCCTCGGAAACGGCGTCCTTCAGCGTCGCCGTTCCCGTCTTTACGGGGACAACGTCCGCCCCGAGCAGGCGCATGCGGTAGACGTTGAGCGCCTGCCGCTTCGTGTCCTCCTCGCCCATGAATACGACGCACTCCATCCCGAAGAGCGCCGCCGCCGTCGCCGTCGCGACGCCGTGCTGGCCCGCGCCCGTCTCGGCGATAAGGCGCGTTTTGCCCATCTTCTTCGCGAGCAGCGCCTGCCCTAAGACGTTGTTTATCTTGTGCGCGCCCGTGTGGTTCAGGTCCTCGCGCTTGAGGTATATCTTCGCCCCGCCGAGGTCGTCGGTCATTTTTTCGGCAAAGTAAAGGCGGGACGGTCTTCCCGCATATTCGTTGAAAAGGCGGGAGAGCTCGCTTGTGAACTCCGGGTCGTTTTTGTATTTTTCGTATGCGGCTTCAAGCTCTATGACGGCGTTCATCAAAGTCTCCGGGATGTACTGCCCGCCGTGTATGCCGAAGCGGCCTTTTTTGTTTGTCATGCTTGCCTTTTTCCTTTCATTTGCATTCGCGCACGGCGCGCACGAATGCGCGCATTTTTGAGGCGTCCTTTCGCCCGTCGGTCTCGATGCCGGAGCTTACGTCGACGGCGTAGGGACGGGGAGAGGTGCCCGATATCGCGCGCGCGACGTTTTCGGGGTCGAGCCCGCCGGCGAGAAAATAAGGGCGGGGAAAGCCCTTTATCAGCGACCAGTCAAACGTCCTGCCGCCGCCCGTTCCGGCGTCGAGCAGCACCGCGTCCGCGGTCGATCGGGCGGCGGACGCCGCGTCGGACGACGACCGTATGCGAAACGCCTTTATTATAGGCGTGTCCGTCAGCGCGCGAAGGCGGGAGATATAGCCGTCGTCCTCGCTGCCGTGGAGCTGCGCTGAGTCTATTATCCCCTCGCGGCATAGCTCTGCTACCGCCTCCGGCGTCTCGTCTATGAACACGCCGACGGCGCGTATGCGAGGGTCGAGGATCCGCCGCATGTCTGCCGCAGCCTCCTTCGTGACGTATCTTTTCCTGTCCGAAACGAAGATGAAGCCTATGTAATCGGGCAAAAGCTCGTTTGCGGTCATGATATCGTTTCGGCACATCATGCCGCAGAGCTTTATTTTGACGCTGCTGCTGTTGTCTGCCATTATGTCCTCACCCCCCGCAGCTCGTATAGCTTTTGCCGCCTGTCCGTCGCGCGCATCAGCGCCTCGCCGACGAGCACGGCGTCAACGCCGCACGCCTCAAGCGCCTCGATGTCGGCGCGGGAGGAGACACCGCTCTCGGAGACGAAAACGACGTCCGGCGGGCAGAGCGAGCGCAGGCGGCGGCTGTTTTCCGTGTCGACGGAGAAGTCGCGGAGGTTTCTGTTGTTCACGCCGACGACGCGCGCCCCGCACTTTATTGCCGAGGCAAGCTCCCGCTCGTCGTGAGCCTCGACGAGCGAGGACATCCCGAGCGAGTCTGCGACTGCTATGTATTCGCGCAGCCGATTTGCGTCGAGCAGCGAGCAGATGAGGAGCACGGCGGACGCGCCGAGCGCCTTTGCCTCGTAGATCATGTATTCGTCGACGGTGAAGTCCTTTCTGAGGCAGGGAACGGATACATTCGCCGCGATCTTTTCAAGATATTCGTCGGAGCCCAAAAACCGTGACGGCTCCGTCAGGACCGATATGGCGTCGGCTCCCGCCGCCTCGTAGTCGCGGGCGATATCAAGATATGGGAACTCGGGCGCGATCAGCCCTTTTGAAGGGGAGGCGCGCTTGCATTCGCAGATAAAGGATATGCCGGGGCGGGAAAGCGCGCGCTCAAACGGGAAATCAATACGGGGAGATGCCTCCGCGCGCCGCCGCACCTCAGAGAGGGGCAGGCGCTTTTTGCTTTCCGTGACCCTCTCCCGCGCGCGGGCGGCAAGTTCGTCAAGTATCGTCATAATTTATGAATTGCTCGCCTCGATGAGCGCGTCGAGCGTCTTTTTTGCCTTGCCCGAATCTATTATGTCGCCTGCGAGCTTTACGCCGTCGGCGATAGTGTCCGCCATGCCGCCGATATAGAGCGCCGCGCCGGCGTTGATGAGGACGGCGTCACGCTTCGCGCCGCGCTCGCCCGAGAGAATGGCGCGGGTTATTTCGGCGTTTTCCGCGGGGGTGCCGCCGACAAGCTCGGATTTGTCGTGCCGCGTGAGCCCGAGATCCTCGGGCTTTAAAATGAACGACCTGTACCATCCGTCGCGGAACTCGCAGACCGACGTCGGCGCGCTGACGGATATCTCGTCGAGCCTGTCCTGCCCGTAGACTACCATTCCGCGGCGGACGCCGAGGCTGAGCAGCACCTCCGCCAACGCCTCAACGAGGTTTTCGTCATAGACGCCGAGGAGCTGGAGCTTCGGGGCGGCGGGGTTCGTGAGCGGACCTAATATATTGAATACGGTGCGGAAGCCGAGCTCCTTGCGGATAGGACCGACGTACTTCATCGATTTGTGGTAGCTCTGCGCGAAGAAGAAGCACATGCCGACCTCGTCGAGCAGGCGCAGGCAGAGCTCGGGAGACTCGTCTATATTGACGCCGAGCGCCTCAAGGCAGTCTGCGGTGCCGCACTTCGACGAGGCGGCGCGGTTCCCGTGCTTCGCTATCTTCATTCCTCCCGCGGCGGCGACGAGGGAAGCCGTCGTCGAAATGTTGAAGCTGTGCGCCCCGTCGCCTCCAGTGCCGACTATGTCGCAGACGACGCGGTCGCCGACGTCGACGCGCGTCGCGTGGTCCCTCATCGCGGCGGCGCAGCCGTATATTTCCTCGATCGTCTCCGCCCTCGTGCTCTTCGTCGAGAGCGCGGCGAGGAACGCGGCGTTCTGCGTCGGCGTCGTCTCCCCGCTCATTATCTCGTTTATCACCGAGTACGCCTCGTCGTAGGTGAGGTCTTCCTTTGAGACTATCTTCGCTATCGCTTCCTTGATCATGACGTTTTCTCCTTTATCTTATATTTTGAATTTTATAAAGTTCTCTATCATTTTTTCCCCGTCCGGCGTGAGGATCGATTCCGGGTGAAACTGTACGCCGAATATGGGATATTCGCGGTGCTCGACCGCCATTATCTCGTCCTCGTCCGTCACCGCGGTGACGCGCAGGCATTCGGGCATCGTCCCGGGGTCTGCGGCGAGCGAATGATACCTCGCCACGGGAACGCGGCGCTCAAGCCCGCAAAAGAGCGGAGAGCCTGTGTCGAGCGTCGCCGTCGACTGCTTGCCGTGCATGAGGCGCGAGGCGTATGTGACGACCGCGCCGAACGCCGTGCAGATCGCCTGATGCCCGAGGCAGACGCCGAGCAGGGGTATCGTTTTGCCGAGCGTCCGCGCCGCCTCGACTATTATCCCCGCGTCCTCGGGTCTGCCGGGACCGGGGGAGAGCACGATGCGGTCGGGGCGAAGCTCCGCCGCCTCACCTACCGTCAGCGCGTCGTTCCTTACGACTTTGATATCGGGGTCGAAGTTCCCGATATATTGGTAAAGGTTGTAGGCGAAGCTGTCGTAATTGTCGATCAGAAGCGTCATAAAAGCACCTCCTTTCAGTCCGCGTCTTCCGCGAGCTCGAGCGCGCGGACAACGGCCTTTGCCTTGTTGACGCATTCCTCATACTCGCGCTCGGGGACGGAGTCGGCGACGATGCCCGCGCCCGAGCGGACGAAAACGCGCCCGTTTTTCTTATACGCGAGGCGTATCGCGATAGATGTGTCCATGTTGCCGGTGAAGTCGATGTAGCCGACGGCGCCGCCGTATATGCCGCGCTTGTTCCCCTCGAGCTCGCCGATAAGGCGGCACGCGCGTATCTTCGGCGCGCCGGACAGCGTCCCCGCGGGGAGCACCGCCTCAACGGCGTCAAGGGCATCCTTGTTTTCTCTAATCTCGCCGCGCACGGTCGAGCCGATGTGCATGACGTGGGAGAAGCGCTCGATCGAGTGGAGCTTTTCGACCTTCACAGTACCGAATCGGCTTATCCGCCCGAGGTCGTTGCGCCCGAGGTCAACGAGCATATCGTGCTCGGCGAGTTCCTTTTCGTCGTGCAGAAGCTCATCTTCAAGCGCGGCGTCCTCCTCGTCCGTCCTGCCGCGCGGACGCGTCCCGGCGAGCGGGAACGTGTGAAGTATGCCGTCCTCGAGCCTGACGAGCGTCTCGGGCGAGGCGCCCGCGACCTCGACGTCGGTGCCGGAAAAGTAGAACATATAGGGAGAGGGGTTGACGGTGCGGAGCACGCGGTACGCGTTGAGAAGGCTGCCCTCAAACGGGGCGGAGAGCCTGTTCGAAAGGACGATCTGGAAGATGTCGCCCTCGCGGATGTGAGCCTTCGCGCGCTCGACCATGCCGCAGTAGCGCTCCCTGTCAAACAGGGGTAGGAGCTCGCCGCAGAGCCTGCCGCCCTCCTTTTTCTGCTCGCCCGAGACGAGCAGCTCCCGCATTGAGGAAAGCTCCGCCTTCGCCTTTTCATAAAGGTCTGGGAGCGCGCTCTCGTCCGCGAGCGGGATGTTGACGATAAGTGTTATCTTCTGCCTCACGTTGTCGAAGGCGATGACGCGCTCGAAGAGCATGAGGTCGACGTCGCGGAAGTGCTCCGCATCCTCGACGGGGCATTTTGCCGTCGGCTCGCGGTAGAAGAGGTAGTCGTAGGAGAAATAGCCTACGAAACCGCCCGTGAACGGCGGCAGCATCTCATACCGCGGGCTTCTGCGCCGCGCGAGGTGCGCCCTGATCTCTGCTGACGGGTCGTCGGTTTTGAAGCGATGCCCGCCGACGCTCATCTCGCCGTCAAGACAAGTGATCTCGAGCGTCGGCTCATAGCCGAGAAAGGTGTAGCGCCCCCACTTTTCGTTCTGCTCGGCAGACTCGAGAAGAAACGTGTGCGTTGAGACGGCCTTCAGCTTTCGCAGCGCCTCCGTCGGCGTGCATATGTCGGCGAGAAGCTCGCAGGAGACGGGTACGACGTCGTATTTTCCCTCCGATGAGAGGAGCAGCTCCCTTATCTCGTTGAGCGCAGGTCTGTATTCCATTTGATTTTCCGCCTTTTTTCCTTATTTTCGGTAACAAAAAACGCCCCGGCAGTGAAAGCTTCACTGTCAAGGACGAATAGATCTCTATCCGCGGTGCCACCTTGAATTCACGGCAGTGCCGTGCGCTTGTAAACAGGATACAGTCATATCCCGGGCAGCTGACGTGTGCCCCAAAACGTCGCCGAATACTCCGCCTTAAAAAAGCGTTTCCTCGAGCGCCCTCCGCGGTCCATTTGATGACGTGTTTTTCACCCGACTCTCAGCGCCGCGGGCTCTCTGTGGAAGCATCGCCACCGTTATCTCCGCATCAACGGTTTTTTGTATTTTGTCAATTCTACCACACGGCGCGCCCAGCTGTCAATAGAAAACGGCGATTTTTTTGAAAAGGAAAATTATGTTCCGACTGTCTGCGGCGCGTTCTTTTATATTGACAAGACCTTCCTTTATATTGTATAATTATTTTGGATTAAAATGCGGCATGCCGCGATCCTTCGGCATACGCGCAAAAAGGGGAAGAGGACAGGCGACAATGGATACAAACGAGCGCAGAAATCCCGTTTTGAACGGCGAATTTGCCGATCCCGACCTGCACCGCTTCGGCGGCAGGTACTATATTTATCCGACGACAGACGGGCATCCCGGCTGGAGCGGATGGCAGTTTCACTGCTTCTCGTCGGATGACATGAGGTCGTGGCGCGACGAGGGCGTGATACTCGACGTTAAAAACAGCGAGACGGACGGGGAAAAGAACGAAAACGGCATCCCCGGCGTGCCGTGGGCGGTTGGATCCGCGTGGGCGCCGACGATAGGCGAGCGGGGAGGAAAGTATTACTTCTACTTCTGCGCCAAGCGTCCCGACGGCGCCTCCTGCATCGGCGCCGCCTGCGCCGACTCGCCGACGGGACCGTTCACCGCGTGCCCCGAGCCGCTCATAACGCCCGAGCTCTGCCGCGACATGGCGGGGATACACGGCGGGCAGACTATCGACCCGTCTGTCTTTGAGGACGGCGGCAGGTACTATCTTCTGTTCGGCAACGGATACGGCGCGATCGTCGGGCTCGCGGACGACATGACGTCGGTCCTGCCCGGCACGATGCACCGTTATGAGGGCACATACGACCTTCGCGAGTCGATAATTGCCGTGAAGCACGGCGGAAAATACCACTTCACCTGGTCGTGCGACGACACGGGGAGCGAGAATTATCACATAAACTACGGCACGTCGGATACGCTTTACGGGAAGATAGAATATGTCGGCACGCTGCTCGAAAAGCGGCCCGAGGAAAATATCCTCGGTACGGGACATCATTCGATACTCCATATCCCCGAGACAGACGAATACTACATCTGCTACCACCGCTTCGCAACGCCGCTCGGGCGGTACCGCGAGGGGCTCGGCTTCCACCGCGAGACTTGCATAGACAGGCTGACGTTCGACGCGCGGACGGGTCTCATGAAAAAAGTTATCCCCACAAACTAAAATATAAAGAGGTGCAAAAAATGAAGTCTAAAAGGTTAGTACCGAAGCTCCTGTCGGCGCTTCTCGCGTCGGCGATGCTTTTGCCGTTTGCCGCGGGCTGCGGTCCGAAGGACGGAGGCGAGCCCTCCGGCACAGGCGACGGAACAGGCGCCGAGTCGACCGCCGCTCCGGATGAAACGGGCGCCACAAACCCCGACGGCGAGGGAGCCACGGCAATGTATCAGGGCAAAACAGAGGTGACGGAGCTCCCAGAGCTCTCGGTCAAATCCCCCGACGGGCAGACGGCGGTAAACGTTTGGACCGACAAAAAAGGCGGCTTCTATTATTCCGTCACCGCGAAGGGCAAGACTGTGATCGAGTGCTCCTCGCTCGGCATGGCGGCGCGCGGCGGCAGCCTCGTGAACAATCTCTCGGTAGTCGAGGGCACGGCGGCAAAGCGCGAGATAAACGAGACATACAAGATGGTGACGGGTCCCGCCGCCGAGGCGGAGGACCACTGCATGGAGAGCCGCTTCACGGTGAAGAACGACGCGGGCTCGTGCGATATCGTCATCCGCGCATTTGACGACGGAATTGCGCTCAGATATGAAAACGTCAAGATCGGCGATGACGATGAGATCACGGTCAGCGACGAGAGGACGGAGGTCGTGCTCCCCTCCGGGGCGTCGACATGGGGATTTGAGCCGACGGGCACATACGAGGGCGACTTCACGAAGCGGACGATGGCGCAGCTCGCGTCGTTCAACGGCAGGCTCTGCACGCCCGTGCTCGCCAACTCCGGCGACTTTTGGATGCTGTTTACGGAGGCTGCCGTCCTCAACAACAACGGCGACTTCTGCGCGAGCACGCTCGAGAGCAAGCAGGGCTCGGCTGTCCTGAACTGGAGCTTCGGCGTCGACCGCGACAATAACGACAAGGGCGCGCTCGGCGAGCTCGGACGCCCCGGTCACTTCAACATAACGAGCGTCAAGACGAGGAACGGCTTCTCGACGCCGTGGCGCGTCGCCGTCATTTCCGACGATACGGCAAAGCTCGCGCTCTCGACGATCGTGACCGACCTGAACCCCGACCCCGATCCTGAGCTTTACGCCGACACCTCCTACATCAAGCCGGGCAGAGTTGCCTGGAGCTGGTGGGCTGAGGAAGGCGATCAGGGCAACTACGACAAGCATGTCGAGTACATAGACTTCGCCGCCGAGAACGGCTGGGAGTACGTCTGCCTTGACGCGAACTGGCGTGCGTTCGAAGGAAGGCTTTCAAATCTCTGCGAGTACGCAAAGGAAAAGGGCGTCGGCATCTTCGTTTGGGTCAACTATCTCGACCTCATGAACGAGCGGTCGATGGAGACGCTTATCTCGAGATGGGCGAAGGCGGGCGTCGTGGGGCTCAAGACCGACTACTTCGAGTCCGACGCGCAGAACGTCCTCGAGGTCATGAAAAATACCGCGGTCTGCGCCGCCGAGAACAAGCTGATGGTGCTCTTCCACGGCTGCGTCATCCCGTTCGGCGAGCAGAGAACATATCCTAACGTCGTCTCCTATGAGGCGGTGCAGGGCGAGGAAAACCACAAGTGGTCGGCAGTCCCCACTATCGCAAACTGCCTCATGTATCCGTTCACGCGCAACGTCTGCGGTCCTATGGACTATACGCCGGTAGCGATGAGAATGCCTGCGAACGACTCGACGAATTGCTTTGAGCTTGCGATGCCGGTCGTTTACGAATCCGGGCTCCAGCACCTCGCGCACGCGGCGTCGGTGTATAAGACGTACGCTGGTCTCTCGTTCCTCAATAATCTGAAGGTCCAGTGGGACGAGAGCAAAATGCTCGAGGGCGTCCCCGGCGAGTATGTGACGATGGCGCGCCGCGCCGGCGAGGACTGGTACATAGGCTCGATGACGCTTAAGTCCCGCGCGCCGAAGATCACGCTCGACTTCCTCGGCGACGGCGAATATAACGCCTACATCTACGAGGACAGCGAGGACGGGCGCAGCCTCGTCATTTCGGAAAAGAAGGTGAAGAAGGGCGACACGCTTGAAATTCACGATCTGCTCGACCGCGGCGGCGTCGCCGTGCTCATCACGAAGAACACAGTCGACACGAAGGTCGAGGCGGCGGCGGAGCAGAACGACCCCGGCTTCACTTACATCGAGGCCGAGGACAGTAAAAACAAGCTCTCGGGCGACGCGCGCATAAGCAACGCGCCCCTCTGCTCGGAGATGAAGAACGTCGGCTACATCGGACAGGGCGCGGGCAATACGCTGACGGTAAAGGTCAACGTCAACGAAGCGGGCGTTCATAAGCTCCGCATTTGGTACTGCAGCGCCGAGACGAGAAGCCTTACGCTCTCGGTAAACGGCGGCATCGTGACGGTTTCGGGTCTCAACAGCGGAAGCTGGTCAAAGCCCGCGATGAAGGAAGTTGAGGTCGAGCTCGCCGCGGGCGAGAACACAATAGTCTTCTCGAACTCCACGGCATACGCGCCCGACATTGACAAGATAGCGGTCTCCGTTGACAAGGTAGGCTAAAAAGGTTAGGCTCCGCCCACTGGGCGGAGCCTTTCCCACTGGGCGGAGCCTTTCAAACAGACCCGCACAAAACAAAAGACCCGACGGGAAAATGCACCCCATTGTCAGATATCAAATCACATCGTCTGACTTTTGGGGTGCATTTCAATTTCCCGCCGGGGGCTTTTTTGTTCTTACATTTTTACATCGTCTGTGTATTTCCGTAGACTGCGCGGTTGTAGCTGTCGAAGATATAGTTGCCGTTTTTTATGAGGTAGTAAAGGGCGACATATGAGCCGATGCCGCAGACGCAGAAGCCGATGACGTACCAAAGCAAAAGTGTTGTGCCGCTTTCGCTGATGTTTAGACCGTAGCGCGGACCGTTATTCTGTATGCGGTTGCCGAGCTTATAGATCCAGTAAAAATAATAGATACCGCACGTCACGATGCCGAGGATGAAAACGAGCAGATACTCGGGCGTGCTGTCTCCGTCGCCGTCACAGGCGCGGTTGATGTCGTTCGTGAAGTCCATCCAAAAGAAAATGCCGTAAATACCGCAGGTGATGATGTTCAAAAGAACGAACTTTACGAAATCGCGTTGCTTCATCATGATCCATGTCCTCCGAAAAATGAAATAATGTACCTAATTGATTTTACCACAAAACCGCTCTCGGGGTCAATAGCCGTGATGGGGTCTTTGGCAAAAAAAATGCGGAAAAAATAGACCGAAAAGAATAAAATCGCAAAAACCGCCGCCAAAACGCGCGATATCTTGCCCGGGAGCAGATCCTCGGCGAAAATATAGGCGATAAAAAGCGGCGCTATCGGGAAAAGCGGATGGAAGCGGAACGCGGATGCAAAGTCGAGGCGCATCGCCGAGACGACCGCGCGCGTCATCCCGCAGCCGGGGCAGGGGATGCCGGTGAAAAATTTTATCGGACAGCCGATAAAGGAGTAGCATACGGCGACGTATAGAGCGACGGCGACGAGCAGCGGCAGTTTTTTCTTTATAAACTCGCGCGCCTTCATTTCGCGCCGCCCCCGGAGCCTGTGCTCCCGCCGCCCTTTATCGCCTCCCAGTACGCGCGGGAGGCGCGCTCGAGCTTGTTGTCGCCGAACTCGTAGTATTTTTTATTCTTTACGTCGTCGGGCAGGTACTGCTGCGGGACGTAGGAGTTCGGGTAGTCGTGAGGGTATTTGTACCCCTCGAAGAGAGGCGAATGCAGATGATGCGGCACGTCCTGACCGAGCCCCGCTTCAACGTCCGCCATCGCGGCGTGGATCGCGGTGTTCGCGGTGTTAGACTTCGGCGCCGTCGCAAGCATGACGGCGGCGTTCGCGAGCGGTATCTGCGCCTCGGGCATTCCGAGCTGCTTTGCCGCCTCGCAGCAGGAGTATGTGACGGCGGCGGCGAGCGGATACGCCTGACCGATGTCCTCGCTCGCGATGACGAGCAGCCGGCGGCAGACGGAGAGGATATCCCCGCCCGAGAGCAGGCGCGCGACGTAGAACACCGCGGCGTCCGGGTCGGAGCCGCGTATCGATTTTTGGAGCGCCGAGAGCAGGTCGTAGTGGACGTCGCCGTCGCGGTCGAATCTGCCGATAGAGGACGACGACAGCGCCTCGAACGTCTCGGCGGTGATCTCGCCGTCCGCGATGTAAAATGCGTTTTCGAGCAGCGTTATCCCGTGGCGGACGTCGCCCGCGGCAAATTCCGCGAGCCGCAGGAGCACCTCGTCCGAGACCTTGACGTCGCGCCCCTCCTCGCGCACGAGAAATTCGTGCGCGCGCCGCAGCGCGGGCAGAAGCTCGGGGGGCGAGACGTGGCGGAACTCGAACACGCTCGAGCGCGAGAGCAGCGCCGAATATATGAAATGATAGGGGTTTTCCGTTGTCGAGGCGATCAGCGTTATGCGCCCGTCCTCGATATATTCGAGAAGCGACTGCTGCTGTTTTCTGTTGAAATACTGTATCTCGTCAAGGTATAAAAGCACGCCGCCCGCGCCGAACATGTCGTTCGTGCCCATCGCGACCTCCTTGACGTCGGAAAGCGACGCGGTCGTCGCGTTCAGCCTGTAAAGCGGCATACCGGAGCGGCGCGCGATTATCTCCGCCGCCGTCGTCTTTCCCGTGCCGGGAGGACCGAAGAAGATCATGTTCGAAAATTTTCCCGCCTCGACAAGGCGGAAGAGCGCGCCGTTCTTTGAGATAAGGTGCACCTGTCCGACCATCTCTTCAAAAGAGGTCGGGCGCAGTCTGTCGGCAAGCGGTCTGTTCGTCATCTCTTCCTCCCGAAAAAACAAATTCCATTATAAAAATTATACTCCCGGGCGGTCGTTTTGTCAAGGCGGCGGAAAAAACGCACAAGATATGAGTTAGCAGATGCTAACACAAAGTGAAATTCGCCGAAATTGATGCGCGAGGCGGTTTTTTTCGACTTTTCCGCTTGACACGCGGGCGCAAAGTCTCTATAATAATATTCGGTTAGCTGGTGCTAACAAATGTTATCATCCGCTAACGAACGTTAGGTTTTGCTAACACAACAAACGAAAGGATGGGGAAAAATATGCTGCCGCTTTCGGTCGCCGCTGTCGGAGAAGAAAACATAATAAAGAAGGTCGGGGGGAGCCCCGAGGTGAAGCAGCACCTCGAAAATCTCGGCTTTGTCGTCGGCGGGCGCGTGTCCGTCATTTCCGTGACGGGCGGGAACATCATTGTGAACGTCAAGGAATCGAGGATAGCGATAAGCCGCGAGATGGCGCTTAAAATAATGGTCTGAAGCATAATAAAATATTAGGGAGGAAAAGGCATGAAAACGCTGAAGGATACGGCGATAGGCTCGACCGTCAAAGTCGTGAAGCTGCACGGAGAGGGCGCCGTCAAGCGCAGGATAATGGACATGGGGCTGACGCGCGGCGTCGAGGTCACGGTCCGCAAGGTCGCGCCGCTCGGCGACCCCGTCGAGGTCACTGTCCGCGGATACGAGCTCTCGCTCCGCCGCGCCGACGCCGAGATGGTAGAGGTCGAATAAACTAAAATTCAATATGAACAGTCGCCGCGCGACGTGCGGCGTGAAAGAGAGGAACAGGCATTATGAATGACATAAGAATTGCCCTCGCGGGCAATCCGAACAGCGGAAAAACGACGCTGTTCAACGCGCTGACAGGTTCCAATCAGTTCGTGGGAAACTGGCCCGGCGTCACGGTCGAAAAAAAAGAGGGAAAACTGAAAGGGCAGGCGGGCGTCGTTGTGACGGACCTGCCGGGCATATACTCGCTCTCCCCGTACACGCTCGAGGAGGTCGTGGCGAGAAATTACCTCATCGGCGAGCGCCCCGACGCGATACTGAACATAGTAGACGGAACGAACCTTGAGCGCAACCTTTATCTGACGACTCAGCTCGTCGAGCTCGGGATCCCTGTCGTCGTCGCGATCAACATGATGGACGTCGTGAAGAAAAATGGCGACAGGATCGACATAAAGGCGCTCTCGCGCGGGCTCGGCTGCCCCGTCGTCGAGATATCGGCGATGAAGGGAACCGGCATTGAAGAAGCGGCAGCGGCGGCGGTCGACGCCGCGAAGGGCGGCAAGCCCGTCCCGCACCACACGTTCTCGGGCGCCGTCGAGCACGCGCTCGCGCACATCGAAGAAGCGGCGGTGCACGGAATGCCCGCCGAGCAGCAGAGGTGGTATGCGATAAAGATATTCGAGCGCGACGACAAGGTGCTCGAAAAGCTGAAGCTCGAGGGCGAAACGCTCGCCCACATCGAGGAGGACATAAAGGCGGCGGAGAAAGAGATGGACGACGACGCCGAGTCCATCATAACGAACGAGCGGTACATATATATCGCTGAGGTCCTGCGCGGCTGCTACACGAAGAAGTCGGCGGGCAAGCTGACGACCTCGGACAAGATCGACCGCGTCGTCACGAACCGCTGGGCGGCGCTCCCGATATTCGCCGTCGTCATGATAATCGTCTATTATATCTCGGTCGTCACGGTCGGAACGTACGTCACGGACTTCACGAATGACGGCGTCTTCGACGACGGCTGGCACCTCTTCGGCATCGGAAGCGCCGATTATGAGGAGGCGATGGACGAGTACGCTGCCGAGCACCTCTTCACGGACGAGCTGCGCGAAAAGGTCGACGCTGCTGCCGATGCGGGCGTTATAGGTGCTGACGACATAAAAGCCGCGGTCGACGACGGCAGCTTCGCGGACTTTGACGAGGCATACGGCACATACGGCGACTCGCTCGCAAACGAGGGATACGACATCTCGGAAATTTACGAGGCGGCGGTCGGCGAGGACGCGGAGGGCGTACCCGACACGTCGGAATACGGAATATGGGTGCCGGGCGTCGGCGTGCTCGCGGCAAGCGGACTTGAGGCAATAAACTGCGCGCCGTGGCTCGAGAGCCTGATAGTCGACGGCATCATAGGCGGCGTCGGCGCCGTGCTCGGGTTTGTCCCGCAGATGTTTGTGCTCTTCATCTTCCTTGCGTTCCTCGAGGCGTGCGGCTACATGGCGCGCATCGCGTTCGTCATGGACAGGATCTTCAGAAAATTCGGTCTGTCGGGCAAATCCTTCATTCCTATGCTGATAGGCACGGGCTGCGGCGTCCCCGGCATCATGGCGTCGCGAACGATAGAGAACGAGCGCGACCGCCGCATGACGATAATGACGACGACGTTCATCCCCTGCGGCGCAAAGCTCCCGATAATAGCGCTCATTTCGGCGGCGCTGTTCGGAAATTCGTGGTGGGTCGCCCCCTCCGCTTACTTCCTCGGCATCGCGTCGATAATAATATCCGGCATCATTTTGAAGAAGACAAAGATGTTCGCGGGAGACCCCGCTCCGTTCGTGATGGAGCTGCCCGCGTACCATTGGCCGACAGTCGGCAACATCCTGCGCTCGATGTGGGAGCGCGGCTGGTCTTTCATCAAGAAGGCGGGCACGATAATCCTGCTATCATCCATCATCATTTGGGCGGGCTCCTCGTTCGGAAATGTCGACGGTCACTTCGGTTTCTCGCTCGAGCTCGAGCTTGAGGACAGCGTGCTCGGCTATATAGGACGCGGCATCATGTGGATCTTCGCGCCTCTCGGCTTCAACAGCATAAAGGCGGCGATCGCGACGATCATGGGTCTTGTCGCAAAAGAAGAGGTCGTCGGCGTATTCGGCGTCCTCGACTTCGAGGGCATGACGGCGCTCGCAGGATACGCTTTCCTCGCGTTCAACCTGCTCTGCGCGCCGTGCTTCGCCGCGATAGGCGCGATAAGGCGCGAGATGAACAACGCGAAGTGGACGTGGTTCGCGATCGGATATCAGTGCGTGTTCGCATACGCGGTGTCGCTCATCATATACCAGTTCGGAACGATGTTCACGGGCAGCGGGAATATCGTCGGCTTCATCGCCGCGGTGCTCGTACTCGCGTTCATGCTCTTCATGCTCTTCCGCCCGTATCATGAGGCGACAAAGCTCACCTCCCGCGAATCGGAACGCGCCGTGATGGCTAAGGAAAAGGACGGGGCAAACGTATGATCGCGTGGATAGCGGCGAATATCGGAACGATCCTGGCGGCGCTCGCCGTGCTCGCCATAGTAGTCCTTGTCGTCGTCAAGATGGCGAAGGACAAAAAGCGCGGCGTCTCCTCCTGCGGCTGTGACTGCGCCTCGTGCGCGTACAACTGCGGCGCGCGGGCGGCGAAAAAATAAGAGATCCGAGCAGAAAAATGCACCCTTTGTCAGACTTAACGTCCGGCAAGGGGTGCATTTGCGTTTTCGGGTTTATTTATTGGGCCTCGACCTCGGGCTGATAACCTCTCCCGATAAAGCAAATACGGTCTTTTCCGTACAAGGACAGCTCGACGAAAAAATATTCGTCCTCCTCGCGCCCGTCGAAATACTCGATGTCGACGCGGCAGCGCCAGTAAGAGGCGCCCGCCCATACGAATTCTTCGGCGCTTAAAAGGCGCGCTTTCTTGACGGAGAAAATGCCGCTTTTCTGCTCCCGCGCACGCTCGTCGGCAAGCGCCTCTTGTATAGCCCACGACGCAGGCCTGATGCAAAGGGTGGGCAGGCGGTCGTAGTCGCCGCCGTCAAGATAGGAAAAGAATGAGATTATCACGTCCGGCACGACGGCGCCGTCATCGCCCGAACGGTTGGCGGGGTATGGGAATTCGACGGAATTTTCCTCAAAGCTCGCTTCAGGAGGTTCCGTTTCCTCCGCCCCGATGACCTCGACGGTTCCCTCGTTTTCGACGGTCTCATCTGTCGAGGGCTCTTTTTCGCCTTCGTCCGAGAAAAAGACGTACGCGTAGGCAGCGGCGAACGCGATGACAGAGACGGACAGTATGACAGAGATAAGTATTTTTTCGGGAGCCGCCTTCATTTTCATCACCGCCTCGTTTTTCTCGGTTTTGTCTGCCTTAATTTTAACCTCTGCCGCCGTTTTTGTCAATATAAAAAAGCCGTATTGAAAAACGGCGGCGGATATGATATACTTGAAAAAACAAAGAAAAAATCGGGGAGGACGGATGTGAAGCGCACGGAAGTTTCAACGCCTGAGGAGGACGCGCTTTGGGGTATGCTGCTGGCTCATCAGTCGGAGGAGTTCAGCACGCAGAAGGGGCTGACGTTCACATATGAGATACGCGGCAGCGAGGTGTTTTTCAGCCGCAAGACAAAGTCGATAACGCGGGCGACCGTGAACGTCACATTCCACCGCGCGAAAGAGATAGAGGCGGACGGCGTTGTCATAGACGGACCGAAAAAGCTCGGTACGTTCGGCGCGAGCTACCTTTATCCCGTATTTTTAAAGCTCGGTGTGATAACTCTGCCCGAGCCCGAGATTGTGCAGCTCAGGCTGCCCGACGATGAAAAGTAAGAGGGGGGACGGAACCGTCCCCCCATTTTCATATCACGAACCGCTCGATGTAATTTCTGACGCCGCCTATCTCGTCGGCAACGACGATCGGAGTATAGGCGAGCAGTCGCTCTTTCGGTGTCGTTCCGGTCAGTACCGCGGCAAACGGCACGCCCGCCGACCTCGCCGCCTCGCCGTCGACAAAGCTGTCGCCGACGTATATCGCGTCTTTGCGGTCGACGCCGAGCCTTTGCGATGCGAGCAGCAGCCCTTCCGGGTCGGGCTTGAAGTTCGTTATGTCCTCGGCGCCGATGATGACGGAGAATTTTTCCGTGATGCCGAATTTGTCGAGGATGTCGACTATATGATGGCGGTGCTTTGAGGTCACGATGCCGAGCTTGCATCCGCGCCGCAAAAGATATTCGAGCGTCGGGAGCGTGTTTTCGTACAGGGACGCGCTCGGCGCGAGCGTCCGTTTCGCCGCGACATTAAAGTTGTCGAAAAAGGTGTCCGCGTCGGCGCGGCTGTCGTTTTTTGTGAGGATAAAAAACGCCTCATGGAGCGTCAGCCCGACCGTCTTTTTTATGTCCTCCCGCGCCTGCGGCGGGAGCCCCATCTCGGAGAACGCGTAGTTGAACGCCGCGACGATGCCGTCCGTCGTGTCGCCGAGCGTGTAGTCAAAATCGAATATCACAGCGCGCAGCATCGGGGCGCCTCCGTTTCGTATAAGGTGAGCTCGCAGTTGTCGGGCAGGAAATTATAAAAACCCTCGTTTGTCATGTCGCAAAAGTACGCGTTAAAAAGGCGCGAGACGCCGCCGTGGCTGACGATAAGCACGGTCTTGTCGGCGTGCGTGCGGATAAGCTCGTCGAGAAAGGGGTAGACCCGCGCCGCGACGTCGAGCATGGACTCGCCGCCGGGGTAGCGGTACGCGAAGTGGCGCTTGTTTTCGAGAAAATCGGAAAACCTCGGCTCGTCCATGTAGACGCCCTCGTATTCGCCGTAATCCTGCTCGATGAGCCTTGCGTCGACCGTGACGGGAGCGCCCGTCACTGCGGCGGCAGCGTCCGCGGTGTCGCGCGCGCGCTTCATGGGGGACGAGATTATAAGGTCGATATGCAGCCCCTCAGCCCGTATGCGCGCGGCGAGCGCTTCAGCCTGCCGTCTGCCGAGCTCGGAGAGCGGAACGTCGACGCGCCCGCTGATGCGCCGCTCGGCGTTTCGCGTCGTCTCGCCGTGCCGCGTGAAATATATCTTCATTCTTGTTACCTCAGCCGTCAAATAAAAGTGATCCCGACTTTTTACGCCAAAAGTATATCACAATAACGCAAAGTGTGCAACAGTCTGATCCCGAGCTTATTCAGCAGGCAGTGTGACATCGACAACCGTTTCAACATATATCTCTATCTCACCGTCATAATGCTCTCTGTCTGTTTGCATTGAAATTAAAAGCAGAAATGCAAAAACGGCGGCGCCGATATAGACTGCCAAAATGCAAATGAGCCCCGCGTGCCGCTTGGCTGAAAGACATATCACCCCGCAGGCAAGGCACACGGCGGCGGGAACACCGACGAAGAGCGAGGCAGCGGACACGACTGTCATATCATCCGCCCTGACTGACGAAAAGATAATGGATATAGACAGAATGATCAGCGTTATGAGCGACACTGCCGTGAGAATTATGCCGCAAACCGTCTGCCCGCGCGGCCTGCGTCGTACCTCATATAAGGGCGATGGCGGCGCTGTGTACTGTGTCTCGGAAAATGACGCGCCCGCGTCGGCAGTGAAATTGACGGAGGCGGTTTCGGGCTCTGTGCGTCCCGTCAGCTCGTCGAGGCTGACGGAGAAGATATCGCACATTTTCATAAGGCGGTCGAGATCGGGGACGGAGGCGGCCGTCTCCCATTTGGAAACGGACTGGCGCGAAACGTCGAGCATATCGGCGAGCGCCTCCTGAGACATTCCGCGCTCCGTGCGAAGTCTGTAAATATTCTCGTAAAGCTTCATTTTCGTGCTCCTTTTTTGCTCATATCATAACATTTAAAGACGCGCTCGGTCTATACAGCCGCCTTTGAAATCGCGCAACTGCCGCGCGCATTTGCAAAAAAAGAGGGGGTTTGCGCGTCAGACGTCGTATCGGAGCACGCCGGTGTTCGGGTGGCGCAGGGAATAGAATTCCTCGTCCGTCATGTCGAGGCACCATGTGCGTATGATGCGGCAGACGAAGCCGTGAGACACTATCATGACAGTTTTGTCTCTGTAATTTTCGCGGAGCCAATCGAGAAAAGGATACACGCGCGCGGCGACGTCAAAGTTCGATTCCCCGCCGGGGTAACGGAACGCGAAATTCCCCCGTGCGTCGCGGTCCTCGTCCGTGTCGAACGGCTGACCTTCGAACTTGCCGAAGTCGCGCTCGACGAGGCGGTCGTCAGTGATCACCGGCAGCCCCGTGACCGCGGCGACGGCTTCCGCCGTCTCGACCGCGCGCCGCAGCGGGGAAGAGAAGATCGCGTCAAGCCCGTATCCGCGTGCCGCCTCGGCGAGAGAGGGCAGCTGAGCGCGCCCGATATCGGAGAGCGGCACGTCCGTCCTCCCGCAGAAAAGGTGCTTTTCGTTATATTCCGTGCGTCCGTGGCGCACAACGTAAAGTGTCATATGATTTCTCCCGTATCAAAGAACTTGCCAATATTATATCAGCGCGGCGATTTCATGTCAAGAAAGCATGTGACGCCGCCGCATTGCAGTCAGCCGAAAGAAATGTGACGGCACGCCGAAAATATTGGGCAAAACACGATGAAAAACGGCACGGTCAAAAAAACCGCGCCGTTTTCAATTTAAAATAAAGCAGGGAAATTGTGTTTTTACCCGACGTATTTTTGAAGCATATTCACATATTCCGCATTCTCGCGCAGTTTTGCAAACTGCGGGTGCGGCGAGTGCATGAGCCATCCACAGTTACCCGTCACGCCGCCGAAACGGTAAGTATTCTTCGCAAAAACCGCGTGGGAAGAGATCATCTCTTCCCACGCGGACGTAATATTTTCGTTTTGTTTGCCTTCGTGCCCTTACCTGAGCGCTGCCTGAGCGGCGGCGAGGCGGGCTATCGGGACGCGGAACGGGGAGCAGGAGACGTAGTCGAGACCGATGTTGTGGCAGAACTCGACGGATGTCGGGTCGCCGCCGTGCTCGCCGCAGATGCCGACGTGCAGGTTCGGATTGACGGGACGACCGAGGTCTATTGCGAGCTTCATCAGCTTGCCGACGCCTGTCTGGTCGAGCTTTGCGAACGGGTCGCTCTCGAGTATCTTCGCGTCGTAGTAAGCGCCGAGGAACTTGCCGGCGTCGTCGCGCGAGAAGCCGAACGTCATCTGCGTCAGGTCGTTCGTGCCGAAGCAGAAGAAATCAGCTTCCTTCGCGATCTCGTCCGCGGTGAGCGCCGCGCGCGGAATCTCTATCATCGTGCCGACCTCATACTTGAGCTCCATGCCGGACTTGGCGATCTCCTCGTCAGCCGTCTTGACGACGACGTCCTTGACGTACTTGAGCTCCTTGACCTCGCCGACGAGCGGTATCATGATCTCGGGCTTGACGTTCCAGTCGGGATGCGCTTTCTTCGTGTTGATGGCGGCGCGGATGACGGCGGACGTCTGCATTCTCGCGATCTCGGGGTAGGTGACGGCGAGACGGCATCCGCGGTGACCCATCATCGGGTTGAACTCGTGGAGCGATGCGATGAGAGCCTTTATAGCCTCAACGGACTTGCCCTGCGTCTTTGCGAGCGCCTCGATGTCGGCCTCCTCGGTCGGAACGAACTCGTGGAGCGGCGGGTCGAGGAAGCGGATGCAGACCGGCGTGCCCTCGAGAGCCTCGTAAAGGGCCTCGAAATCTGCCTGCTGCATCGGGAGTATCTTGTCAAGCACGGCTTCGCGCTCTTCGAGCGTCTCGGCGCATATCATCTCGCGGAACGGCTCGATCCTGCCTTCGCCGAAGAACATGTGCTCGGTGCGGCAGAGACCGATGCCCTCGGCGCCGAGCTCGCGCGCTTTCTTCGCGTCGCGCGGGGTGTCCGCGTTAGTGCGGACCTTCAGGCGGCGGTACTTGTCAGCCCATGCCATGATGCGGCTGAACTCGCCGACGATGGAGGCGTCGACCGTCGGGATGATGCCGTCGTAAATGTTGCCCGTCGAGCCGTCGATGGAGATCGTGTCTCCCTCGTGATATTCCTTGCCTGCGAGCGTGAAGCGCTTGTTTTCCTCATCCATCGTGATGGCGGAGCAGCCGGAGACGCAGCATGTGCCCATGCCGCGGGCGACGACTGCGGCGTGCGACGTCATGCCGCCGCGGACGGTGAGTATGCCCTGAGACGCCTTCATGCCCTCGATGTCCTCGGGGGACGTCTCGAGGCGGACGAGAACTACCTTCTCGCCGCGAGCCTTCCAAGCCTTCGCGTCCTCAGCGGAGAAGACGATCTTGCCGGCGGCGGCTCCGGGAGACGCCGCGAGAGCCTTTGCAATGGGCTCCGCCTTCTTGAGGGCGGCGGCGTCGAACTGCGGATGAAGCAGCGTGTCGAGGTTGCGCGGGTCTATCATGAGAACGGCTTCCTGCTCGGTACGCATGCCCTCGTCAACGAGGTCGCACGCGATCTTGAGCGCCGCCTTCGCGGTGCGCTTGCCGTTTCTCGTCTGGAGCATGTAGAGCTTGCCGTTCTC
>CANRKP010000028.1 GCA_947631245.1 uncultured Clostridia bacterium
TCTCGGCAATAAGAGAGCGCCTTTCTCATATGCCCGAGGACGTGAGGCGCAAGAAGCTCTCGGGCAACCTTTTGCTCATGGCGCAGTCCGGGCAGTACAACTACGGCAGATGCATAAAGAGGGGTGACACCGCCGCCTCTCAGCTCGCGGCATATGAGTTCGTCAGATGCGCGATGAGAGCGTGCTTCAACATAAAAGGGCGCTATATGCCATATTACAAATGGAGCTTTCGGGCGTTCTCCGAGCTCGGCGAGCTTGCGGACCTCTATGACACGCTCGAATTTCTCATCACTTCCGACAATGACAAAAAAACCGCGGCGACAAAAGCCGAGCTCATCGAGGACGTATCGCTCGCAGTAGGAGAGGCGGCATGCAGGCTCTGCTCGGTAAAAATGCCGAAAAACCGCAGCCTCGAGGACCTCGCATACGCCTGCAACGACACGATATGTGACCCGGAGATACGCAATCTGAACATACTTTACGCCGTCGAATAACGAAAAAAAATAAAAAAGGAGATATACCATGACAGACGACATCAAAACAGAAGCCGAGACCGAAGCCAAAGCCGAGGTCCCGTCCGCATCCGACCTGCCTGCCGGCGCCGCCGAAGAAAAGACAGAAGCAAAAACGGCGGATAATATCAAAACAGACAAAGCCGATGATGCCGGTGAGCGCACGGCGGAAAAACAGCCGCGCACACCCCTTCGCGCCGCAAAACCGGTATCCGTGCTCCTCGCCGTGATCCTTACTTTCGCGCTCTTCGCGACAGCCCTTTTCGGCGTGATTAGGTCCACGCTTTCAAAGGAAGGCATCGCGCGCATCATATCGGGCGTCGACATCGGAGCGCTCCTCAGCGAAAAAGTATCCTCGCCGAAGGAAGGCGCCGCCGTCCCCGGCGGATACGAGCTCGCCGACGCATTCTCCGACGGGATAGACAAAATCGGCAGCGTCGATCCCGACGAGCTGCCCGACCTTGAGGCAGTCGCCTCCGGCGATATGTCCGGACTTGCCGACTATCTCTACGAAGTCTGCGGACAAGAAACACTTGAGGAAGCAAATCTTTCAAAGGAATCCCTTAAAACCGTTCTCGAGCGCTCGACAGTTGACGAATTCATCTCGAAAAAGCTCGCAAACGCGGCTGATGACTTTCTTACGACAGGAAAAGCGACCATCATCAACGCCGACACGATAGTTGAGCTCATCCGTGAGAACGAGGATCTCATCGAAGAGGTCACGGGCAGCCGCCTGACCGAGGAACACTACTCCAAGATCTCGAAAAGCGTCGCTTCAAAGGATGTCAACATAGAGATAACGGCCGAAGAGATAAAGGCGTCGACGGGAGTTGACCCGACTGTCATTACTGGGACCGTCTCAAAGGTCACCTCCCCCGCCGGTTACATAACCGCCATCGCCGTATGCGTCGTGCTCGCCATAGCGATATTTGCGCTCCACAAATTTCTCGTCGGGCGCTCGCTCCCCTACATAGCCGTTCCCGCTATCATCTGCGGCGTGCTTCTTTTCGGCATCGCCGCCGTGATACACTTTGCGGGCGGCGCCGTCATGGACGGAGCCGTTGCGGGAATTGCCGCCGCGTTCAACGTTCCCTTTGTGATACGCGCCGCAGCGTTTACCGCCGCGGGCGTCGTCCTTCTCATTGCGGCGATACCGCTCAGGCGGCGCGGTATCTGAAAAGCAGAGCAAAAAACTTCCCGAGCCTTTCGGCTCGGGAAATTTTTCTATTATCAATTTCTTATTTCGGGAGATATTCGTTTGCGAGCTGCGTTCTTATCTTTGAAAGGTTGGGCACGAGCACCGCTCTGCCGCCTATCTTCTTGTTCTGATATGTTCCGGAGGACGGCACCGAATACGAGGAGAGCTTCATCGAGCTGAGCTTCGGGAGCATCGTCAGCATCAGGGACATTATATCGCCGTTTGACATATCCGTCTTCATCTTAGGAAGCAGCTGCTCCGCCGTCGCCTTGAGCTCCATTATATTCGCGTCCTTGAACTCGTCAAACAGGCTCAGTATTATCTTGCGCTGGCGGTTCGTTCTTCCCCAGTCGGAATCTATCTTTCTTATTCTTGCATAAGAGAGTGCCTGAATTCCGTCAAGGTTGTTCTCACCGACCTTTACTCCCTTCACTCCCATGGAGTTCTTCATATAGTTGACTTCTTTTTCCGTCAGCGTTATTGTGACGCCGCCGAGAGTATCTATCACATCTATGAACGAGTTGAAGTTGCACTCAAAGAAGCCGTCTATCGTTACACCGAAATTAGTTTTAAGCGTCTTACGCAGAAGCTCAAAGCCTCCCCTCGCATAAGGAACATTCAGTCTGTTGTCCGAGCCGCCCGGTATCTGCACCCAAAGGTCGCGAAGGAACGAGATGAGAGACACGTTGTTCGACTTCGGGTTGATGCTTATGAGCAGCATCGTGTCGGAACGCTCGCGTTTGTTGCTGCGCGTGTCCTGACCGACGATCATGATGTTGAGAAGACCGTCGTCGTCAACGTCGGGAAGGCTGTCGGGCGTCTCCCACTCGACGTCGGCGGGGTCCATCGTCTCCATAGGCGGAAGATCGGGATCCTCCGGATAATCGTCCTCATCATCATAGCCGTCATAGTCGGGAAGCTGACCGGGCTGATCGCCCGTGCCGTAGTCCTCATATGACGGGTCGTTGCCGTTTCCGTCGTTGCCGTCATTCGATTTCGGTATCATGCTGACATAATAATTCGCAACGGCGAACAAAGAACCCGCGACTACGATTATGACCGTCAATATCGTCGTTATCGTTATAAGAATTACATTTCTGACTTTCTTGTTCTTTTTGTTTCCGGATGCCACGTCGAAATCTCCTCCCTTTTCGAAAAAGCCTTTTTCGGAACAAATAAAAAATATGATATTGTATTGTAATACAACGATTAAAAAAAATCAAGTATAAAATTAAAAACATTTTGTAAATACTGCGCCCGCTCAAAAAAATTTTTTTCGCCATACTTTACAAAACGTCCCGTTTATGCAATAATTAAATAAGCCGTAAAAACCAAAAAGGTCATGGAAAATTACTTATGGACGAAATAAAACCCGAAAAAGAAAAAGATACCTCTCCCGATGATGATAACGGCGCCGCGAGCGCGGCGGACGTCAAAACCGAAAGCGACGCCGCCGCGGATGCAAAATGCGCGTTACGGTTTGATACGCTCCCGAAGCCGCAGACGGCGCGTCTTTCGTACTGCTCGATATCCGAGATGCGACCCTCTCCCGAGTCGAAATACGCCCCGATGGGCGTTTTCGGCTATATCGTCATGCTCTTTTTCACGTCTCTACCCGTAGTCGGCTTCATCGTCGCCGTAATAACCGCGCTCGCGTCAAAGAAGCTCGCTCGCTCGCGTCTCGCCGCGGCATCCGCGATACTCCATGCGGCGGTGATCTTCCTTCTCTCGGCGTCGTACGCCGTAGCCGAGCTCGTCTTTCACGTCGACGTGACAGGCGTCATCCTTTCATTCTTCGGTCGATAACGGCTCGTCGGGAAAGCTGCGGGACATCGAATGATTGCTGTATTCGCGCTTGCCTGTGATCTCCCTTATCACCTCGATCTCGGGCGGCAGCTCAAGTCCCGCGTCCTCGCGCGGCAGCTCGACCTCCATCACCGCCGTTTTATGCCACTGGGGATATACGTCTATTTCAAAATTCAGCCCGCGGTACGAAAGAACGTACCGCGTCTTTTTTATGGGCGAGGTCCCGCGCTCGCGCCTGTCTGCGAGCGCCGCGTATTCGCCGCCGTCTATGACGCGCTCGTCCTCAAACGACGATACCTCGCTTATGCGGCGCTTTTTCGTGTGCGTGTATATCGTTTTTCCCTCGTGAGTCCGCGCCCTGACCCGCTCCGACACGCCGTCTTCGCTCTCTATATAAGTCTGAACGATGCTGTCGCCTCCTAGCGCCTCGAGCTGCGTCTCGGGCGGCATTTTTATAAGGAACCTGCGCTCCGTCTCTATCCCGTCCAAATCTTTTTCCTCCGAATTATTTACGTTTTCGATCCGTTCTCGTTAAATTGTAGCACCTCCCCCGCCCATCGGCAACACTTTTGCATCAAAAAATATTGAAAAGTCAAAAAAACGGTGCTATAATATCCGCAAAAGTACGCTTTTAAAACCGGGGGTCAAGCATGAAGCGCAGCCTTTCCATTTTATTCGCCGCCGTCTTTATCATCGCCGCAGGGATGTCGGCGTTTGTTTTTTCCTCCTGCTCGGGCAGCTCGTACACGGTAGTGTATTATGAAGACGAGACCAGACGTAACAGGGAGCTTTCGTTTGATATGGCGGACGTTCCCGAGCCTGACGGGGTCGAGCTTGAGGCGGTCGGTCTCGGCGCGATGGACGGAAAGCTCGGCGAGACCGTTTACGCGGTGAAAAAAGCCGATGACGGCGAGGCGGAGCTGACGCTCACCTTCCGCATGGCGGAGCTCGGTTACGCCGAAAAGCTCGCAAAGAACGACGGCGCGCCCGGCATATCGGGCATCACGTCGGGCAAAGAGGCGGGCACCGAACGCATCGGCTCCTGCACGGTCGCCTACTATACTGACGGGAACACCGTTTTCGCCGTATGGGACGACGGAAAATTCTCCTATTCCGCCGCCGTTTCACTGCCCGAGGGCTCCGACGCCGCGACGGACGACGTCCGCGAATACGTTATAGCCGTTATCGCGACGCCGGGCGGCAGGTCGTAACATGACGGACCTGCCCTTATCCTCATCCCCATCGGCTTCCGGCGGCGAAAACCGCCGTGCACCTGCCCCCGAGCTCATATATTACGATGACAGCGTCGCCGTCGCGATAAAGCCGTCGGGCATAGCCTCGCAGAATAGCGGAAGCGCGGGCAAAGGCGGCGACATGATCGCGTCTTTGTCCCTCATGCTCGGCGGAGACATTTATCCCGTCCACAGGCTCGACAGGGAGACGGCGGGGGTAATGGTCTACGCGAGGACGCAGAAAGCTGCCGCCGCGCTGTCCGCATCGTTTGCGGGCGGCGGCGTTGTGAAAAAATACCTCGCCGTCGTGCTCGGCGAGCCATCCCCCGCATTCGGAGAATATCGCGACCTCTTGTATCACGACGCGAGAAGAAACAAATCCTACGTCGTCTCCTGCATGCGCCGCGGCGTCCGAGAGGCGGCGCTTCGCTACCGCACGGTCGGAACATCGAACGGCGCATCTCTCGTCGCCGTCCGCCTTCTCACAGGACGCACACATCAGATACGCGTGCAGTTCGCCTCGCGCGGCACGCCCGTTCTCGGCGACCGCCGCTACGGAGGCAAGCCCGACGAGGCGCGCTGGGGCACGAAAACGCCCTCCGCTCGCGGCATCGCCCTATACTGCGCCTCCCTCTCCTTTCCGCACCCCGACACAGGGGAGACGATGCGCTTCGAGCGGCTGCCTGACGGGTGCCCCTTTGATGAATTTGAGCCTTCAGCCGCGCTTGAAACGCTGCGGCTGACAGAATGAACGCCATGAAAAGACAGAGAAAACTGCTGATTTTTACAATTGTCTTAGTTGACACGATATTGTTCGCCATCTGCCTATTATCCTTCTGCTACTTCCATCACGTCAGAAGAATGTGGGCGGCGGAGCCCGAAGCGGGCGAAGGCGGCATAATAGCCGGCAGACCCGATATCGAAGGCATCGAAGGCATCGGAGGCGGCGCGGACGCGTCGGCACGGCATCCCGAGGAAACCTCCCCTGCCCCCGACACCGCGGCTCCCTCGCGTGACGGCGACGCTTTGGGACAGCCGACCGAAACCGAGCCTGAGACCGAACCGCCCGAAACGGAGCCGCCGGAGCCGAAGCACAAATTCGAAGAGCTCTTCGCCGCCGAGGGCGAGGTCGAGGTCACCGACACATATTACAAAAGCCACGACATATACATGACGGTCACCGAGGTGACAGGTCCCGTCTCCGATTATGTCGCGCGGTACTACGTTCTCGACGTGTACGTCAGATACATAGAGAATATCTTCACGACGTATTCGACGACGGACGCGAGGTACCCCTTCATCGACCTTGTCACAAGCGCCGGCAACCCGATAGCGGCAGTCAGCGGCGACTACTGGCGTCTGAACGCCGACATAGCCGTACGAAACGGTGTTACACTGTCGGAAAAGAGGCGCACGGAGGGCGATTTCTGCGTGATGTACCGCGACGGAACGATAACGATGCACGACAGAAAAGAGCTCCCGGGCTTTGAGATCACGGACGACGTATATCAGGTTTGGGACTTCGGTCCGTCTCTTCTCGACAGTGAGGGAAAAGCGCGGACCTCGTTCGGCTCATGGTACAACAACATAACGGGCAGAAATCCCCGCTCCTCGATCGGCTACTTTGAGCCCTACCACTACTGCTTTATCGTCGCCGAAGGGAGAAAGACCATAAAATACAACGGCAAAAGCACATATATAAAAGGAATAAGGTTCACTGACCTTGCAAAGATATACGAAGATCTCGGATGCGTCTCCGCTTACTGCTTTGACGGCGGCAACTCCGCATACGCCTACTACAACGGCGAGATAATTCGTCATCAGGAGCCGAGCGACGACATGAGAAAGATCTACGACATCATCTGCGTCGGAGAGATAAGATAGACCGGCACGGCATAATGTTGAAAAGGAAGGGCGCTTCCCGCGGGAGCGTCCTTTTTTAACGAGCGCGAAAAAAATTTTTAAGATTTTCAAAAACGTATTGACAAACGCTTTTGTGTATAGTATCATATCAAGCGTACTAACAAACGTAGTACACTTCGAACTTTTGTGACACACATTTCGCGAGAAAGGAATGAACACTATGTTAGAGACCGTAAATTTGCGAAAGGTATATAAACCGAAAAAGGGAGTGCCCGTGACGGCGCTCGACGGCGTATCGCTGAAATTTCCCGAAAGAGGCATGGTATTTCTGCTCGGCAAATCCGGCAGCGGAAAGTCCACGCTCTTAAACCTGCTCGGCGGGCTTGACAGCTACGACGAAGGCGAGATAATCATCAAGGGCGTATCAAGCCGCGACTTCTCGCAGGAGCGCTTCGACTCGTACAGAAACACCTACGTCGGCTTCATCTTTCAGGACTACAACATCCTCGAGGAATTCAACGTCGGCGCGAATATCGCGCTCGCCCTCGAGCTTCAGGGCAAAAAGGCGACGGACGCGGAGATAAACCGCATTCTCGACGAGGTCGACCTCACGGGCTACGGGAACCGCCGCCCGAACGAGCTCTCCGGCGGTCAGCTTCAGCGCGTCGCGATAGCGAGAGCGCTCGTCAAGAACCCGGAGATAATAATGGCGGACGAACCGACGGGCGCGCTCGACTCGAACACCGGCAAGCAGGTGTTCGACACGCTCAAAAAGCTCTCGGCGGAAAAGCTCGTCATAATAGTCTCCCACGACAGGGAGTACGCGGAGTACTATGCAGACAGGATAATAGAGCTCGCGGACGGCCGCGTTATATCCGACGTCGAGCACACGCCCGAGGACGACATGAGGGGCGACACCCTCGACTTCTCCGGCGACACCGTGACGATACCGCAGGGCTATCACCTGACCGAGGAAGACCGCGCCTCCATAAACGAATATATAGACAAGCTGCGCTCGGGCGCGCGCCTCTCGATTTCCGGCATAAGGAAGAAATTTCACGATACGGACACCTCCCGCCTGCCGGAGCAGGACCCGTCGAAATTCGCGCTCATCAAGTCGCGTCTGCCGCTGAAAAGCGCGTTCCGCATAGGCGCGAGCGGGCTGAAATACAAGAAATTCCGCCTGTTCGTGACAGTGATGCTCTCCGTCGTCGCGTTCTCCCTCTTCGCCCTGACGGACACGTTCGGCGCGTACAACAACATCTCCGCCTGCACGGAATCGCTCCTCTCCTCCGACATCTCATATCTCTCGCTGCAAAAGCAGAAAAAGGTCGTCTACGGCAGCGGCCCAAATGACAATTTCTGGAATGGCGGCAGATTTAATATCTCAAAGGACGATATCTCGAAAATAGAAGATGAACTCGGCATCGACCTTAAGGGCGCTTTCGTCCCGCGCGATGCTTTCCTCTCCGTTTCTTCGATGCTGAACGGCGAAAAGCTCACCCGTCTGCATTCGACGGAATTTACGGGCTTTGTCGAGCTCGCCGACAAAGACTTAACGGAGCTCGGCTACAAGCTCGCCGCGGGCCGCCTGCCCGACGGGAAGAAAGACGAGATAGCGCTGACGAGCTATTCTGCCGAATCCTTCGTGCTCGGCGGATTTATCCGCACGGACGGCGGCGAGGGCAGCGTCTCTTATGACAAAATTTCCACCCCCGCAGACCTCGTCGGCAGGAAGCTGACGCTCGCCGGCACGGAATACGAGATTGTCGGCATCGTCGACACGGGCTTTAACTTTGAGCGCTACTCTCCCTTGACGGACGAGAACGTGAGAGAGGACAGCATCGGCACATATATGCTCTCGCGCGAGCTGCACTATTCCATGAATTTCAGCTTCCACACCGCCGTTTTCGTCGGCGAGGGAAAAATCGACGAGCTCATCGCAAACGAGCCGCCCGAGATCTTTCTTTCGGAGACGAACGTCTACATGGGCGCGGATGACGGCGACATCTCGTTCAACATCGACCCCAACTCGATAGGAAAGCTCGATGATTTGAAGGACGTAAAGGACATAGACGGCAACGGGATCGGCGCCCACATCACCTGGGCGGACGGCAAAGAGCGCGACAAGCTCGCCGACAACGAGGTCATTGTGACCGAAAATATCCTTCAAATATATGAATCATATCAAAGCGGCTCAAACGGGTATATGGAAAGCAAGGACATATCCGAGGTCGGGTATGATAAGCTGTTCGGCGCCGAATTCAACGGAAGCGCATATGATCCCTTCGGAGGAGACGACAGGCAGGAGTTTTCAGAGATGCGCGTCGTCGGCGTGATAGATACGGCTTCTCTCGACGGCTTCAGGTCATACGGCGCGATGTATGTCGGCGACGGACTGTATGAGACGTTCGCGGAAGAGAACTCGGGCGAATACACGCTCGCGCTCGGCGCGATGCCGAAGGGGCGTTCGGACATAGAAAAAACGGTTCGCTTCTGCTACAATGACGAGGCTGACGAGCGCTTCGCGATGATGAACCCCATCACATACGAGCTTGACAACATCAACGATATTTTATCGACTCTCGCGTCCGTGTTCGTGTGGATCGGCGCAGGCTTTGCGGTGTTCGCCGCCGTCATGCTCGCAAACTTCATCGGCACGAGCATCGCTTATAAGAAACAGGAGATCGGCATCCTCCGCGCGATAGGCTCGCGCTCGAGCGACGTTTTCCACATCTTCTTCGCGGAAGCGTTCATCATAGCCGCCGTCGACTTCCTGCTCTCCGCCATAGGAACGTTCGCAGTAACCGCGATCATCAACTGGTACGTCACACATGAGTTCGGGATCTTGGTACACATACTCTCGTTCGGGCTGCGGCAGGTCGCGCTCATTCTCGCCGTGTCGCTCGGCATCGCGGCGCTCGCCTGCTTCCTCCCCGTAAAGAAGATAGCGTCCAAGCGCCCGATAGACGCGATAAGGGGCAGATAAAAGGAGACCACTATGACAGGAAAAGCCATGACTGCCGATGCCAAGGTAAAAGCAAAGTTTGCCGGCATCGCAAGAGGGCTCGCCGCTGAAAGGACGCGCCGCGCTCTTTCATACCGCAGCCGCTCGATCACGTTTGCGGACGTCTCGCCCGCGTTAGCGTTCCTCTTCGCGGCTCTCGCCCTCTTCGTCTTTTCCGCGTTCGGATATGATACAGTGCCCGCGATAGCGCTGCCCGAGACGGAGGACATCGCCTCCGTCACGGTGACGCTCCCCGACGGGGAGACCGTGACGCACGACGGCGATGAGTTCCTGAGCGACGCGCTCGCTCTCCTCGGAAAAGCGAGGGCGACCTCCATCCCGTCCGTGACATATGAGCCGACGGAGGATAACGCCGTAAAGGCAGAGCTTGTAACAAAGGACGGGGGCACGGTTTCCCTCTTCCTTTATCGGAAAAACGGCAAATTCTATATTGAGCAGCCCTGCCACGGCGTATATGAGACGACGGGCGAGTTCTTCGATCTCATGCTCGGAGAAAAATGAACGAGTGGGAAAAGGGCAAAAAATACCGCATTCCACGCAAAATAAAGGACACGCGCACGGCGCCGAAAAAACGGCGCCGCGCGCCTTTTTATTCTTTTATCGTCTTTTTTGTGTAAAATTTCAGAATTCCGTATTTATTTCGGTCCGCCTTTGTGGTATAATTATATTTGAATATAATTAAAAATCGGGAGCCAAACTCCATGAGCAAAGATAAAAAGCCCAAAAACCCGCGTCTCGGGCGCGTCGGAGGGGAGGCGCTTCTCGAAGGCGTTATGATGCGCTGCGACAAAAACGTCGTGATGTCCGTGCGCCGTGAGGACGGCTCGATAGCCGTCAGAAAGAACGAATACGTCTCCCTTCGCAAAAAGAATAAATTTTTCAACATCCCCATAATCAGAGGCGTCGTCAGCTTTATCGAGTCGATGAAGCTCTCGTTCTCGTGCCTCTCCGCCTCCGCCGATATGCTCGGCATGGACGAGGAATTCGAGGAAACGAAGTTTGAGCGGTGGCTGCGCGAGAAATTCGGCAAGAGCGTACTCGACGTCGTTATGTGGATAGGAGGCTTCCTCGGCGTGCTTTTGGCGCTCGGGCTGTTCGCGCTTCTTCCCTCGTATCTTGCAAATCTCATAAAGCGGGCGTCCCCCTCGCTCGAGCACAGCTGGTTCGTCAGCCTGTTCTCGGGACTTCTCCGCATAGCGATCTTCATCGCCTATATCTGCCTCGTCTCTCTCATGAAGGAGATCAGGCGCACGTTTGAATATCACGGCGCTGAGCACAAGTCGATCGCCTGCTACGAGGCGGGAATGGAGCTCACGCCCGAGAACGCGTCCCGCTGCCGCCGCTTTCATCCGCGCTGCGGCACGAGCTTCATTTTCGTCGTCCTCATTCTCAGCATACTGATATACACCGTCGTCCCCTCAACTCTGCCGTGGTACGCCCAGTCCGCGATAAAGCTCTGCATGCTTCCGCTCGTCATGGGCGTCAGCTTTGAATATCTCATATACGCGGGAAAGCACGAAAACGTGCTTACAAAAATACTCTCGGCTCCGGGACTTCTGATGCAGCGCGTCACGACGCGCGAGCCCGATATAGAGGAGCTCGAATGCGCGATAACGTCGCTGAAGCTCTCGATGCCTGAGGAATTTCCCGACTTTGACCCCGAAACATACAACCGCGCCGAAAAATCCGACGAAGTCTCCGACGCCGAAATCGAACCCGACGCCGAGAGCACGGAAGAAGGCGGCACGGAGGAGAACGCTTGACTCTGCGGGAACTCTCGTCAGCTCTCTCAGCCTCCGGCGTCGACTCGCCGAAGCGCGACGTACTTCTTCTCGCCGAGGCGGCGTCGGGGTTTAGTTCGGCGTCTCTGTCCGCCCGATATGACACGGAGCTTGACACGTTTCCGTGGTATCCCCTCCTTTCGGAGCTCGTATCGCGGCGCGCAGCGCGGGAGCCGCTCCAGTATATCCTCGGAAAATGGGAGTTCTACGGCGACGAGTACACGGTCACGCCCGACGTACTGATTCCCCGCCCCGAAACGGAGCTGCTCGTCGACTACGCCTTGTCCCACCTGAAAAAAGGCTCCCTCATTGCCGACGTCTGCTGCGGGAGCGGCTGCTGCGGCATCGCGGTCTGCAAAAGGACGGACGCACGCTGCCACGGCTTTGACATATCGGAGCCCGCGCTCGCCGTCGCAAAACAAAACGCCGACGCGCTCGGAGTCTCCGACAAAATAAATTTTTACCTCGCCGACGTCAGGGAGCCCGGATTTCTCCCATCGGCGGAGTACGACATGATAATTTCAAATCCCCCCTACGTTATGACAGGCGAGCTTTCCTCCCTTGCGCCCGAGCTTTCATACGAGCCCGCGGCGGCGTTTGACGGCGGGGAGGACGGGATGCTCTTTTACAGGGTCATACTCGATAACTGCATATGCTCCCTTTCGCAAAACGGCGTTTTCGTCTTTGAGATAGGCTCATCGCTGTCGGGGAGCATAACGGAGCTTGCAATGCGTCACGGCTTTGACGCACAGATAATAAACGACCTGTCAGGTCTCCCGCGCGCGGCTGTTCTGCGGCGCGCATGAGACAATACTCGTACATACGGAAAAATGTAAGATGAAGCTCGAGATATACGATACCACCCTGCGCGACGGCTCGCAGGGCGCCGGAATAGATTTTACAGACGACAACAAGCGCGAGATAGCGGGCGCGCTCGACGCGCTCGGCATATCATATATAGAGCTCGGGAACGCGGCGTCCGTGTCCGACAGGAAGATCCTCTCGGAGGCAGGGTCGCTCGGACTGAAAAATTCCGTTCCCGTCGCATTCTGCTCGACGAGGCGCGCCGGAAAAAGTGTTCTTGAGGACGAGGCGCTCGCGTTCGCCGCGTCGTGTCCCGTCCCTTGCGTCGCCGTCGTCGGAAAAGCGTCGCGATATCACACGGAGCGCGTCCTCGGGACGACGCCGGAAGAAAACCTCTCGATGATAAGCGACACCGTTTCTTTTCTCAAAGAGCGCGGCAAGCGCGTCTTCTTTGACGCGGAGCATTTCTTCGACGGATACGGCGACGATCCCTCATACGCGCTTGAAGTTCTTCACCGCGCACACGAAGCCGGCGCGGAACGGCTCGTCCTCTGCGATACGAACGGAGGCATGCTGCCGGACGTCATAGGCGTCGTCGTAAACGCCGTACATACAAGATTTCCCGAAGCCGTGCTCGGCATCCACTGCCACGACGACATGGGCATGGCTGCCGCCTGCTCAGTCGAGGCCGTCATCTCCGGATGCGTTCAGGTGCAGGGCACGTTCTCCGGCATCGGCGAGCGCTGCGGAAACTGCAGTCTTTCTACCGTGATCCCCGTGCTCCAGCTCAAGCTCGGCTTCTCCTGCGTCACGCCCGAGGCGCTCGCCTCGCTCACGAGGACCGCGCGCCGCATAACGGAAGCGGCGAACCTCTCCTTCAACGAGCACAGCCCGTTTGTAGGCGGGTACGCCTTCACCCACAAGGCGGGGATGCACATAGACGCCGTCCGCAAGAGGTCTCGGACGTTCGAGCACATCTCGCCCGAGCTCGTCGGCAACAGAAGCGACCTTCTCATCTCGGGGATAGCGGGCAAAAGCGCGTATCAGGCGGTGCTCGACAGGATAGCGCCCGACCTGCACATCACACCGGGAAGCCCGGAATTTTCCGCGATTATATCGAAAATAAAGGAATACGAGGCGAAGGGATTTCAGTTTGAAAACGCCGAGGCTTCCCTTTTGCTCGTCGTGCGCGAGGCGCTCGGCAGGCGGCGCCGCTTCTTCGACCTGCTTACGTTCCGCGTCATTATAGGCGAGCCGATGTCGGTAAATCCGAAGAGCCTGTCTGCGGCGTGGATAAAATTCGCGGTCCCCGACGAGGACGGCACGCTCCATGAGGAATTTGCCGCCGCCGAGGGAATGGGACCCGTCAACGCGCTCGACATCGCCTCAAGGCGCGCCCTCTCCGGCTTTTATCCGACGCTCTCCCAAATGCGGCTGACGGACTACAAGGTCCGCGTGCTGGACTCCGCGTCGGCGACGACCGCGTCCTCTGTCCGCGTTCTTATAGAATCAACGGACGGGGTCTCCGTGTGGCGCACGGTCGGCGTCTCAGTCGACATCGTCGACGCGAGCTGGCAGGCGCTGCGCGACTCGATAGAATATTACCTCTCACTCTGACACTATCATTCACAAAAAAGGATGTGACCTTACATGAACAGTAAAAAGTGCGTATGCCTTCTTTTCGGCGGAAAGTCGACAGAATATGAGGTGTCGCTCCGCTCAGTTTGCAGCGTGCTCGAAAACATAGACCGAAACACCTTCGACGTCGTCACCGTCGGCATAACAAAGGAAGGCGAATGGTATCTCTACCGCGGAGACGCCGACGCAATAAAAAACGACACATGGCAGAAGGGAGACGTCACTCATGTAACGCCCGACCCGAAAAACGGTCTCTCTGTCCGAGACGAAAACGGTACCCCGCAGGCGCTGGGAATAGACGTCATCTTCCCCGTCGTTCACGGAAAATACTGCGAGGACGGCACGCTGCAGGGGCTTTTGTCAATGTGCGGCATCCCCTACGTCGGTTCCGACTGCACATCGTCGGCGGTATGCATGGACAAGACGATGACGAAGCTCATCCTCTCAAATTACGAGGTCCCGCTCGCAAACGCGCTGTCCGTCAGCGCCCGCGAACTCGAAGCTGACCTTGACGACGTCATATACCGCATAGAGAGCATGTTCCGGTATCCCGTGTTCGTAAAACCGTCGTCCTCGGGCTCATCCGTCGGCGCTTCAAAAGCCGAGGACAGAGACGGGCTGATCTCGGCGATGAAAAACGCCGCCGAGTACGACAAAAAGATACTCGTTGAGGAATACATAAAGGGGCGCGAGGTCGAAATAGCGGCGCTCGAGAACAAGGACGGCACAGTCACCCTCTCTTGCTGCGGCGAGATAGACCCCGGCGAGGGCTTCTACGATTACGAAACGAAGTATAAAAACGACAACGCGAAATACTACATTCCGGCGCATATCCTGCCCGAGACGGAGCTTCGCATAAAGGAGACGGCGTCTCTCATCTTTTCGGTGCTCGGCTGCCGCGGACTTTCGCGCATAGACTTCTTTGTCCGCGACTTCAAGGGCACGGAGCAGATAATCTTCAACGAGATAAACACGCTGCCGGGCTTCACCTCCATAAGCATGTACCCGCAGCTCATGGAGCACGATGGAATACCGTATTCCGAGCTGATAACGCGCCTTATAGAGACCGCAGGCGTCTGAAAGATTTTAAAAAAGCCAAACAATGGCATCACGTCAAGGACAAAGGCAGATAAGAGCCGCTGCCGTTACTTTGCCGTGATGACTAAAATATAAGGAGAGAAAACTATGCAGAAATTCAGAAAGATCGGCGTACTCACCTCCGGCGGAGACTCCCCCGGAATGAATGCCGCAGTTCGAGCCGTCGTCCGTTCCGCGATAGCGCAGGGCGTCGAGGTCATGGGCATCTACAAGGGCTACCGCGGGCTTATCGACAACGAGATGAAGCAGCTCTCGTACCGCGACGTGTCAGGCATACTCCATGACGGCGGCACATGCCTTTACTCTGACCGCTGCCACCGTTTCCGCTTCCTCGAGGGTCAGCAGGAGGCGGCGGAGACGTGCCGCAAAAACGAGATCGACGGCGTCGTCGTCATCGGCGGAGACGGTACGTTCCGCGGCGGCGTTGACCTGACGGCGCAGGGCATACCGACGATAGGCATCCCCGCGACGATAGACAACGACATCACCTCCACCGATTACACGATAGGCTTTGACACCGCCGTCAACACCTCCCTTTCGATGGTCGACAGGCTCCGCGACACATGCGAGTCGCTCGCGCGCGCGAACGTCGTCGAGGTCATGGGACGCGACGCCGGAGACATCGCGCTCGAGGTCGGCATCTCCGTCGGCGCTATCGCCATAGCGATCAAGGAGGTCCCGTTCGACGAGGAGGGTCTTATCAAGAAGATAAAGGCCGGCAGAGACAGCGGAAAGCGCAACTACATAGTCATAGTTTCCGAGGGTCTCGGCGACTATTCCGAAAAGCTCGCAAAGCTGATCCCGGAGGAAACAGGCGTTGAGACGCGCTTTGCCCGCCTCGCGCACGTCGTCCGCGGCGGCTCGCCGACGCTCCGAGACAGAATGCTCGCAACGCGCATGGGGCACAAGGCGGTCGAATGCCTGCTCCAGGGCGAGAGCAACCTCGTCATGTGCGAACGCAACGGCAGAATCGAGCCTATGGACATCACATACGCTCTCAAGCTCGACCGCATGTATAAGGGCAAGCTGACGGAGGGCGAGCTTCGTCCGTACTCTCTCGCCGACATCACAGAGATGAGAGAGATATGCGAGGCAAAACGCCGCTATATGCTCGACACCTACAACATGGCAGACATCCTTTCAAGATAAGGGAAAAAAGACCGGCCGGACGGCGAATAAACGCCGTCCGGTCTTTATTTTATTCTTTTGCATAAAATGCTTATGCGCCTGCCTAATTTTCCGTTTTTTCCTCCGGCAGCACGGCGAGCAGCGCGTTTATCTTAACTCCCTCTGCCGCAAATCTGCCCTCGTATTCAGTCATGACATTGCCGTCCGCAAACTCGCTGCCATGCAGATCCCTTGTCTGCCATTCGAGGCGGAAAGGCGACGTCCCGAGTTCCTCGAGCGTAAAATCGAACAGGACGGTGTTGTCTGTTTTGACGTGAAGCCGTCCGCCCGGCGCGAGGATGCGCGCGTACACGGAAAGAAAATCTCGGTACGTCATTCTGCGCTTGTAGTATCCCTTTTTCGGCCACGGGTCGCTGAAATTGAGATATATGTCGGAAAGCGAGCCCGCGGGGAACCATGTGTCGGCGTTTGCGGCGTTTCCAATGATGAAGCGTACATTGTCGGGAAGTACCGTGCCGCCCGCCTCCGCGTCGGCAAGCTGCGCCGCGCGCCTCTCGAGCGCGAAAAGCATGACGCTGTCTATCCTTTCGACCGCGTAGAATACGGTATCGGGATGCCGCACTGCCATTTCGCATATAAACGAGCCCTTGCCGCATCCGAGCTCAAGCGAGACGGGCGCGCCGGAAAGCTCCTTCGGAAAAGGCGCATATATGCCCGAGGACAAGACGGTCTCCGGCTCTCTTATAAGGAATCTCTCGCATTTTTCGATGCGCGCGTCCGAATTCTTTTTTTTTCTCATTCTCATACTTGAAATCTCTCTTGACTTTTGGTAAAATAAACTGTGTATCTTTATACTGATACCGATATCATATCGCGCCGCAAACGCGGAGCCGCGGCAGTCAATGTCGGACCGGCGGCACAGAAGACTTGCAAAGCCTTGCTTTGCAAGTCTGTGAAGACATTATACCACATCGCCGAGCGCGCGAAGCTGTGCGAGGCGGAGGCCGTCAATGATTGCTGTGATGTCGGAAGTTGAAGGCTTCCAGTAACATCACGCAATCATTATACCACGAAGCAAAAATGCTTGCTTGCAAGAGCATTTTTGCGAGGCCGTCAATGTCGAACCGGCGGCGTTGCCGCCGCAAAAGCGTAGCTTTTGATGACTTGCAAGCAAAGCTTTGCAAGTCTGTGAAGACATTATACCACATTATTTTTGATTTTCAAACCGTTTTCCTTCATATACGACCCGCAAAAGGGAGAAAACTAATGGACAGCAACAGATTTATTATCACGCTTGCCTCTCTTCTCGAGAGCTCCGGCGTCGACAGAGAGACCGCGATGCGCCGCGCGCGCTCGTTCCTCTCCTCTGTTCCGGAGGACAAAAGAGAAGGCGTCATCTCACTTTCCGACGACGACGCCTCCATGCGAAGAATAGCATCTACCATAATTTCGCATCCCGACCCGCGCCAAAGGCAGGAGGCGTCAAGACCGCAGAGGCAGTCACAGGCATCACAGGCATCACAGGCACAGGGACAGACGCCGACACAGCCCGCGCGCCGTATCACTGAAGAAAAATCAAACGCCTACAATGACAACGATGACGATGGAGATGACGGAGACGACGAAATAATCAACGCGATGCTGAAGGCGCCTCCGCAGAAGCCGAGGCAGACTTTCCCCGCAAACGGAGGTCAGCCACGTCAGCAACAACAGCAGCAGAGACCCGGCGAACCTGTCCGCGAAAGGCAGACGCCTCCGCCTCAGAGAAACGCTCCTGCCGCACCCTCCCCGCAGAGAAGAGCCGCGCCTCAGGGCGGCGCCGTAAGGCAGCAGCCTCAGCAGGCGCAGCAGCCTCAGCAGGCGCAGCAGCCTCAGCAGGCGCAGCGCCCGCAGCAGCGTCGTCCGTCAGAGCCTTCTCAGCTGTCAGAGCCTTCTCAGCAATACCAGCAGCGCCCAAGGACCGCTCCGTCATCATCCAAAAGCGACAACTCTTTTAAAGGTGTCATTGCCGGACTGAAAGGCCTGTTTTCCGGCGGAGGAAAGGCGCGCGGCAGCGAACGCGGAGGCGGCGATCGCGGAGGCGGCGAGCGCCGTGTCATATACAAGCCCGACCCGAACGCGGATTACAGCAAGTTCTACATCATCTTGGCGTGCTCCTCGCCGCTTTGGGGCTTTGTCGCGCTGTGCGGCATCGCGGCGTTTGTCACCGCGATAGGCTTCTTCTCGGCGGCGATAGTAGCCCTTATCGTCCTTCTGTTCGTCGGGGTCGCCGTCGGCGTCGTGCTCGCCCTTGTCGGCATAATATACGGCATAACGCAGCTGTTTGAGCTGCCGCCTGTCGGAATGTATGAGATAGGGCTCGGCATCCGGATAGGCGGCATCGTGATGTTCGGCGGCATCCTCGCATACAACATCGCCGTCCGTTTTTTGCCGTTCATCATAAAGGAAACGATGGTCCTTCTGTCGTTTACGATACACAAGTGCATTGAGCTTTACTACTATGTGAAAGGGAGGTGCGCGGATCTATGAGACCTACATCTATAATCTTTCTCTTTATCTCCCTTGTCGTGATGTTCACGGGCTGGTTCATATGCCGGAACGCGGAGGCAAAGGCCGCCGAAGAACAGATACAGCTTTTCGACTCGGCGATCAACGCCGAGAAGGATTATGTGAACACGTTTGAATTCGGTCAGGGCGAGATCTACAACAAAATAGAGCTCGTCGTCGGAGACGCCGACGTCTACATCTACGGCGGATACTCCGAGGCTAAGATGGACCTCATCAACTTCAGCGACGGCTCTTACAGGATGACGACCGCGAACAGGAACATCAACGTCGACACAACGATCGACCTTATGTCGATAATAAAGTTTTGGGAATCGGGCTTCTCGTTCCGCGGACTGCGAAACTACCTGCACAAGTCCGACGTTGATGCGACCGCGTCAAAGCGCGTCGTCGTTTACCTTCCCTCCGACAGCGACGTGAACATCATAAACATCACGGTCGGCACCGGAAACGTATACGTTTCGAACCTTGATACCTCCGTCGACGTGAACGTCAACATAAAGCACGGAAACGCCACGCTCACCTCGTTCTTCACAACGTCCGCCTTCGTCGCCGATATCGACACCGGCGACATATACGTCCGCGACGTCAGAATAAACACGTTTGAGGCGACGATACGGACCGAGGGCAACATCACGGCGGAAGGATGCGATTTCGGCAAACTCAACGTCGTCGGCAAAAACTCGGGCGTTTCACTCGGAGTCCTGCCAGCCTTCCCCGACTGCACGATGAACCTCTCTGCACGTCACGGCAGCATTTCGCTCTATGACGAAAAGAAGGGTAGCGAATACAGGCACGAAGCGGCGGCGGGAGGCAGCGCGCTGATAACCGTTTCGACGGGCGACATCATCATCTACCGCATGCCTGACGATTATGTCAGCTCCGGCGTCGTCGATATGGACGCACCCATGACGGACGCCGCGCAAGGCGACACACCCGGGCAGCCGTCCGATTCCTCGCAGCCCGCACCGCAGCAATAAAAACAAAAAGGAAGAAGAAAATGAAGCACACATACGAAACAAAGGGCACATGCTCAAGGCTCATAGAATTTGAGCTTGACGGCAACATCATACACAACGTCGTCTTCACCGGCGGCTGCAACGGCAACCTCAAGGCCATCTCGAAGTTGACGGAGGGTCAGGACGCGGAACGCGTTATCGAGATCCTCTCCGGCAACACCTGCGGCCCACGCCCGACCTCGTGCGCCGACCAGCTCGCAAACGCGCTGCGGATCGCGCTCGAAGAAGAAAAAGGCGCTTGAATATTTGGAAATAAAAGAATTACGGGGAGGGAAACTTTTGAGAAAAAGTTTCCCTCCCCGTACCCCTTCTTCAAAACTTTTTATTACTTTTGGCTTGGTGGTTGAAAGAGACATTCGGTATGCATTATTTGAAATGACCTAACTCTTCGCGCAGCATCTGATCCTTTAATTCCTGCTCCCGCCTCTGTTTTCTGAGCTTATAATCCTTTTCGGACTTTATCATTACATATACATGATAAACAAAATAGACAAGAAAGGGAGCTAAAACCAAGCCGAGCAGCCACAGCGCACTCACCCACTCTTCCGAAGCGAAAAAAATACACGGGATATAAAACGGGATGACGAACCAGTAAACGCAGAACTGCCAGAAGAACTCATTTTGATATTCCTTAGTAAATACGCGTGCATCATACTTCGGAGGCTCAGACAAGCGAATCCGGCGGGGTCGGGGGTAATAAAGAAAATTGCCTTTATAGCGCTCAACATAGGCGGCTATTCCGATTATGAGGGCACACAGCAGTGCAAAGATCGGAAGCAATGAGTAGATCGATATCTCGGCATTATCCATAAAAATAAGCAGAGGAATTGCATTGAGCAAAGCCGAAACCGAAACCACACAAATAAAAATTTTTCTTTTCATTGCATCTCTCCAACATATAAAAGTCTTACATCATGTGCTCTATAAAGTATGAAAGCGCATACACACGGTATCCGTCCGCTATCGCGTCTCCGTTGCCGATGCCCTCGAAGGTCGTCCCTTTCATTATCGAAAGGTCCTTCGGCACCGGATGAATTATGAGCGCGCGCTCGGCGCCCTCGTATTTTTCCGCCTCCGAAAGCTCCGTCAGATCACAGCTGCCGACGCTGTAAACGGACTCGACGCTGCTGACGTGATACCTCCCGCCGAACGTCCGCCTGCGCGCCTTTACGACCTCGACGTGCTCTCCCGAGAACCGATACAGCACGCGCCGCCTCGGGAGCGTCAGCACGCTTACGACGACGCGGCTGCCGTCCGCTCTTGTCAAAAGAAACTCCGGCATCCCGTCATGCACGAACACCGACCGCCAAGGTGACGTAAGCCTTTCGAGCTTATCACCCCGCTTTTTCGCCGCGATCTTTACTCTCCGGTTAAAGGAGAACCGCTTGAATATGACCCATATCCGCTTGAATATCAGATATATGACGAACAGCGCAAGTCCGATTATGATAAAAGGCATACGGAAACGGTC
This sequence comes from uncultured Clostridia bacterium, assembly GCA_947631245.1. Classification (GTDB taxonomy): domain Bacteria; phylum Bacillota; class Clostridia; order Oscillospirales; family CAG-272; genus DTU064. Next base: position 21,144 of record CANRKP010000028.1, read on the forward strand.
CTCCTTTTCGTTCGGAGTTTGATGCGATTATTAATTATTCATCCCGGTACATGTCAATCAAAATTTTAGAGAATTTACTGTATACAACAACATATTTGTCCGTTTTATCAGAATCAAAATACTCATTGGAAATAACAGATATTTTCTCTCCGTTATTTTTCTTCAACACATAAATATATCTTTGCTCGTTCTGAAACACAGAACATTCAATTACTCTACTTGTGAAATCTCCTGCCTGCACAGGCATAACATTTAATATGTTTACAACATCAGTGTTGGTCAAGTTAAAAACGACATCAACTAACGCTAGAATGCCGCGCCTGAAAACTATGTAAAAACACCATAACATAATCAGCGATATTAATATGATCGCTGCAATTGTTAATATATGCATCTTCACAGACACAAATCCGCCGAAGATTAATCCTACAGAAACAATTGTAACGCAGAATACAAATATAGCCATTTCAATTATGTATGGTTTAAGTTTTTTCATATCATATCCTCATATTTTCATTAATCTGACAGTGCCGTTTTATGGCACTGTCAGATTAACGTCAATTTTAAACAGAGGCTGCAGTAGAAGAAACAAACGCACTTACAACAGTTGAATAGCCGTACACCTCTATTGCCTTAGCTATTGAACTCTAAATCACCTTTTTCGGAATTTGTTTAATGCTTTACTCTCGCCGAATGGTACTGGCGGAACAGTATGAGCCATATTGCGGCGTCAACAACCATTACGACCGCGTACATTATGACGAGTTCAATAATGCCTGAAACGCTGAACTCCACTTCCTCTGAGATGAGCGGATTAATAATACTTAAAACTATCAGAACTGCGGTGGCAAAGGCGGCAGACGCCGCCTCCGCGCGGAACTCTGAAAAGCCTCCGAACAGGTACTTTATATCGTCGGTAAGGTCGTCTGACGTCGTACCGGCGAGGTACTCATCCTCAGGCTCGCCGCGCTTTGAGCGGCGCAGGTAAACGAGCCCCGCTATCGCAATGCCGCCTATAATGATCATATATATCGGGTTCGGTATGAAATTCCCGACTATCATCATCACGACGGTAAAGACAAGAAAGTACAGTATCTGGGACAGGAGCTTCTTTGCTATGAGCTTGCCGTTCATATTTTGTTCCTCCGTTGTCGAACGTGGTGATTTTGTGCCTCTTATTTTTCGTCCTTTTTGAAGAGCTCCGCCGCCGTCGTCGCAAGCCCTGCGAGCGAGCTTATCTCAGACGGGATGACGATCTTCGTCGCCTTGCCGTCGGCGGCCTTCTCGAACGCCTCGAGCCCCTTGATGGCGATATATCCCTGTCCCGGCGCCGCCTCGTTTATCATTCTGACGCCCTCCGCGGTGGCCTGCTGGATCTTGAGGATCGCCTCGGCCTCGCCTTCTGACTCGCGTATTTTCGCCTCTCTCACGGCGTCTGCGCGAAGTATCGCCGACTGCTTTTCAGCCTCTGCCTCGAGTATCATCGACTCTTTCTTGCCTTCCGCCACGAGGACGGCGGCGCGCTTTTCACCCTCGGCGCGGAGGATGGCTTCGCGGCGCTCGCGCTCCGCCTTCATCTGCTTCTCCATCGCGTCCTGTATTTCCTTCGGCGGGATGATGTTCTTGAGCTCGACTCTGTTCACCTTAATACCCCACGGGTCCGTGACCTCGTCGAGTATCGAGCGCATCTTCACGTTTATGACGTCGCGCGAGGTAAGCGTCGCGTCGAGGTCCATTTCGCCTATGATGTTTCGCAGCGTCGTTGAGGTGAGGTTCTCTATAGCCGCTATCGGGTTGATGTGACCGTAAGCGTACAGCTTGCAGTCCGTTATCTGATAGAACACGACGGTGTCTATCTGCATTCTGACGTTATCCTTCGTTATGACCGGCTGCGGCGGGAAGTCTGCGACCTGCTCCATGAGGATGACGTTCTTCGCCACACGGTCGATGAACGGTATCTTGAAGTGTATGCCCGTCTGCCACGTCGTGAGATATCTGCCGAGGCGCTCGACGACCGCCGCCCTTGCCTGCGGCACGATCTTGATGTTTGCTATGATGATGAGGATGAGGACTACCGCCACAACGCCAAGTGTGACATACGCGCCGACGGCGGAAAGTGCGATTGCTGTGAGCTTCATTTTTTCTTTCTCCTTTTCAGATCGGAATTTAATTTATTATATACCGCCGAACCGGCGATATGTAACCTGTAAAAAGCGCTTGCGAACGTGCCCTGTACGGGGTCACGGACCGAATTTACCTCATGCATTATCATGCGGCGGACGCGCGGCCTTGCGTCCTTGTTTTCGGGGACCGAAGTTTTTCCGGAATGGTCCCTTGAGTTTTTCAAGTTTCTCATCCCCACAGCCCCCGTTCAATGTTGTCCGGCAGAGAGGCGCCGCATTCCTGACACTCGGTGTCTCCGAGCTCGCTCTGTGCGCCGCACAAAACGCATATCGGCTTCGCCTTTTGCTCGTCGTCCGTGCTCGAAAGTCTCTGCATATGGTTTTTGTTCGTACCGTAAAAGTGTCTGACGCGCTCGCCGATATGATATATGGGCAGATTTTGTCCGAACCGCTGATAAAGCACGAGCTTCTTCGTTTTTCCGTCCGAAAGCCTCAGCTTTATGTACTGGCGGAGCACCCATATTTTTTCGGAGCGCCCTCCGAGCGCCGGATTTCTCGGCTCGTATCTTTCATCATATCGTGCGCCGACGACCTCGCCCTCAAACGTCCTGTCGGTGAGCCAGCGCCACGAACGCAGCTTCATGACGGGAAGGGAGGCAAACACGAGTATGACTACCAATATCAGGCAGTCGCGCAGCCGTCCGCCGGAAAATGCCGCCGATATCCTGCCGAAATAACCGAAAAGATATGACATGACGAGCACTGCGGCGCACCAAAGAGAACAGATGAGCGTTTCAAATATCAGGCGGTTTTTTATAAATTTCCTGACGTCGGCGTTTTTCTCCGGTATAGTGTGCAGTTTTCCGAGCGGCGTTCGCGCCGCGTCCTTCCCGTCGGTCTTCATTTTGGGTGGACGATGAGCTTGACGCCCTCGATCCTGTCAACGACGACGTGCTCTCCGGGCGCTGCGGTCTGTCCGTCTGCCGTCCTTGCCGTCCAAACCTGACCGCCTACCATTACCTCTCCGGACGGGACAAGATTGTCGATGGCGACAGTCACAACAGCCGTCTGCCCTATCATGCGGTCCGCGTTTGTCGGCGTTATATCCTGCTTTGACCCGCGCTTGTGTATAAAATACTTCGCGACGGCAAGCGTTGCTATGCTTATAACGAGATATACCGCTATCTGTACCGGCACAGGCACGTCAAAGAGCGATAAAATAAGACATATGAAGCCTGCCGGCATGAACCATATAGCGGTTAGCGCCGCGGTCGCAGCCTCCATAAGCACGCACATTATGAGCGACAGCGTCCACACATACGGCATGTAATCAACGATTCCCTCTAACATTTGATCGTACACCCCTTTCTCTCACAGCGGTCCCAGACGGGTCCGCCGTTCTCATATTATTGCTGTTTTCGCGGCGCCGATACGCCGCCTCCGAAAAGCGTTCAACGCCTTAATAATCTTCATCGGTTCATTCATCTTGCTTAAAGTATACTACACAGTCATACGATTGTCAATAGATATTTTGAAATTTTCTAAACTTTTTTTCAAATTGCGTCTTGCCTTGGAGTAAATTTAACCTGCGGTAAAAAAATCCGCCCGCCGGTTGCGCCGTCAAACGCAAAAAGGCGCCGAAAAGACGCCTTTTTGTATCTGCTTTTTTCTGCGGCGGGACGAAAGCACATCGCCGCATCAGCCAAGGTCAGGTATCGCTATCTGATTGTCAAACAGCGGATATATGCATACGGGAACGTCCCCGACCGTGAGCCCGACGTGGATGCGGTTCTTGGTCGTGAAGCCGGTGTCGCCCGTCTTTCCGATCACAGCGCCCCTCTCGACTGTATCGCCGACCTTCACCGAGCATTCGGAGAGATGGCAATACCAGCTCTTGAGACCCCAGCCGTGGTCGATAACGACTATGTTGCCCGTAATCGTGAGGTAGCCGGAATATACGACCTTGCCGGCGTTGACGGAGTACACGTCTTTTCCGTTTGCGATCTTGTAGTCGCAGCCGGTGTGCTGGAACGTCGTTCCCGACGACTTTATCGTTATCTTGCGACCGAAGCCGGGAGAGATCTTGTCAGCGGAGCCCTCTCCGACAACATCCTCAAAGAACGTACCTGAGAACGCGTGCGTGTCGAGTATCTCGGTCTTTGCGAGGGCGAGAAGCGCGTCCTCCGCCTCCTTGCGCGACGCGTCCGTATATGTAGCGGTCTCAACTCCCGACGCTATATCGAGCGTCGAAGACTTATATGCGTAGGACTTGACGGTAAGCTGCATCTCCTGCGTCACGCCGTGATAGCCGAGCGTGAACGTGTACGTCTTGTCCGTCCCGTCCTCGAGCTCATATCTTATCGGGACGAGGGCATAAACGAACTCGCCCTCCTGATAGAATACGGGGCTGTAATTTATCGGGATATTCGATGCGAATGTGATGTCGGACTTGTTCTTTACATTCTTTCCGCCTATGACTACGAACTCGCCGTTCGATATCGTCGTCTGCCCGAGATAGAACGCGGCGGGCTCTTCGAGCTTGCCTATGAAGTTGTACGTCGCCACTCCCTTAAAGCTCTTCTCGCTGTTGTCGAACCACTCGGCGCTAACGGACACGCTGAACTCCTTTGCGTCTCCGAACGAGAGCTGATCCATGTGCTCTATCGTGTCGTGGAAGAGCTCTGTGTCGCCCGACTTGACTATGAGCATGACGGAGTCCGGCGCCTCGGTGAAGGAAAGGTCAAATCCGCCGTCGATGGTGCACGTCAGATCGGCAGTCGAGAGGAACTCGGCGGGGTCGAGCGTTACGAACTCCCCGTTGTATGTCCTGTAATTCCACGAAAGCGAGCTCGGCTTTACGGTCTGTCCGTTCTCTCCGCCCACTTTCATAAGCGGCGGCGTGCTGTCATAAAGGCTGACGGCGCATTCCGTAGAAAGAAATGACGATGCGAGATCAGCAGGTATCTTGTATACCTTATCTTCCGCGTCTCCGGTAGTGTCGACGTAATACGCCTCGGACGGGTCCTTCGTGAAATAGAACTGGTACACGAACTGTTCTCCGAAGCTCGTGAATGTCACTTTAAAGAATTTATCGCTTATCGCGCCCGGGAGCGAGGGGACCTCGGATGAGCCCGAGATCATGCTGTAAAACAAATTTATCATATCCGAGGAAAGCGACGTTCCCTCCTCGGACGAGAACGAGCGCTTGACACCGTCGATATCCTCTACCTCAAGCGTCTTGACGTCGCTTTCGTTTCCCACTCCCGCCTTGGTTGACGTGTAATAACCTATCGCAACGAACGTAGGTATAAAAAGCAGAACTATGAATAACGCACACAACAGCTTCTTATTCAATGTTTTGTCATCTCCTTTTCGAAAAGTATGTCAAAAAGGCTCGTGTAATCGTTTTAAACCTTCACATCGGACTTTTCCAATATATTATACAATATTATTTTATCGCGGTCAATAGAAAAACGGGACGCTTTCGTGCAAATTTTGTGGTTTTGCAGTAAAACGGCACTATAATTTGTGGCGATATTTTCTTTTTTCTATTTTCAATTACAGAAAAATATGTTAAAATATAATTCGGATACGGTCGGACAGACGACCAAAGTCATACACACTGATAAGGATTGGTCAGAAACATGAAATGTCCCATATGCGGATACACCGAAAGCCGCGTTGTCGACTCGAGACCTTCAAACGATTTTTCAAGCATACGCCGCAGGCGCGAATGCCTCTCATGCAAGCACAGATTTACAACGTATGAGGTCATAGACACGGTGCACCCCGTTGTAATAAAGCGCGACGGCTCAAAAGAACCTTTTGACAAAAACAAGCTGCTTGTCGGCATCCTCAAGGCTTGCGAAAAGCGAAAGGTCAACGCCGAGGCGATAGCCTCCGACATCGAGAACTCTCTCTCCGGTTCTCTCAACCGCGAGATCGCCTCGTCGGAGCTCGGCGAAATGGTCCTTTCCCGCCTCAAAAAGACGGACCCTGTGGCATATGTCAGGTTTGCCTCAGTACACCGCGAATTTCAGGACGTTGAAACGTTCATAAGCGAGATACAGAAGCTGCGTCTCGAGGAACCTGAAGCCACGCCCCCCGAAAAATGAGCGCGGTCGTCATGATCAGCATATATCATTACGCCCTTCCCTCTCCTCGACATGCCCGGGAGTGAGCGCGTGACAACATAAAAAACGGTCACTTCTTTTGCGCGTGACCGTTTTTTGCAAACGGAGGTTAAAAAGTCTGAAAAATAAAGCCCAAACGTAGAGTAAAAAAGAGCGCAATAAAGCAGACCACGTAGAAGTGGTCAAAAACG
>CANRKP010000029.1 GCA_947631245.1 uncultured Clostridia bacterium
TTTCACACTTGCTTTATCAAGCTAATCAAAAAGCGTGCCCCGCTTATCGCTTGAGCACGCTTTTTCGACAATCTGAAATGCCGAGGTGAAAGCCTCGGCATTTTTTTACAGGAACGCAGAAACGGGAGGCTCCGTTATCCGCAGGACGCAGACGGTCGCGTCGTCGCCTCTGCCGAGGCGTCTTTCCGCCTCGCGCAGTATCCCGTGGGCGATGTCGGAGGTTTGCCTGTCGGCAGAGGATGAGAGCATGGAGTAGAGCCACGCGCAGTCGTCCTCACATTTCGTTATCCCGTCCGAAACGAGCACTATTATGTCGCCGACGGAGACGTCTATCGTCGTTTCCTCCGCGTCAAGCGCTTTTATAATGCCGACGGGGACCGTGCGCGAGCTTATTTTATATACGCTCGTCCCGCGCACGACGAACGACGGAGCGGCGCCGCTCTTGATAAAGCGCGCCTTTCCGGTCAGAAGGTCAAGGTCGAAGAGGTCGACCGTTGCCGAGCACTCGGAGCCCTTCGCGCGCAGAAGGCAGTTGAGCATTTTCAGCGTGACGGACGCGGAGTTGCCGGCGGACATCATCCGCTCGATGAAGAGCGCGCACATTCCGGAGGTGAACGCCGCCTCGCGCCCGCTGCCCATCCCGTCTGAGATAAGCGCGCAGTATCTGTCGTCGCGGCATTCAAAGCCGGAGGCGACGTCTCCGTTCGCGGCGCTCTCGTCCATCTTGGATTGTGCGCGCTCGAAAAGCACCGCGCGCGAACGTGTGCTTTTGAGCGTCGCGTTGACGAGCTGACCCGAGAGCTCGAACGTCGGTGACGAAAATTCACCGCCGCAGACTTTCTTTGCGAGCTGACGGAGGTCGTCCTCGCCGATGTGGAGCCCCGACAGCTTTATGTCCGAAATGAACACGGTTTTTCTCCGTTCGCCGAATACGCAGACGCGGCGCGCCGATATCATCTCTTTTTTAAGCGCGTCCGAGAAATTTTGCGAAAGCGCGGGGTTTATCTCGTATTCGCCCTCGCGTTCGGAGATGACGTCGCGCAGTACGGCGGACATCGCGCCGTAGTCAAACGCCATGACCTCTGTTTTGTCGCGGTCTATGAGACCGGAGAGCAGGGAGGCGTATCCTTTGCTGACGGCTCCCACGACGTTGTCGGGGCTGCGGCAGAGGCTCGAGAGCTCGCCGGGGATCTCTTCGTCCTGTATGCTCCCGTTGTCGCGTAGGGTTTCGGAGAGCTTCGATATCGCTGACGAGAGCTCGCTTTCGTGCTCGACCCAGCACGTCTCGCGAGAGCGGCACCTTCTGCATACGGACGAGCTTTCGCGCTCCGCCATCTCGCGTATGTCGTAAATGCTCGGGCGGCGCAGCTTGTCGGAGAGGCGGAAGAGCATTTCGGACATTCCCGAAAACGCCTCCGCCTCGGAGGCGATGCGCCCGCGCACGGATGTCGTGCGCCCGCGCTCCGCTTCAAGCAGAACGTCGTTCGGCACTGCAGCTTCTTCCTTATCGCGCCTCGGGAGCACGGCAAGAACGTCTGTGAAGAAAAGCGCCGCTGTTATGACCCCGCCGAGAATGAGCTCGGCGGAATTTCCGAGAACGTCTCGGTATCCTCCGGCGTAGACGACCCATGACAGCGATACCATCGACGCCGCGCTGACGGCTATGTATGGCGAGACGCGGTAGAGTATCCCCGCGGCGACGGCGGAGAGCGCGAAGGTCGGCACGAGGGCGGCGGGCAGGGAGAGACCGAAGAAAAGTCCGAGCACGGCACCTTTTACCCAGCCGCGCCGTACTGTCGCATACTGCGTCAGTACGAATGCAACGATGATGGAAATATCGATCGAAAGAAGAGAAAATCCTGACAGTGAGAACACGAACGAGACCGCGACCGCGCCCTCTCCGACTTCGCGGTACAGCGCGGAGAGCGCGTCCTTGTGCTCCTCCATGATGCCGAAATAAAGAAACGTCAGCGCGGGGCAGAGCGTGCACATGAGCAGAAATCCGCCGAGCGAGGCAAGGGTAAAGCCGTTCGCTATCGCGGAATACGCGCCGAGCGAGAGCGCGCCTATGACGGAAATTGCCATTCTGACGCGCAGGGAGTCCTCAAGCCTTTTCAAGAGCGCCGCCGCTCCTTTTTCCGTCTCTGCCTCATCACTCCCCGCGGGGTAAAGCGTGCCCGCGAGCAGGCGAAGCGCAAGGAGCAGGGAATATACCGCAAGATTGATGAGCACGTCGCGCCGTCCCACAAGGAGACGCAGCACGGCTCCCGCGTATGAGAACGGAGCCATGGAGCCCGAGGCGGCGAAAAACGCTATCCCGAACGGGTATGTGTCAAGCGTCGTGCGCGTGCCGGCGAACAGAAACGCGCCGATAAAGTAGAGCGCGGGGCGAAGAAGGCGCAAAAGAGGGTCTGTTTTTAGGCGGGAGATATCTACCCCGTGCTCCGTTTTGACGGCAGAGGCGGCGCCTTTTATATCCTCCCACGCTTTGGCGGCGCGCTTTTTTACGTCTGAGATGATGCGGACGTATTTTTCCGAATTCATTTTTGTTGACCGGTCCTTTTTTGATATTCACCGCGCGGTTGGGACGAGAAGGCTTGCTTTCGCGTCATTTTCCGGACGGTGAATAACATTTTATACCGCGGGGGGCGTGCGGACGGTCGAAACGGTCGGGTCAGAAAGGGTAAGGTTAGGAGCGCGCGTGACGGGGATTTGTCGGAAATGTCGCGCCCATGATATTTCCCGTGTGAGGAATATCGCCGCGCGAGGAGAAAAGCTCGCTTTCTATCGGACGAAAGTCAAAATGCGACGCGCGCCGCCAAAAGACGCGCGCTTTTCGGACGCGCCGCCGGCGGGGAATAAAAAAGGAAAGGGAAGCGGCGCGTTTCCTATTTGAAACAGGCCGTTTCCCCTTCGGGTGATATTTGGATTTGTCAGAGTATCTCCCGCAGCTTTTCGAGGAAGTTTTCCTCGCCCCATGTGTTGATTTTGAAGAACAGCGCCTGACTGCCGCCGGAAGTTATCGCCGAGACGTGAACTCTGTCGTCTCCGTCGGAGGCAAACAGCGTCACGTTAAGGCTCACGCGGTTCCCGCCTATGTAGGAGTATCGCTCGAAGACGAGGACGGAGCATCGAGCGTCTCCCGAGCGAAAGTCGCTCCTGTCCTCGAGTGTGGCGGATATGCTTCCGCCGAGTATTCCTTCTTCTATCTTTGAGATTATTCCGTCAAAGCTGCCTGTTACCGTTTTTTCAAGCTTTGCCATATCCAAAAGCCTCCAACGATTATTTTGCCCGCTTCTGTCACTCGTCCTCGCCGTCAAATATCTCGCCCGGCAGCGTCAGGGTCTCGCCGGTAACACGGTCGAGCACAAGGTAAAAGCTTGACGGCGTGTCTAAATCATATATATAACAGAGCACATATTTATCCGAAAAACCGGATATTACGGTGCCAAGCCGTTTGCTTTCGTCTCCCGTATAAATGAGCTTCACATCTCCCGTGAGTATGTTGCAGAGAATAGATTCGTTTGAGTAATAGTCTTTTTCGCATACTGCTAACGGGAAGTGTGTAAGAGTCAGCCTGAGCTCTTCGCCCCCAAACAGGGGTTCATATTTCGACTCGTCGCCGAGTTCGTCTATTTTGCACTTGTAATTATGCAGGAAAAACTGCGCTTCCTCTATGTTGTGCTTTGCAAAATACAACGTGCGGCCGTCCATACCGTGAAATGAGAATCCTTTGCCGAAGAAATCGCTTTCCGACACCTCGTATAATACTTTTCTGTCGCTGAAATCGGGCTCGCATTCGTAAATGCAGGTTCCTTCTTCAAATATAAAAAGCTTTCCGTCGCAGGCTCCTATTATGGTAGGGATCTTTTCAACGCCGGCCTCCTCGTCAAATTCGATGGGAATTCTTTCATGCAGGCTCCCGTCTTTTGAGACAACTTCGAGGTACGGAGTTTTTGAGAGGTCAACGCCCCCTTCCGGCTTCAAATAACCGTTCGGCGTGAAGTAAAAGTATATCATGCCGCGGTACATACGGAAATTTGTCGGATGGCCTTCAAGATCATGCAGGATGGCGGTGCACTTTCTTGTCTTAATGTCGAGCGAGAAGATGCCGGAGCTGAAATGAACTTCATTGTCGTTTTCAGATCCGGATGTATATGCCGTTGCAGATATTATGAATACCGGCTCTCCGCCGTTTGCCTCGGTCGCCTCCGCGTCGAGCATCCAGGAATACAAATCCTTGCCGCGGAGCAGATCCTCGCCCTCGCCGTCTCCGTAGACGGTCGTCCATTCTCCGTCCTTGTCATGTATGTCACGGCACCTGATTTTGCCGTCCTGCACGTCGTATACGGTATCGCCGACGAAAAAGTTGTTCATCTCTTCCGTGAGCGTGTCGGACGCGGGGGCGGGGGTGATGTCGGTATTATTATCGGTATTATTATCGATATTGTTATTGTTATTCGTGCTCTCCGGCGCGGTGTCGCCGCCGCCTGTCTTTGTGCCTTCGCATGAGGTGAGCGGGGCGGCGCATAAAAGGATCGCTATAAGACCTGCTATAATTCTTTTCACTTCGTTGACCTGTCCTTTCTTTGTGTAATCCGTTTTTTGTGCGTGAACCGTGATGGAAATTATCTTTCGGAATATGCCGTTAGGAACCATCGTATCGCCCCGACGATAAGGAGCACCACACCGATCATGGAGGGGACAGACAATATTTTTATGCCCCGGGATATAACGGTGAGGATCAACAGTATGAGCGCGGCTGAAATATACGAGATGCCGACGTATACTGCCTTTTTGCGCTGTTCATCGGTCAGCGGCTTTGGGCGTCCGTCAAACGTCTTTCCGTTTTCGTCGGCGCGCATCAGATGAAGGATCCGCCTTGATAGTCGAAACGTTCTAAAAAACATTGCCTGTCCTCCTTTTCTTGCATTCTGCGGGTTTTGTCACCGGTGACGGCGACGCTCTTTTTTTATTCCGCGCCGGTTTCGTCGGCTGCATCATAGGCGCCTATGAGCAGCTTGCCGAGCGCGGAGTCACGTCCGAGAACGATGACTTTTTCCTCGCCTGTGAGGGAAGCCTTGAGCGCGTCGAGCGAGCGGATGAACTCGTAAAAGTCCTTCTTGTCCTCGCTGTTGTACGCCTCGGCGAGCAGCCTCATGTATTCGGCCTCGCCCTCCGCCTCGATAGCGGCGGCCTCCGCCTTCGCGTCGGAAATTATGATGTTGACCTGACGGTCGACGTCGTTTCTTATGAGGGACGCCTGATATTCGCCGTTCGCGGTGTATTCGACCGCTATTCTTTCACGGTCTGATATCATGCGCTCGTAGACTGCCTGCTCGTTGTCCTCGGGGAGGTCGAAGCGCTTAATCTTCACGTCAATGACGTCGATGCCGTAGACCTTCGCGCTGTCGGCGACCTCGGTCGTGATGCCGGCGTATATGTCGTTGCGCTCGCTCGCGTCGTCCTGATTTATGATGTCGTCCTGCGCGAGCGTGCCCATCAGGTTCTTGAGCGCCTTATATGTCAGCGCGTTCAGACGCGTCTCCGCGGCGGAGATGCTGCCGAGCGACTGATAGAACGTCTGCGGTTCGGATATTTTCCATGTGAGGTAGCTGTCGACGGTCATGCTCTTCTGATCTGACGTCAGAACGTCTGACGGGGGAATGTCATATATGAGCACGGTGTCGGGGAACTTGCGGACCTCGTCGATGAACGGTATCTTGAAGTGGAGCCCCGCCTCATCAGAGACGGATTCGATCCTCGAAAAACGGAACACGCAGGCGTATTCGTTTTCCGCTACGGTGTAAAAGCTGTTGAATAAGACTATTATTGCCGCTATCGCCGCGACTGCGACGACAACGAGCGCTATTGCTTTGCCTTTTTTCATGGTTCGTCAGTCCTCCTTTTTGACGGTGTCTGTGTTAGAGGTGTCAACGGTGCCGGCGGTCGCCTCGGAAACGAGGCTCTCAAGCGGCAAGAGCTTCTGCACGCCGCCCTCGGATGTGTCTATATAGACCCTGACGCCGGGGAGCACCTCGGAGATGGCTTCGTAATACATACGGATGCGTGTGACCTCGCGGTCGTTCTGATATTCGTTATACATCGCGTTGAACATCGCGACCGCCTCTTTTGCCTCGTTGATGCGGCTCTGCTTCAGATATTCCGCGTTCTGACGGAGCGCGTCCGCCTCGGCGTTTGCGGAGGGGATCTTTTCGTTCTGATACGCTTCCGCCTGGTTTATCGCCCTCTCCGCCGACTGCTTCGCGGTCTCGACGTTCTTGAACGCCGCGGTGACTGACTCCGTCGGAGGTTCGCTGTCCTGTATCGAGATGCCCGTCAGGGAAAGACCTATGTCGTACTCGTCAAGCTCTGAGGAGACGAGGTCCTGAATCTGTATCTGCATCTCGGTTCTGCCAGTCGTCAAGGCGCTGTCGACGTCCGTCGAGCCGACGACCGAGCGTATCTGGCTCTGGACGAGGTTCTTTAAGATGACGTCCGCCTCGCGCGAATTGTACAGGTACTTGACGGGGTCTGAGATCTTGTACTCGACGAAGAAGTCGATATTGATGATGTTGTAGTCGCCGGTTATCATCTTGCTCTCATCCTCGACTGAAACGTCGCCGGTGTCCTCGCTTCTGTAGCCGATCTCTATTTTCTGATAGACGTTCACGTCGACGTAGGAGACCTTCTGTATCCCGAACGGGAGCTTGAAGTGCATTCCCGCGTCCGTCGTGCCTGTCACCTTGCCGAACGTCGTCACGACCGCCTGCTGCTGTTCGTCGACTGTGTACCAGCAGCTCGACAGAAGCACGATAAGAAAGATTGCCGCGAGCGCTATCAGCACATAGCGGACTATCTTCTTTGGGCTCGGGAGCTTTTTGGTCTTGTCGAAGAAGCTGTTGTTATTCATTTTTATAAAATCCTCCCTTTTTAAAATGGGTAAATCGGCGCTTCTTCTCGCCGCTTGACAAGAGTATAGCACACGTTCAGATGATTGTCAATAGGTATTTTGAGAAAACTTTAAAAAATTTGCTCGGGGGAGAAGGGGCTTGCGCGCGCGGGTGAGCTGTGATAGAATAAAACTGAAGGAGAAGTGCGGAGGAGGCAGGCGCAGGCATGGGATTGGGATCGGATAAAGACGACATTATATATATGCGCGAGGCGCTCGAACTCGCGCGCGAGGCGGGAGATTGCGGAGAGGTGCCGGTAGGCTGCGTTATTGTACGCGACGGGGAGATATTGTCGCGCGGGAGAAATGCGCGGGAAATGGAAAAAAGCGCGCTCTGCCACGCGGAGATCATGGCTATCGACGGCGCGTGCCGCGCACTCGGAGGCTGGAGGCTCACGGACTGCACGCTATATGTGACGCTTGAGCCGTGCCCTATGTGCGCGGGCGCTATTATAAACGCGCGGATAAAGAGGGTGGTTTTCGGCGCAAAGGACGCCGCCGCAGGCGCGCTCGGCAGCGTGCTCGACATGCGCTCGTATCCGACAGGTCCGCGACCTGAGGTGACGTCCGGCGTTCTCGCCGACGAATGCGCGGGCCTGCTGCGAAGCTTCTTTGCAAAGCGGCGGGCGGAAGAATAAAAAAAGATCCTGTGCGGCTTGAAAAAACCGCATGGGATCATTCCTTTATCTTATTTAAGGTAGTTTACGGCGAGTATCACGGCTCCGAGCACGGTGAGGACGACGCCCGTCGCGCGGTTGAGCGTTTTTGCGCTCGCCTTGTTCGCAAACAGCGCCGCTATCCTTGCCCACAAAAGCGTGAACGCGACGCAAAGGATGAGGCACCACACGTCGGGCGCGCCGCCAATGACGAAGTGGCTGACGGCGCCTGTCAGCGCCGTAAACGCCATGATAAACACGCTCGTGCCGACGGCTGTCTTGAGCTCGTACCCGAGGATGCTCGTCAGGAGCAGGAGCATCATCATGCCGCCGCCCGCGCCGATGAAGCCGCATATGAAGCCGACGACGCTACCGCCTATGGCTGACCCTATAAAGCGCTTTTTCTCGCCGACTGATTCCATCGCTTCCTTCGTCGTCATTACTGGCTTCACGATGAATTTGATTCCGAGCAGCACAGTCATAAAGACGGAAAAGCTCCCCATCGTCGTGTTCGGCACCTTGCTCGCGGCGAAGCTGCCGACAAGGGTGAAGAGAAGGACTGCCGCCATCATGACAAGTCCGTTTTTTATATCGAGATTTTTGTTTTTCCCATATGTATACGCGCTGACGGCGCTCGCGAGCACATCGCTCGCGAGCGCGATGCCCACCGCCTCATACGCGGGCATGCCGAGAAACGTTATGAGCATCGGGCTTATTACGGCGGCGGCGCTCATCCCCGCAAAGCCAGTTCCGAGACCCGCGCCGACGCCGGCAAAAAAGCAGACTATTATTTTTACTGCCGCATCCGTCACGTTTTTCCCTCCGAAAACCGTTTTTATCTTTTCATAAACTCGTCGAAGTATCCGAAGATCTCGTCCTCCGTTTTGCAGAAGCGGCAGAGGGCGAGATTTTTTTCGTCCATGAAGCCGTTTTTCACGGTGTCGGAAACGAGCTTTTCGAGCGTGTCGAAGCAGCCGTTCACGTTATAGACCGCGATCGGCTTTTTCATCTGCCCGAGCTGACAGAGGACGAGCACCTCGAAAAATTCCTCATATGTACCGATGCCGCCGGGCAGGACTGCGAACGCGTCTGCGGCGTCCTCGAGGACGGCTTTGCGCTCGCGCATCGTTTCTGTGTAGATGAAATCGGTACAGTCTCGGAACAGTGTGTCCCCGACGTCGAAGAACGACGGGGCGACTCCGACGAGCGCGCCGCCGCCGAAAACGGCGCCGCGCGCAGCCTCTCCCATGACGCCGTGCGCCCCGCCGCCGAAGTAAAGCGTGTGCCCGCGGCGGGCGACGCTTTCGCCGAAGCGCTTGGCGGCGCTAAGATATTCATTCGGTATGCGGTCGCTCGAAGCGCCGAAAACACAGACGTTCATATGTGTGACCTTTGCCTTTCCCGGTTTTTCCTCAGCCGATGCCGAGCACGTCTCGGAACGTGCCGGCGATTATGGCGTGACCCTTCGCCGTCGGATGCGGGTCGAGGGCGGCGTAATTTAATATTCCGCCGCCTTCGGTGAAGCTCTCGGCGTTTACGACGCCGGTCTCATTCTCAAGCGCCGTGTAAACGTCGGCGACGGTATACCCGAGCGCGTCCGCGTTCGCGGTTATGATGGCGTTCAGCTTCCCGACGAGCTCGTCCGACGCCTCGTTGAGGTCCATGACGGCGTCGCCGACGGGCAGCTTCAGCGAGACGTTGTTGTAGGGGTTGTATATTGTCTCAAAAAAGATCTTTGCCTCAGGCGCGCGTGCTTTTATCGCGGCAATTATGCGGGGCAGATCCTCCGCAAACATGGCAACGCCGGCAGCCGCCTCTTTGTTGAACGCGTCGTAAAGCAGCTTGTTTGCGGCCCTTTGCTGCGCCGCGTCCTCTATCAGCGAGTTTATTGCGTACTGCATGAACATGGATATCGCGGGGCTTAGCACGTTGTTCGCACCGATGCTGACCGTCACGATGTCGGCGCCGGTGAGCTCAGGCGCGAAGGCGGGGTCGTTTGTCAGCGCCGCGAGCAGCTCGGAGCTTGTCTGTCCGTTGATGCCGTAGTTGTAACTTTCCGCCTCATAACCGGGGAGCGCGTCAATATATGTGTCGAGCAGCGCGGAATAGCGCTCGGTCTCGGGGGAAGAAAGCCCGTATCCGAATGCAATCGAGTCGCCGAGGGCTGCGTATTTCAGCGTTTTTTCGGGCGTCGACATGACGTCCTTTGACGGCTCGGTCTCAGTCTCCGTTTCCGGCGGCTCAGCTTCGGTTTTCGCCGCCGTTGTCTCCTTTTTGTCCGTCGCCTCGTCCGTGACGGGAACGCTTTCTGTGCCGGAATTTTCCGTCGGCGCGGTGTTCTCCGTTCCGCTGCCGGTATCTGTATCATCTGCGCCGCCTTTTTTGCCGCAGGAGCCGAGGAACACGGCGAGAGCTGCCGCCAGCAGCATGGCGAGCAGCGCTTTCGTGACGGAAAATGCGGGTGAAAATTTATAGAGGTTCATTGATCTCTCCTTTAATCCTCATCAAAGCGGATAGTCTCCGTTTTGCCGTCGAATCCGCAGACGGCGGCGGGGAAAACGGCACGCGCTTCGTCTATGTAGGACTCGGGATCCGGCATGGAGGGGCTGAAATGCGTCAGCCAAAAGCGGCGCGGAGCGGCCTCCTTTGCGAGCGACGCCGCCTCCGAAAACGTCATGTGCTTCGCCGAGACAGCCTTGTCGTGCTTGTCCTCGTCGCCGTACATCCCCTCGCAGATGAAGAGGTCGGCGTCCTTCGCCTGTTCGGCAATCACGGGGACGGGGCGCGTGTCCGTGCAGTACGTCACCTTGATGCCGCGCCTGTCGGGACCGAGCACCATGTCGCGGGTATATGTCACGCCTTCGTATTCCGCGGACTCCGTTTTTTGGAGCTTGCTCCAAACCGCCATCGGGACGTTGTTTTTCTTTGCGAGTTCGAGGTCGAATTTGCCGACGCGCGGTATTTTTACCGTATATCCGCAGCACGGCAGCGTGTGGTTGACGCGGAACGCCGTTATCTCAAAGCCGCAGACCGTCATCGTCTCCTCGCGCGCAGTCACGGGGCGGCAGACGACCTCATACGGCAGCTCGGGCGCTATCGTCAGAAGCGCGCGGACGTAGCGCTCTATCTGTGAAGGACCGATTATCGTGACGGGATCGGTGCGCCCCTCGCCGCCCATCGAGAGCAAAAGCCCGGGCAGTCCGCTCATGTGGTCGGCGTGATAATGTGTGATGCAGATGACGCCTATCGGCTTGAAGGGCAGGGACGCCTCCTTCATTGCTATCTGCGTGCCCTCGCCGCAGTCTATGAGAAGGCATTTTCCCTCGTGGCGCATCATGCACGAGGTCAGCCACCTGTTTTTGAGAGGGATTGTCCCGCCGCATCCGGCAAGCGTTACGTCGAGCACGCGTCATCACCGTCCTTGCTTTACTCATATTGTGTCCTATATTTTAAATAAGTATATCACAAAGCCGCCCCTTTTTCAAGAAGGCGGCTTTTGTATTTGTCATTGCGAGCGTGTCAGCGTTCCTCTCGGAAATACGATAGTCCGAGCGACGCGGGCCCGCGGTTTTCTATTTTCTTTCGCGTGTTCGCGACTATTAGCACGAGGATCGTGACGACGTAGGGCGTCATCTTCAAAAGCTCCGTCACGGACGAGGCAATGCGGATGCCGGTGAGCGTCGGCAGGTTCGTCGCCATCCAAAAGAGAAGGGCGAACAGATACGACGCCCAAATGGCGTTTTTCGGCTTCCACGTCGAGAAAATGACGAGCGCGACGGCGAGCCAGCCGACGGCCTCGAGGCTGTTCTGCGACGACCACTTTCCGCTGCTGTACTCTATGATGTAGTAGAATCCGCCGATGCCGCAGATGCCGCCGCCGAAGCAGGTCGCGATGTACTTATACAGCGTGACGTTTATGCCTGCGGCGTCTGCCGTGCCGGGATTCTCGCCGACGGCGCGCAGATTGAGCCCGCGCCGCGTGTGCATGAGGAACAGATGCAGGAGCACAGCGAGCAGCACGGCGGCGTATGTCAGAAAGCCGTAGGAGAGGAATATCTGTCCGAACGCGCCGAGATTGGCGACGGAATTGATGTTCGCGGTGTAAACCGCGCTCGTCGCCGAGGCGACGGAGTAGCTTTGGCTGCCCGTCACGCTGAGAAGGCGCGCGCTTCCGAACGTGCCTATACCGACGCCGAGCGAGGTCAATGCAAGGCCCGTGACGTTCTGATTTGCGCGGAGCGTGACAGTCAGGAAGCTGTAGAGCAGACCGCCGAGCATCGAGGCGAGAAACGCACACAGAAGCGGGATAAGGATGAGCAGCAGCGTGTTCGGGTCGTCCGTCGAGCGCTCGTATACGAACGCGCTCGCAAATCCGGCAAATCCGCCGAGGTACATAAGTCCCGGAACGCCGAGGTTGAGGTGCCCGCTCTTTTCCGTCATTATCTCGCCGAGAGCGCCGAACATTATGACGGTGCCGTAAATTATCGAGCTGTGTATCCAGCTTATGAGAGAATTCATTTGCCTGTCTCCTTTCCGCCGCGGAAGACTACTTTGTAATTCAGGAAGAACTCGCAGCCGAGCATGAAGAATAGGAATATGCCTATGTTGATGTTGGCGATCGACGAGTCGAGCGTCGTCGTGTTGCGGCTGACTATCTCGCGTGAGCCTGTGCGGACGAACGAAATTAGCATCGAGATGAGCGTCATGAATATCGGGTTGAACTTTGCGAGCCAAGCGACGATGACGGCAGTGAAGCCGTAGCCGCCGCCCATCGTCTCCGATATCGTGTGGTCGATGGCGGAAACGTAGAGGAACCCTGCGATGCCGCAGACGGCGCCCGAGATGAACGCGGTGCGGATGATGACGCGGAACTCGCTGATGCCGGCGTAACGCGCCGTGTTCGGCGCCTCGCCGATGACGGAAATCTCATATCCGTGCTTCGTCTTGTTCATGTAGACGTACATCAGAATGACGGCGAGCGCGGCGATGACGTAAATTAAGGCATTTGCGTTCCCGAAAAGGGAGGGGAGCGTTCCCGACTTGCGCGATATCATTCCGAGCGCGTGTATCGGGCTCCACGTTATGCGGAGGAATTTGATGAGCTGTATCGCGATATAGTTCATCATGAGGGTGAAGAGCGTTTCGTTCGTCGTGAACTTAACGCGGAACACGGCGGGGATGAGCGCCCATATGCCGCCGCCGACGGCGGCGCTGACGAACATGAGCGGGAGTATGACCGCGTTCGGCAAATCGTTCCCTAAGTAGAAGAGCCACATTGCCGCCGCCATTCCTCCGGCGAGCACCTGACCCTGTGCGCCTATGTTCCAGAAGCTCATCTTGAACGCGGGCGCAAGACCGACGGCTATAATGAGCAGCATGCACGCCTCTTTGAAGAATGTGTTTACCGTTATCGAGCTGCGGAACGTGCCCGAGATCATTGCGGCGTAAACGTCCGTTATCGACGAGTCCGTCACGCACACGAAGAATATTCCGCAAAAGAGGAGCGCAAGGGCTATCGCCGCGGCGCGCACCGCGACGGCTCGGGCAGGGGATACCGTATCTCGCTTCGCGAGGCGCAGGAGCGGCTCGCGGGTCTTTTCGTTTTTCATCTGTCAAAAGCTCCCTTCATCATGCGTTCGGTCCTCCGATCTTCGTCATATAGAGCCCTATCTCTTCCTTTGTCGCGGACCTCGCGTCGACTATACCGGAAACCTTTCCGCCGCAAAGGACGAGTATCCTGTCGCAGAGCTCGAGCAGGACGTCTATGTCCTCGCCGACGTATATGACGGCGACGCCTTTTTTCTTTTGTTCGTTGAGAAGGTCGTATATCGCGTAGGAAGTGTTGATGTCGAGCCCGCGCACGGCGTAAGCCGTCATGAGCACGGACGGCGCCTCCGCTATCTCGCGGCCGACAAGCACCTTCTGCACGTTGCCGCCGGAGAGGCGGCGTACGGGCGTTGCCAGTGAGGGGGTGACGACGCCGAGATCCTCGCGGACTGATTCTGCAAGGTCCTGAGGCTCCTTTTTGTGAAGGAACACGGGCGAGCCCTCACCGTAGCTCTTGAGCATCATGTTGTCCGTCATGCCCATCGAGCCGACGAGCCCCATGCCGAGCCTGTCCTCGGGGACAAACGAGAGCGCGACGCCGAGCGCGCGTATCTCGCGCGGCGACTTGCCGACGAGCTCTTCGTCCTCGCCTCCGTCGGGAGAATATATTATGCTGCTGCCGGGCTCCGTTTTCTGCAGCCCCGCGATAGATTCGAGCAGCTCCTTCTGTCCGCAGCCGGAGATGCCCGCGATGCCGAGTATCTCGCCGCCGTATGCGTCAAACGATACGCCGCAAAGCGTCGGCACGCCGTCCGCGCTGACACAGGAGAGATCCTTTACCGAAAGCCGCTTCACGACGCCTTCGGGCTGCGGGCGGTCTATATTCAGGGCGAGCTTTTCGCCCACCATCGCCTCAGCGAGCGTCTTTTCGTCCGCATCCTTTGTTTCGAGCGTTGTTATGTACTCGCCGCGGCGCAGAATCGCGACGCGGTCCGATATCTCCATGACCTCATGGAGCTTGTGGGTGATGATGATTATCGACTTTCCGTCGGCGCGCATATTGCGGATAACGGAGAACAGGCGCTCCGTTTCCTGCGGCGTGAGCACGGCGGTCGGCTCGTCGAGGATAAGAATGTCGGCGCCGCGATAGAGCACCTTTATTATCTCGAGCGTCTGTTTTTCGCTGACGCTCATGCTGTATACCTTCTTGTCCGGGTCTGTCTCAAAGCCGTATTTTTCACATATGGAGCGTATCTTCTCCTTTGCCTCACGCAAATTGAGAAGCATCCCGCCCGGCAGTCCGAGCACGACGTTTTCCGCCGCGGTGAAGACGTCAACGAGCTTGAAATGCTGATGTATCATGCCAATCCCGAGCTCGAAGGCGTCCTTCGGGGAGCGTATCGACGCTTTTTTGCCGTTTATCTCTATCTCGCCCTCGTCGGGAAAGTATATGCCGGAGAGCATATTCATCAGCGTCGTTTTCCCGGAGCCGTTCTCGCCGAGCAGCGCCAGGACCTCGCCGCGGCGGACGTCCATCGTGACGCCGCTGTTCGCCGTGACGGTGCCGAAGCGCTTTGTTATGCCGGTGAGCTTTACTGCGATTTCGTTGTTCATGCCTTCTCCCTGTCTTTGCGTAGTAAAAGAGCATAGGGGAAACCGGTTATTTGCGATTTCCCCTATTTTCTCTATGTTCGGTAGAGATCAGTTGTCGTTATTGTTGAGCTCCGTTATGCCGTCTATGCGGAGCGTGAACGAAGGTGCGCTCTGCGTGTAGGACTCGTGATAGTAGCCGTCCGAGATGACGTTGTTCGCGTCGTTCACGAAGTCTCCGTTCGTGTCGGAGGCGAACGCCCATGTCACGTTCTTGCCGCCGACGGTGAACTTCGACGTGTCAAACACATGGAGCTTGCCGGACTTGATGTCGGCGATGACGGAGTTGACCTTTGCCTCGGTTCCATCAGCCACCTGCTTGCCGAGAGCCGTTATCTTAACGGCATCCTGCGCGTAGCCGCCGATCCAGTTCGTGGCGATCTTGCCGCCGTTCATCGCGGTCTTTATCGCGTACTCATAGTAGACGACCCAGTTGTTCGTGGCGGAGGTGAGTATCGCGTCGCCGATGCCGGTCAGGTCTACGTTGTAGCTGACGGAGTAAACGACGGTGCCCTCGTTGTATGCGTTCTGTACCGCCATCGGAGCGCCCTCGGAGTCGGCGTGCTGGCTGATGACGACGCAGCCGTCGCTGATGAAGCTCTTGGCTGCCTCAGCCTCGGCGTCGCTGTCGTGCCAGGAGAATGTGTAGAACACGTCCATGACTACGTTGTCAACAACGCTCTTTACGCCGAGATAGAAAGCGGTGTAGCCGGAAACGACTTCCGCGAACGGATATGCGCCGACATAGCCGAGCTTGATGTTGCCGTTGGCATCCTTGTTCTTGTCGGTGAGCTTGCCCGCGTCGGAGAGTTCCTTTATCTTCATGCCGGCGACGACGCCCGAGACATAACGGGCCTGATAAACCTCTGTGAATGCGTTTGAGAGGTTGGAAAGGCCGGAGGAGAGGGCGGTATCGCCCGTCATTGCGATAAACTGGATGTCCTTATCCTTGTACTTTTCGGCGGCTGCCTGCGTGTATGTCTGATGACCGTAGGAGTTCGTGATGATGAGGTTGCAGCCCTGAGCGACGAGGTCGTCAAGCGCTGCCGTACATGCGGCATCCTCGCCTATCGTCATCTTCCAGATGACCTGCTCCGAATTGTCGGGGTCGATGCCGAGGTTTTGGCATGCAGATCTGATGCCGTCGATGTGAGCCTTTGAATAGGTCTCGGTGTTGTCGCCTATGAGGACGACGCCGATCTTGAGGTCCTTCTTCGTGCCCTCCGTCACCTCGGATGCAACGGTGGACACAACGCCGGATTTGGCGAGCTCCTTTGTGCCGCTCGAGCCGAACGCTTCATTACCGCCCTCGGTACCGCCGGAGCATGCCGCAAAGGCGGAGAGAACGAAGATAACTGCGAGCGTGAGCGCCGTGAACTTCTTTAACATTTTCTTTTCCTCCAAAAAAATTTATGGTCAAGGGCAGGGAAGCCCGAGACGTCTTTTCAGTCACCGACGAATTTTATTCCGTCGGTCGTGCTCATGGAAGCGATCTTTGCGAGCGACTCGACGCGGATACCGCGCCGCCTCAGTTCGTCGCCGCCGCCCTGATAAACCTTTTCGATAACGATGCCGCAGCCGACAAGGTGAGCCCCTGCCTGCGAAACGATGTCGAGAAGCGCGCGCAGCGCCTCGCCGCGGGCGAGAAAATCGTCAATTATCAGAACTCTGTCGTCGGTGGTCAGGTAGTCGCGGCTGACCGTCAGAGTATTGTCGACCCCGCGCGTGTAGGAGTGAGCGACGGCGGAATAAACGCCGCCGGTCATGTTTTTCGCCTTCGACTTTTTGGCGAACACTACGGGACAATCAAAAAACTGCGCCGTCACACAAGCGATACTTATTCCCGATGCTTCCACCGTCAGTATCTTGTTGACTCCGCAGTCGCCGTAAAGCCGTTTGAATTCACGCCCCATTTCGGAAAGAAATCGAACGTCTATCATATGGTTCAGAAATCCGTCTACGCAGAGAACGTCACCGTCCGCAATAGTGCCCTCGGACATAATCTTTTTTTCAAGCGCAACCATGTCGACGTACCTCCAAAGCCATAAAATATATTATAATTCTACACTATATTCGACTTTTTTCAATTGGCGTTATGCCCAATAAACTGATATTCGGGGAAAATTTTATTTGAGAAAATGCACAAATGCGATGTGAGACGTTTCTCGCGGCGTTCACATTTTTGTAATACATTTGCCGAAAAACGCAAATGAAAGCAGGCAGGACGAGAAACAAAAGATATAGTCAATACAATAAAGGAAATCCGATGGCAAACCGCGTTTTTGCATGTGCGTGCCGGAAGTAATGGGCATGAAAAACCGGCGCGGGGGAGTTTTCCCCCGCGCCGGCAGGCAGCCGTTTTATTCTGCGGTTTTTTTCGTGTATACGACGTGTCCGTCCGAGACAGACGCCAAAACGTCGTCGCCCTCAGCGATATTTCCCGAAAGCATTGCCTCTGAGAACGTGTCCTCAACGAGCCTTACGACCGCGCGGCGTATCGGGCGCGCGCCGTACGTCGGGTCGAAGCCCTCGCGCGCGATAAGGTCCGTGACGTCGTCGCCGAACGTGATCTTTATGCCGAGACCCTCGACTCTGCGGCGCACGCGTTCGAGCATTAGGGCGGCTATCTTGTGCACGCACTCGTCGTCGAGCTTGGAGAAGACGATTATTTCGTCTATCCTGTTGAGGAACTCGGGCTTGAACGTGCGGCGCAGCGACTCGGTCACGGCGCTGTGCATGCGTTCGTATTCCTCCTCCTTGTTCGCGGAGTCGTAAAATCCGAGAGGGTGATGTTCCGTGATGCTCGATGCGCCGACGTTCGAGGTCATAATTATGACCGTGTTCTTGAAGTCGACGCGGCGACCCTGCGCGTCGGTCAGAATGCCGTCGTCAAGTATCTGAAGCAGGATATTGAACACGTCGGGATGCGCCTTTTCTATCTCGTCGAACAGCACGACGGAATACGGGCGGCGGCGTATCTTTTCCGTGAGCTGGCCGCCCTCGTCGTAGCCGACGTAGCCCGGAGGCGAGCCGATGAGCTTGGAGGTCGAATGGCTCTCCATATATTCGGACATATCGACGCGTATCATCGCGCCCTCGTCTCCGAACATAGCCTCGGCGAGCGCCTTTGAAAGCTCTGTCTTGCCGACGCCTGTCGGTCCGAGGAAGATGAAGGAGCCGACGGGGCGGTTCGGGTCTCCGAGACCCGTGCGTCCGCGGCGTATAGCCCTTGCGACGGCGGCGACCGCCTCGTCCTGACCGATGACGCGGGCGCGGAGCGTGTCCTCGAGGTGGAGCAGGCGCTCGCCCTCGTCCTCCGCGAGGCGCGTGACGGGGATGCCGGTCCATGAGGTCACGATCTCGGCGATATCGTCGGCGCCGACAGCGAGCGTCTTTCCGTCGCGGTCCGCCTTCCACTCGGCTTCCTTCGCGTCGCGGTCGGCGCGGAGCTTGCGCTCGCGGTCGCGGCAGGCGGCGGCGCGCTCGAAATCCTGTGCCCTTACTGCCTCCTCCTTTTCGGTTGAGGCGCGCTTTATATCCTCGTCGAGCTCGCGGAGCTCGGCGCTCGGCGTCGCGTTCGAGATGCGGAGGCGTGACGCCGCCTCGTCTATGAGGTCTATCGCTTTGTCGGGGAGGTATCTATCAGAGATATAGCGGACCGAGAGCTTGACTGCGGCGTTTATCGCTTCGTCCGTGATCTTGAGCTTGTGGTGAGCCTCGTATTTGTCGCGCAGTCCGAAGAGGATCGCGGTCGCCTCCTCAGGCGTCGGCTCACCGACCATGACGGACTGGAAGCGGCGCTCGAGCGCGGCGTCATGCTCTATGTGGCGGCGGTATTCGTCTATCGTCGTCGCGCCTATTATCTGTATCTCGCCCCTTGCGAGCGCGGGCTTCAGAATGTTGGCGGCGTCGACGGCTCCTTCCGCGGCGCCCGCGCCGATTATGGTGTGGATCTCGTCTATAAAGAGAATGATGGAGGGGTTCTTGACGACCTCAGACATCACGCCCTTGAGGCGTTCCTCAAATTCGCCGCGGTATTTTGCGCCTGCGACCATTGAGGAAATGTCGAGGGTGACGATAGTCTTGTCGCGCAGGGTGTCGGGCACCTTGCCGTCGACTATGAGCTGCGCCAGCCCCTCGACGACGGCGGTCTTGCCGACGCCGGGCTCGCCGATGAGGCAGGGATTGTTCTTCGTGCGGCGCGAAAGGATCTGGATAACGCGCTCCATCTCCTTTTCGCGCCCGACTATCGGGTCAAGGCGTCCTTCGCGCGCTGCGGCGCAGAGGTCGCGGCCGTGCTGCGAGAGCGTGGGCGCGCCCTTTATCCCCTGACCGTGTCTGCCGGAAGCGTCCGACTGACGCGCACCTGCGCCGTCGCCCGTACCCGCGGCGCCGCCTGAGAGAAATGCTTCGACGTCGGAGGCGAGCTCGTCGACGGAGACGCCCATCGAGGAAAGGACGCTGACCGCCGCGGAGCCGCGTTCGGTCAGAAGCGCCGCGAGGATGTGCTCCGTGCCGATATAGCCGTGCCCGAAGCGCGCGGAAATATATGCCGAGGTCTCTATCAGCTTTTTCGCACGGGGGGTCATGTCGGCGGGGGAGACGGAGCTCTTGTCGCCCGTGCCCGATATCGTGCGGATTATGTTTTCCTCAGCCTCAAGCGTTGCTCCGTGCTCGGCGAGCAGCTTTGCGCCGACACTGTCGTCTTCGCCCGTCAGCCCGAGAAGGATATGCTCCGTGCCGACGTAGGTGTGTCCCATTTCGGAGGCGTATGCGAGCGCGCGGTTGATGGCGCTTTCGGCTTTTTCGGTAAATCTGTTTGCCATATTCTTTTTTCCTTTCTATTTATTATTTCATAAGCGTGCGTTTGGCGTCAGGCTTTTTCCGACAGCCTTTCGCGCAGGCGGGACGCGCGGCGGCAGTCCCTTTCGTGAGGCTCGAGCTCGCTTCCACCCGAGTAAAGCATAAGGACGGAGGGCTGAGATTCGATGAGAGATGTGTCGAGCACGCTGAATGTGATGTCCTTTGGGATGCCTGTGTCAAGCGAGGGAAGCGCTACGCCGAGGCGCACGTTTACCCAGTGATCCATAAACTCGCGGCATGACATGACGCGGCTGTGCGTCAGCGCGCCGTATGAACGCGCGATGAGGTCGGAGAGCTCGTCGGGTGAATTTTTCGCAAGCTCGTCTCTGCGCTTGCGCTCTTCCGCTATGATGATGTCGGCGAGCTGCGTCAGCTTTGATATAGTCTCCTCTTCGGTGACGCCGAGCGTGACCTGATTCGATATCTGATAAAGGCATGCCGCAGCCTCGGAGCCTTCTCCGTACATGCCGCGCACCGTCATACCGAGCTTTGAGAGCTGGCGCGCTATCGCCGCGATTCCGTTCGTCCTCGTTAAAGCGGGGAGAAACATCATCACGGACGCCCTCATCGCCGTGCCGAGGTTTGTGGGGCAGTGCGTGAGGTAGCCGAGCTCGTCGTCAAACGCGAGTTTGAACTTCGCCGCGAGCGACGCCTCCGCCGCGCGGGCATGGGCGTAAGCCTCGGGGAGGGAATATCCCGCCGTGATGCTCTGTATGCGGAAGTGATCCTCCTCGCAGACCATGATATATGTGTCGTCAGCCTCGTTTTTGTAGAGGGCGCGCGCGTTGTCTGCTGATGCAAACTCGGTCGAAACGATGTGCTCCTCGGCGTATGACGCCGCAGTTATGCGGTCGAGATGTGAAAAATCGGTCTTATCAAATGCATTTCCGAGCGCGTCCGCCGTGTCGGAGATGAGCTCCTCGGCGCGCTCGCGGGAGAGCCTTTTTCCCATAGGGAGCCCTTCAACATTCCTTGCAAGCCTTACCCTTGAAGAAAGCACAACGTCGGGGCAGGGGCCTTCTTTTCCGTACCATGACATATCCGTATCCTCCTTATCAGTTATTGCCGAGCGCCTTTATTTTGTCGCGAAGAACGGCAGCGCGCTCGAAATCTTCATTCTTTATCGCTTCGTAAAGCTCGGCTCTGAGTGTGTCCGCCTCGGTGCGTGCCGGGTCGTCGGGAGCTTTTTCGGGCACCGCCCCGACCGTCGTGTCCGCGCTTTTCTGCGCGGCATTTCCTTTGTAGACAGCGCTCCCGTGTATGCGCCGCACCGTCGGCATGAGCTCCGCGCGGAACGTCCTGTAGCACTCCGAGCAGCCGACCTTTCCGTCGGCGGCTATGTCGGAGAGGGACGCGCCGCAGACGGGGCAGCGCCGTTCGGGGACCGAAGGCTGACGCCTGCCGGACTTTACCGCGGGGAACATATCCCCGAAGAAGGTTGAGAGCAGGGAGCTGCCTCCGAAGCCGAACGGGTCGGAAGTTATATCACCGACTCCCATTTTGTCGGCGCAGTCGCGGCAGAGCGCGTATGACGTCTTCTTGCCGTTTATTATCTCGCTGTAATGGATCGTGGCTTCATTCTTGCCGCATTTTTCGCAAAGCATATTCGTTATCTCCTTTTTATATTTATTTTAGTTTACGAGGGACAGGATAATGTGGCGCAGGATGTCGGCGCGGACGGAATTTTTTTTGTCCGCGGGGACCGAGGCGAGCGCCCTTTCGGAAACCGCCGTCGCTATTATCGACGCCTCGCGCTCGTCTATAACGCCGGAGCCGAGGAGGTTCGAGATGAACGCCACCGCGTCATGCTCGCCGAGCGAGTTGCCGGTCGCGTGGAAGAAGTGCATGAGGTAGTCGTTGCGCGAAAACTGCTTTTTCACTATCCTTATATAACCGCCGCCGCCGCGCCTGCTCTCGATGATGTATCCGCGCTCGGGCGTGAAGCGGGAGGTTATAACGTAATTGATCTGGCTCGGAACGCATCCGAGCTTTGCGGCGAGGTCGTTGCGCTTCATCTCCGCGCTCCCGCCGCCTTCGTCGAGCATGTCCTCTATAACGGACGCAATATAATCGGAAAGTGTCATATTTGTATCACCTCGGGTGAAAATTTGTCTTTGACTTTCTTTGACTAATGATAGTGTAGCACTAAGGTCAAAGAAAGTCAATACCTTTTTCGAAAATATTTTAAAATTTTTTTCGGGACGACATCTAGGCGCTCGGAACAAAAGAATTTTTTATGTCATATTATATCTTGCAAAATACGACCGGAGAATATACAATGTCAGAGAGCGTGCGTTCTCTCTTACGAACGGCGCGCGTAATATTTTCAGATAAAGATGAAAATCAGAGGAAAGTTCATTCGGAGGGGTTGACAAAAACAGTATCGAGGCATATAATGTAACTGTCGTTACATAACGAGAATTACCAAACAGGAGAAAAAGTTATGCCGCCAAAACCTAAGATCACAAAAGAGCTGGTTATTGACGCTGCCTTTGAGGTTGCCCGCGAGGCGGGGTGGGAAAACATCAACGCAAGGACTGTTTCAAATAAACTGAACTGCTCAACGCACCCCGTTATGTATCACTTTGCCACTATCGAGGAACTGAAGCTCGCGGCTTTTGAGAGGGCAGACCGGTTTCACTCCGAGTATATAATGAATGTTTCGGGAAACGAAGATGATATCATGCTCGGAATTGGGCTGAATTATATCCGTTTTGCGGTCGACGAGCCGAATTTGTTTCGGTTTCTGTTTCAATCGGGATACGCGGAGGGCAAAAGTTTGCTTGAAATTATAAATTCCGAGATGCTTACGCCTGTCATTTCGGCTTTGCAGAAAGGAATGAATTTGGATTTAGACCGAACAAAAGAGGTGTTTATAACGCTTGCGATGTTTGTTCACGGTTACGCAAGCATTATTGCGAATAACTCGCTCGAGTTCGATGAGGGGCTGATCGAAAAGCATTTGAAACGTGTATACGCGGGCGCGATATCGGCGATACAGAAAGAAGCAAAATGAATACTCAACAAAATATGGAAAACAGTAAAAAGAGTTATGCTCTGACGATGACAGGCGCGGCAATAATGATATTGTTGACGGCGACGAAAATCGTGCCGTCCTCGAAAGCGGCGGGGTATGCCGTATTTGTCGGGATCGCATTTTTCTTTATTACCGAAGCCGTCGCCAAAACGCCGCGTTCCGAGTCGGGACTGCGTTTTAATACGATTTTAAAGGATATTAAAAAGTCGGGCGTGATTGTATGGGCGCTGTTGCCGTGCGTGAGCGGTGTTGTATCGCTTACAGCGGGAAATTTGATTTTCGGCGGGGCATTTGTTGACCATGTGCTCGGACGGACGGGCGCTTTCATATCTTTTGACAAGACAGTACTTTTGATAATACAGTTTATCATCGCGGGCTTCGGCGAAGAAATTGCGTTTCGCGGCTTCTTTTTCGGGAAGACATCAAAGTATTTTCCCGCCTGGCTCTGTGCGGTCGTGTCGTCCGCTGTTTTCGCCGCGGGACACATCGCACAGGGAAACGTCGGCATTGTGATTTTTGACATTTCGGGTGTATTTATTGACAGCTTGATTTTCTCGGTTGTCTATCATAAATCAGGCAGCTGCGTTATAAGTACGTTCTCGCACATTCTCGGAAACATGATATCATTTTTTGCCCTTGTCGGCTTTTTTAGATAAGGACTTACAAAACGGAGGTTGACAGCATGAAAAAGCTGACATTCAAACACACGGTATACGCCTGTTATCTCGGCTACATAGTTCAGGCGATAGGGAATAATTTCGCGCCGCTGTTGTTCGTGACGTTTTCGGACAGCTTCGGCATACCGACGGAGAAAATAACGCTTCTTATCGCGCTGAATTTTACGGTCCAGCTTCTCGTGGACCTCGCGGCAGCAAAGCTCGCCGACCGAATAGGGTACCGCCCTGCTGTCGTTGCGGCGAACGTGTTCTCCGCCGTCGGCATCGCGGGGCTCGCGCTCTTTCCGCGCGCGCTCGGCGACCCGTTTGCGGGTCTTCTTTTGGCAGTGTTCTGTTATGCCGTCGGCGGCGGGCTCATAGAGGTTTTGATAAGCCCTATCGTAGAGTCGTGTCCGGGAGACGAAAAGGCGTCTGCAATGAGTATTCTTCATTCATTCTACTGCTGGGGCACCGTTTTTGTCATTCTCGTTTCAACAGGCGCGTTCGCCGCATTCGGCGTCGGCTGTTGGGGGACGATGGCGCTTTTGTGGGCGGCGGTCCCCGCGCTGACGGCGCTTTTCTTCTGTTTTGTCCCGATACTTACTCCCGATGAGGCGACGGGCGAGCACATCCCGACGGGGAAGCTGTTGTCACGGCCTGTTTTTTGGGTGCTCGTCGTTTTGATGGTTGCGTCAGGCGCGTCGGAGCAGGGAATGGTACAGTGGGCGTCCGCGTTTGCGGAGCGCGGACTCGGAGTTACGAAAACCGTCGGCGACGTCGTCGGACCGTGCCTCTTCTGTGCGCTTCAGGGGGCGGCGAGAGTTTTCTATGCTAAAAAGGGAGACCGCGTCGACCTGCTCCGATATATCATAGTCTGCGGCGTTGTCTGCGCGGCGTCGTATCTCTGCGCGGCGTTCTCGCCGCTGCCGGCGCTGTCGCTTTTCGGGTGCGCGCTCTGCGGGCTTTCCGTCGGGATACTGTGGCCGGGGGTGTTCAGCGTTGCCGCCGTCCGCTGTAGAGGCGGCGGAACGGCGCTGTTCGCGTTCCTCGCCCTTGCGGGCGACCTCGGCTGCGCGTTCGGACCGTCGCTCGTCGGCTTTGTTTCCGGCGCTCTCGGCGACAGCTTCTCCGCGGGACTTGCCGCGGCGTCCGTTTTTCCCCTCATTCTTGTCGCCGCGGCGTTCGTCTGCCGCCGAATGAATGATGGCGATTGAGACTTCGGAATATAAAAACAGCCCGCAGATTTCGCCTGCGGGCTGCTCTTGTGTTGTTGATGTTATTCGCCGAAAGAAAGTGCGATCGTGCCTTCTTTCACTTTTGCGGTCAGAGTTGTTTTTCCGGTCCCGCCGTTTTTCACGTCGCATATGCCTGTCACAACGGAGGCGTCGACGGTATAATCTCCGCGCGGACGGGCAAGTGAGCCCGTGATGCTGCCTTTTTCGACCGAAAGCGAAACGGCATCCTCGGCGTCGGCGCCGTCAAGGACGATGCTGCCCTCCGTGACGCCCACTGTGAGCGAAGTGCAAGAGACGGCGTTGAGCGACACGTCGCCGCTGCTGACCGAAATGCTTATCGCACCGTCTGAGGTGACACCGTTTAAAGATACTTTTCCGTCCTCCGTGCTGAAGGAACTGTCCCCCGAAAGGACAACGCCCTGCGTTTCGATGTCGGAGTTCGAGCTGCTTATGTTGAGTGTGAGCTCCGTGCCGTCGGGGATGCCGATGTCGATGCCGAAGCGCTTGCTGTACGAACGGAAAAGCCTGTCCGTCCACGAAGTTTCAAGCTCGGATACGGTCAGCGTGCCGCCGGAAAGGGAAGCGGAATAAAGTCCCTTTCTGTGACCTACGAATTCGACTTCGATATCTGTGCCGGAGGTCTTGTATACATTCACATAGCCGACCGAAATATCGACGTCTATAATTCCGACCTCGTCCGCGCCGAATACTTCATTTTCAAATACCGGCTCCGCAGACGGCACAGTCACAAGAGCGTGGAAGAATAGGATGCCGACGACGAGGACGGCTACCCCGACCGCCACGAGCAGCGAGATTATCACATAATGAAGCGTTCTTTTCATATCGGGTATGTTTTCAGAGCCGTTCTGCTTCGGAAAGCTCTGGCGGCATGCCGCAGATGATGTCGAGGTTGCCGTTGCGGCACCGTATCATGTCTATCATCTCCTTTTCGAGATCCTCATCCGAAAGCACGATGTTGTAGGTGAGCTGATACATGCTGCCCATGTTCGTCGTGCGGACGCGGATAAGCTCACAGGAGCTCGTGTATTTCTTGAATATGTCGTCGAAAATGTGGGGATAGTTGAGCCCTTCGGGTATCGTTATCTTCAGCTCCTTGAGACCGCGTTTTCTCTTCCCGAGGCCGACAGCGGTGACGGCGGCGTATGCCGCGATCGCGATAACGGTGAATATGACGGCGAGACCGATATAGCCGACGCCGACGATGAGACCCGACGTCATCGCGACGAACACCATCATTATGTCGGACGCCGTGCCGGGGTTCGAACGGTATCTGACAAGGCTGAAGGCTCCGGCGACGCCGATGCCGACGCCGATGTTGCCGTTGACTATCATTATTATAACCTGAACGATGAGGGGGATGACAGTCAGCGTGACGGAGACGCTGCGCGATTTTTTGCCTATGAAGACTGCGGCGGCGGAGACGAGAAGACCGAGCAGCAGGGAGACCAAGGACATGACGAGGAAGCCGCCGACCGTTATCTCGCCCTGCGCGACTACTGATTTAAAGGGCTGTGAGAGCATTTATGTACCCATCCTTTCCGGCTGCCGCCGCGGCGGCACCTGTTTAAAGTTCTTTCTTTATTATGTCGGTATACGCCGTGCCGTACTTGCTGAAGTTGGCGGGGAATATGCCGTATTTGTCGAGTGCGTGCGTCAGCCACAGCGGCATCGCATCGGGTATCTTTATCTCCATGAGGCAGTCTCCCTCCGGGAGCAGGGGCTTGCCGTATGCGCCGAGGGAGAGGTCAAAGTCGTAGTCGCGGGACAGAAGCTCGGAGTCGAACGTGATGCGGAGCTCCGGGTCGTCCTTTGCGAAATACGCCGTTCTGTCGTAGGTTAGTATCATCGCGGGGGATATCCTGTCGTAAAACTCGAGGAGCCACTCTATCTCGTGCGCTATCTGTGAGTCACGTTCGGGCGGTATGCCGCGGCAGGTGAAATCCATTGCTTCGCGGTACGTCATCGAGATGCGGCGCTTATATACGACGCCGCGGTATTTTTTCTTTATCTCGACGAACGCCGTCGAGTCGTCGTTCGGTTTGCCGTAGCAGCGCAGGCGCAGCTTTTCTTTATATACGGGCTTGTCGAGCGAGGCGCGGATCATCGTGTGAGACGGCGTGTCGAAATACATATTGTATATCGTGCTCCGCCCCCAGGAATCGGGCGACATATGCTCTTTTACGATTTCAAGGAACGGCTCGTACTGCTCTTTTTTTACGAGATATTTCTTTTCGACGCGCCGGAACACTTCTTTATATGCCATGCGTCCGCCCCTCCTTGTCTTGTTATCGCAAATCATCATTCTTTATTTTATTATAAAATCTGTGTAAAGTCAAGATATATCGTGTGAGCGTCATGTGAGAGAAAAATGAAAAATCTCCCCGGTCATTTGGTTATACACAAAGAAAAACATTTTATATTGGTTCGCTGCTGCGGGCAAAATCAAGTTAGTTTTTCATCAGAGCCTTTCGAATCTAAAATAAATGTGTCGTCCGTTTGTTGTACGCTAAAAAAAGAAGGCAAAAAAACAGCCGCTCTCGAGCGGCTGTCAGATTGTCGAAAAAGCGTGCTCAAGCGATAAGCGGGGCACGCTTTTTGATTAGCTTGATAAAGCAAGTGTGAAAA
>CANRKP010000030.1 GCA_947631245.1 uncultured Clostridia bacterium
TTATCAAAAGACCTCTCGAAAGTCTGCAAACCCGCATAAATACTGGGTTTTTACGACTTCTCAACTTATTCCCACTCTACCGTGGCAGGCGGTTTCGAAGTTATGTCGTAGACGACGCGGTTGACGCCCTCGACTTCGTTTGTGATGCGGTTTGAGACGCGGGAGAGGAGGTCATAGGGGATTTTTGCCCAGTCGGCAGTCATAAAGTCGTCGGTCGTGACGGCGCGCAGCACGATTAGCTGCTCGTACGTCCTATGGTCGCCCATGACGCCGACGGAGCGGACGCCGGGCAGGACGGCGAAGAACTGCGACAGCTCCTTTTCGTACCCAGTATTTTTCATTTCCTCACGGAAGATGGCGTCCGCGTCCTGAAGGATCCGCACCTTCTCCTCCGTAACCTCGCCAATTATCCGCACCCCGAGTCCGGGTCCCGGGAACGGCTGACGCCACACGAGCTCCGAGGGGATGCCGAGCTTTTCGCCGACGGCGCGGACTTCATCCTTGAAGAGCTCCGACAGCGGCTCAATTATGCCCTCAAAGCTCATATCGTTCGGTATCTCGACGCGGTTGTGATGCGTCTTTATGACGGCGGCGTCGCCCTTGCCGGATTCAATGCAGTCGGGATATATCGTTCCCTGCGCGAAGAAGCCGCCGCTGCCGTTTTTCCTTATCTCATCCCAGAAAACGCGGTAAAACTCGCGGCCTATGATGCGCCGCTTCTCCTCGGGGTCCGTGACGCCCGCAAGCGCTCGCATAAAATGCTCCTTTGCGTCGACGCGGATGAAATTCATGTCGAACATCGTTGTGAACGTGTGCTCGACGAAATCCCCCTCATTCTTTCTCATGAGTCCCTGGTCGACGAAAACGCACGTCAGCTGTTTTCCGACGGCGCGGGACAAGAGCCCCGCCGCGACCGAGGAATCAACGCCGCCCGAAAGCCCGAGCACGACCTTTTTGTCCCCGATGCGCGCACTCAGCGAGGCGACCGTCCGCTCGATAAAATCGTCCATCGCCCAATCTCCGTGACAGCCGCATATGAGATAAAGGAAATTGT
Organism: uncultured Clostridia bacterium; assembly: GCA_947631245.1. Lineage (GTDB taxonomy): Bacteria > Bacillota > Clostridia > Oscillospirales > CAG-272 > DTU064. The sequence continues at coordinate 1,055 of CANRKP010000030.1, forward strand.
GCAGGATCCGGCTTCCGTATTCCGTATGCGTGACCTCGGGGTGGAACTGCACGGCGTATATCCCCGCGCCCGCGTTTTCCATCGCGGCGCACGGGCAGTCGGGCGTCGTCCCCGTGACGTCGAACCCGTCGGGCACGCGCTCTATGTAGTCCGTATGGCTCATCCAAACGGTGCTTGTTTCGGGAACGCCGTCAAAAAGCGCGCTCTTTTTCGCGAGCGTGAGAGGTATCTTTCCGTATTCGGAGACCGGCGCCGTCGTGACCTTGCCCCTCTCCATCCACGCGATGAGCTGACAGCCGTAGCAAATTCCGAGCACGGGGATGCCGAGCGAGAGTATGTCGCGGGTGTAGTGCGGCGAGCTTTCGTCGTCGACGGAGTTCGGACCGCCGGTGAAGATGATGCCGCAGTATCCGCCCTCTTTTATTTTTTCAAGGGGCGTCGTGTATGGCAGTATCTCCGCGTAAACGCTCATGTCGCGCACGCGCCGTGCAATGAGCTGGTTGTACTGACCGCCGAAATCCAAAACGAGTATTTTTTCCATATTGACCTTCTGCTCTCTTTTTCTTTACAAAGATGTCGGCGCGGGGCGAAAGCTACGCCCCGCGCGATAATAAAACTTGTTTTATTCCACCGTGACCGACTTCGCGAGATTCTTCGGTTTATCTATGTCGCAGCCGTTTTCCTTTGCGACATAATAAGCGAAAAGCTGCATCGGTATTATCTCCGGGATCGCCATAAAGAGCGGCTCCGTATTCGGCACGAAAATGACGTCGTCAGCCTCGGCGACGATAGTCCTGTCGCCCTCGCGCGCGACGCCGAGGACGTTTGCGCCCCTTGCCTTGACCTGCTGTATGTTAGACATCGTCTTCTCGCGCAGTCCCTCATAGCACGCTATCGCTATAACAAGCTGCTCCGGCGAGATGAGCGCTATCGTGCCGTGCTTGAGCTCGCCCGCCGCGTATGCCTCGGAATGGATATAAGATATCTCCTTGAGCTTCAGCGACGCCTCGAGGCAGCAGGCATAATCTATATTTCTGCCTATGAAGAAAAGAGATGAATGCTTGTAATTCGCGTGCGCGATACGGCTTATGTTAGAGGAAAGATCTATCGCCCTCTGAACACGCTCCGGCAGCTCGCAGAGCGCGTGCGTCAGCTCAGCTTCGCGCTCGGGCGTGATCGTTCCGAGGCGTGACGCCGCCCATACGGCGAACACGCTGAGCATTGCGACCTGTGTCGTGTATCCCTTCGTCGTCGCGACCGCGATCTCGGGACCCGCCCATGTGTAGAGCACATAGTCCGCGAGCGTCGCGACGCTCGAGCCGACGACGTTCACGATGGCGAGCACGGGCGCGCCGCGCTTCTTCGCCTCTCGCATGGCGGCGAGCGTGTCGGCCGTTTCGCCTGACTGCGATATCGCGATAACGAGCGTGTCCTTATCCACTATCGGATCTGAATACCGAAACTCACTTGCGAGCGCGGTCTCCGTCGGGATGCGGCAGAGCTCCTCGATGACGTATTTCCCGACGACGCCGGCGTGATAAGCGCTCCCGCATGCCGTGATGACGATGCGGCGGAACTTTTCAAGGCAGAGACCGTCGAGGCCCTCGGGGGAGACCTTGCCGTTTTTGACGCGCGGATTTATCGTCGCTTCGAGCGCGCGCGGCTGCTCCATTATCTCCTTGAGCATGAAGTGGTCGTAGCCGCCCTTCTCTGCCGCCTCGGCGTCCCATGTTACCTTTGAATATTTCGGCTCGACCCGCCGCCCGAGCGGATCGTATACGTTTATCTCGTTCGGCGTTATCTCCGCGAACTGACCATCATCAAGATGGATGATGTTTTTGGTATGACCTATAAACGCCGTGACGTCCGACGCGAAATAGTTTTCACCGACGCCGACGCCGATGATGAGCGGGCTCATGCTCTTGACTGCAAACAGCTTTCCCGGATAGTCGGCGCAGACGATGCCAAGCGCAAAGCTGCCCTCGAGCCTCGTTATGACCTTCATCACGGCTTCCTTAAAGTCTCCGTTGTAGTAATAATCGAGCAGATTTACGACGACCTCGCTGTCGGTCTCGCTCTGAAATTCAAAGCCGCGCTTCGTGAGCTTCTCGCGGAGCAGCTCGTAATTCTCTATTATGCCGTTGTGCACGATCGCGAACCTGCCGTCCTTCGACATATGCGGGTGCGCGTTCGTATCGTTCGGCGCGCCGTGCGTCGCCCAGCGGGTGTGACCGATGCCCGTCGTTCCCATGTGCTGCGCGTCCTTGAGCTTTTCCGCCAGCGCGTCTATTCTTCCCTTTGTCTTGACCGTAGATATCTCGCCGCCATCAAGTATTGAGACGCCGGCTGAGTCGTAGCCCCTGTATTCGAGGCGGCGAAGTCCGTCTATTAATATCTCGCAGGCCCTGTTTTTGCCTGTGTATCCGATAATACCGCACATAATGTTGTTCCTTTCAACGTAAACCTGTCGGTTGCTTTGGTTTTGTCAGATATCTCAGATATCTATGTCCGCCGATTCTGCGGAAATTCCCGAGATGACGGGCGCGAGCCTTCCGAGATAAGCCGATACCTGCTCGGGGCACCTTCCGACGTAGAGCGACGGGTCGAGCACCGCCTCCATCTCCTCCTTCGTCATGCCGAATTCCTTGTGCTTTGCGAGCTCAGACAGAAGCTCGCACGGCTCCCCGTTCTTCATTCTCGCGGTCGCCGCCATCGAGCACTCGCGCACGATCTCGTGCAGCTCCTGGCGGTTTCCTCCGCGCTTGACGCCCTCCATCATGAGGTTTTCCGTCGCGATAAAGGGCAGATATTTTTTGACCTCCGCCTCTACTATCTTTTCGTTCACGTTCATTCCGTCCGTGACGTTTGAGACGAGGCGAAGCACCGCGTCGGCGCAGAGGAAGCCCTCCGGCATCGATATGCGGCGGTTCGCCGAGTCGTCGAGCGTTCTTTCGAGCCACTGGACGGAGGCCGTCATCGCCGCGTTCTGCGCGTCCGCGATAAGATAACGCGAGAGCGAGCAGATGCGCTCGCACCTCATCGGGTTGCGCTTGTACGCCATCGCTGACGAGCCGATCTGGCTCTTTTCAAACGGCTCCTCGACCTGCCTGTCGTGCTGGAGCAGGCGGATGTCGTTCGCCATTCTGTACGCGCTCTGCGCTATCGAGGAGAGCACGTTCAGTATCCTTGAGTCCTCCTTGCGGGGGTACGTCTGCCCGCAGACGTCGAACATGCGCTCAAATCCGAATTCCTCAGCTATCATGCGGTTCATCTCGTCGATTTTCGCGGTGTCCCCGTCGAACAGCTCGCAGAAGCTCGCCTCGGTGCCGGTCGTTCCGCGGCAGCCGAGAAATTTCATGTTTTCTATGACAAAATCGAGCTCCTCGAGGTCGGAGACGAAGTCCTGTATCCAAAGCGTCGCGCGCTTTCCCACCGTGACGAGCTGCGCCGGCTGATAATGCGTGTATCCGAGCGTCGGCGTCGATTTATATTTGTCCGCGAATTCAGCTAAATTCTTTATGGCGGTGAGAAGCTCACCCCTCAGATACGAGAGCGCCTCGCGGTAGATTATGAGGTCCGCGTTATCGGTGACGTAGCAGCTCGTGGCTCCAAGATGTATTATTCCCGCTGTCGACGGCGAAACGACGTCTCCGTATGCGTGGACGTGCGCCATGACGTCGTGGCGGAATTTGTGCTCGTACTCGTCGGAGACTGCGTAATTGATGTCTTCGACGTGCGCCTCGAGCTCGGCGACCTGCTCCTCCGTTATCGGGAGCCCGAGCTTATGCTCCGCCCGCGCGAGCGCTACCCACAGCCTGCGCCATGTGACCGTCCTTTTGTCGCGGGAAAAGAGGCGCAGCATATATTCTGAGGCGTACCGCTGAGAGAGCGGAGACTCGTATTTATCGTTCATTTCGTTTATTCCTTTTTTACTTTATCTTTGCATCAGCGGACTATTATGCTGTCGCGCTCGGGTCCGACGGAGACGTATCCGATGCGGCAGCCGATGCGCTCCTCGATGAAGAGGACGTAATCGCGCGCCGCCTGCGGCAGATCATCCCAATTGCGGACGCCCGAAATGTCGCAGCCCCAGCCGTCGAGGTATTCCGTCACGGGAGACGCCGCCGGGAGAGCCGCCGGGAACGGGAAGCTGTCGGTCAGCTGTCCGTCAAGCTCGTACTGCGTGCAGACTGGGATCTTATCCATATATGAGAGGACGTCGAGCTTTGTGAGGGCGATATTCGTCGCGCCCTGAACGGAGACGCCGTACCTCGTCGCGACGATGTCGAGCGGACCGACGCGGCGCGGACGCCCCGTCTTTGCCCCGTACTCGCCGCCTGCCTCGCGCAGGCGCTCCGCCTCCTCGCCGAACCATTCGCATGTGAACGGTCCCTCGCCGACGCAGGTCGAGTACGCCTTAACGACGCCTATTATCTCATCTATTTTGATCGACGGGCAGCCGCAGCCGATGGGGGCGTATGCCGCGAGCGTGTTTGACGAGGTGTTGTACGGATGTATGCCGTAGTCGATGTCGCGGAGCGAGCCGAGCTGCGCCTCAAAGAGGATGCCGACCCCGTCGGAATCCGCGCGGCGCAGAAGCGCGCCCGTGTCGGTAATATACGGCTTTATGCGCTCGCAGTACTTGTCGAGCCATTCCTCCATCATCTCCATTGTATAGGGGCGCGCGCCGTAAACGCGTTCGAGCGTGAGGTTCTTCCATTCGAGAAGATCGGCAAGATGCGCGCGCAGATGCTCCGGATAGAGGAGCTCGCCTGCGAGAACCGTCTTTTTCGCGTATTTATCTGAGTAGAACGGAGCTATTCCCTGCTTTGTCGAGCCGAATTTCTTGTCGGCGAGGCGCGCCTCCTCGAGCCCGTCGAGCTCGCGGTGCCACGGCAAGAGAAGTGACGCGCGGTCGCTTATCTTGAGCTTGTCGGGCGTGACGTAAACGCCGCGCTTTGCGACCTCGTCTATCTCGGAGGCGAGGTTTTCGGGGTCGAGCGCCACGCCGTTTCCGAGCACATTCACGACGCCGGGGCGGAATATCCCCGACGGGAGAAGGTGCAGCGCGAACTTTCCGTATTCGTTTATTATCGTGTGTCCGGCGTTGCCGCCGCCCTGATATCTGACGACGACGCCGCTGTTCTCGGTCAGAAGGTCCACCATGCGGCCTTTTCCTTCGTCGCCCCAATTTATTCCTACGATAGCGCGATTGGACATTGCTCAGTCCTCCGTTTATGTTTCATTCGGGCGCGCGTGCTTTATTTGTGCTCCGCACGCGGCGACCCAATATATTATACAGTATTTTTCGCGTTTTAGCAAGAGGCGAGAGGTTGCTTTTTGCCGCAAACACTTGTTGCAGGCAACGGAAAATACCGAAAGGCTCCGGCACGCCGTTTTGCGGTTTGCCGGAGCCTTTTAACATTATTCCTTATCTGACGCCGAAGAGCAGGTCGCCGTAGGTCGGGAACGGCCATCTCTCCTTTGCGGTGAGCGTCTCTGCCTCGTCGGCGGCGGCGCGGAGCTCGCTCATTGCGATGAGCACGTTGTCGCGTATCGAGTAAGACTCCGTAATGATGTCGTCTGCCTTGAGGTTGACGACGGCGTCCTCGAGCTTGTCGGTCTTTTCCGCTATTTCGTCGGCGAGCTCGGAAAGGCGCGCGACGAGCGACGTTTCATATTTGCAGGGCAGCTCGGGAGAAACGGCGCGCTTTGCGGAAATTGCGGCGGCGAGATCTGCGGAATAGCCGGAAACTGCCGGCAGTATCTGCTTTCTTGCCATATCCACCATTGCGTTCGCCTCTATCTTCACCGTCTTGCAGTAGTTCTCAAGCATGATGTCACAGCGCGAGCGGAGCTCGGACTCGGAATAGATGCCGTGGGACGTGAGCATACGGACGTTCTTCTCGTCGAGCAGATGGGGCATGCAGTCGGGCGTCGTGCGGTAATTGCAGAGACCGCGGACCTCCGTCGCCTCGCGCACCCACGCTTCGTCATATCCGTTCCCGTTGAAGATGATGCGTCTGTGATCCTTTATCGTCTTCTTTATCATCCCGTTGAGTGTCGTCTCGAAGTCGTCCGCCTTCTCGAGCCTGTCGGCGTAGATCTTGAGAGACTCGGCAACTGCCGCGTTCAGCATGATGTTCGCGCAGGCGATGGAGTTCGACGAGCCGAGGCTGCGGAACTCGAACTTGTTGCCGGTGAAAGCGAACGGAGACGTGCGGTTGCGGTCCGTCGTATCGCGCGGGAAATCGGGCAGAACGTCGACGCCGAGCGTCAGCGTCTTCTTTTCGGAGCCGGCGTAGGGCTCGTCGTTCTCTATCGAGCGCAGGACGGCGTCGAGCTCGTCGCCGAGGAACATCGAAATGATGGCGGGCGGCGCCTCGTTAGCGCCGAGACGGTGGTCGTTGCCCGCGGTCGCGACGGCGAGACGGAGCAGATCCTGATAATCGTCGACAGCCTTGATGACGGCGCAGAGGAAGATCAAAAACTGCGCGTTCTCGTGCGGCGTGTCGCCCGGCTTGAGAAGCTGGATCCCCGTATCCGTCGAGAGGGACCAGTTGTTGTGCTTGCCGCTGCCGTTGACGCCTGCGAACGGCTTTTCATGGAGCAGGCAGACAAGACCGTGGCGGCGCGCCACCTTCTGCATTATCTCCATCGTGAGCTGGTTGTGGTCCGTCGCAATATTTGTCGTCGAGAAGATGGGAGCGAGCTCATGCTGCGCCGGGGCAACCTCGTTGTGTTCGGTTTTCGCATATATGCCGAGCTTCCAAAGCTCACGGTTCAGGTCCGCCATATACTCCGCGACGCGGGGCTTGATGGCGCCGAAATAATGGTCGTCCATCTCCTGTCCCTTGGGCGGCATCGCTCCGAACAGCGTACGGCCTGTGAATATAAGGTCGCGGCGCTGATTGTAGAGCTTCTCGTCAACGAGGAAATATTCCTGCTCGGGACCGACCTCGGAGCGCACATATTTTACGTCGTCGTGACCGAAGAGCTTGAGGATCCTCATCGCCTGCTTGGAGAGCGCCTCCATCGAGCGGAGCAGGGGCGTCTTTTTGTCGAGCGCCTCGCCGCCGTAAGAGCAGAAAGCCGTAGGTATGCAGAGCGTTTTATCCTTTATGAACGCGTAGGACGTCGGGTCCCATGCCGTATATCCTCTCGCCTCGAATGTGGCGCGAAGCCCGCCGGACGGGAAGGACGAGGCGTCAGGCTCGCCTTTGATAAGGTTTTTCCCCGAAAACTCCATTATGGCGCCGCCGTCGGGCGAGGGCGAAATGAAGCTGTCGTGCTTCTCCGCCGTCACACCGGTCAGAGGCTGGAACCAATGCGTATAGTGTGTGGCTCCCTTTTCGATCGCCCATGCCTTCATCGCGTCGGCAACGGCGTTCGCTATGCCTATGTCGAGAGGCGCGTCCTCGTCAATGGTCTTTTTGAGAGATGCGTAGACCTTTGCGGACAGCATCGACTTCATTACCCTGTCATCGAAAACGTTCTCACCGAATATTTCCGGGATACTCGTCGCGTTCGTCATCTGTTTTTCCTCTTTTTCTTTGAAAAAATAAAGAAAAGGCGCCAATGAGGGTAACTCAAAGACGCCTTTGCCTTCTCTTCTTTGCTATTATACGTCAGCTTTTGCAGTCTGTCAACCCACAATGTTGCACAAATTCGCCCCCTCCCTCGTTTTTTTACGGGTGATTATGAACAATCCTGCCGCCCGTAATTCAGCCCGAGCAAAAACGCGTCCGTTTTATTTGTCCTCAGCTATTGTCAAAAAGACGCGTTTTGTGATATACTGTATCAAGTCGTTTTCCGGAGGTGGCAATTATGTTCAGCGCGCTCGTGGTTTCTGCGGCGGCAAAGTTTCTCGACGCCGTATCGGAGCTTTTGCCGGACGGACTGTTCGGTCCCGTCGACGTCGCGGGCTCCCCGCGCGAGGCGCGCGCGATACTGCGGGAGCGCGCATATGACACTATGTTCATAAACTCCGACCGCAGCGACACAGACGCGGTACGCCTTGCCGAAGAGGCGAGCGACGCGGGGACCGTAGTTTTGCTTCTTCTGCCCGAAGAGGATCACGCAAAGCTCAAAGAAAAGCTGCGCGAACGCGGCGTTCTGACGCTTAAAAAGCCCATTTCTCTCCGTGCCGTCGCCGATACCGCGGAAAATATGTGCGCCGTGTCAAAAAGGCTCGGCATCGAACGGCGCGGCACCGAGCGCGCGGAGGAAAAGCTCGGCGACATAAGCATCATAAACCGCGCGAAATGGATGCTCATAGACAACCTCAAGATGACGGAGGCGGACGCACACCGCTACATAGAGCGGCAGGCGATGGACCGCTCTGTAACGAAGCGGCAGGTCGCAGAGAATATTCTCAAAACGTACAAAACCGTATAACCGTTTTACCGATGCCGAAAGATCTACAGAGGGTCGGATTCGGAGTTTTTCACGCCCGGGTGTATTAATAAAATGAAGACGGGGAGAAGCCTTTTTTTGGCTTCTCCCCTGTTTTTTTACCGTCCGTTATGTCGGTCTTTATTTTATCTTCTCTTGTCGTTCTTTCTCACAACGGCGCAGCCGAATACCGCGCACGCCGCGATCACTGCCGATGCGGCGCCGAGAGAAGAACCGCAGCCGCCGTCAGACGAGGTGCTTTCCGTTTCAGGCGTGTTGCCTGCGGGATCCTTCGAGCTGTTGTCTGCGGGAGCCTTCGTCGCCTCTTCAGTCGCAGCCGCTGTCTCGGTCGCGGGAGCCTCGGTCTCCGGTACGAACGACTCGTACGACTCATAATACATATTGACAGTTATGATATCGATATTCGGCGTCTTTATCGAGGAGTTGTCAAAATCGGCGGGAGCCGCAAGGCGGAGCATGTAAGAACCCTTTTTGACGGACTCGAACGTCTCCGTTATCGTAAGGAATGAGCTCCATCCGCTCGTATCGGGGCACGTCACATGGCGCGTCTCGGTGTCGAACGCGGTGAGATCCATGTGGCGGTCGCCGGAAGCGGCGTAGGATATAACAAACTCGATCTTCGCGCAGTCAGCGGGGATATCGAGCTTGTATTCGAACCATGCCTCATCGGGGGAGACCTCGTCCACGGGCTTGAGACCGACGGCGTTGTTGCCGAGCGATCCGGTCTGAGGAGCCGTCTGTGCGTTCGCGCCGCAGGCGTTATAAGCGTTTCCGAAGAGCTCAAAGAAATCCGTGGGCTCTCCTGCCGCATCCCCGCTGCCTGTCTCGCCTTCCGCAAACACCACAGCCGTCAGAGCGGCCGCCATGAAAACGAGCACGAGCGCCATTGATAAAAATTTCTTCATTTGTCTGTCACCATTCCTTTCGAGTGCTTATGCGCCTTAGGCGCAAATCGTTTGTGAACGGTCTTGCCGCCCATTCGGCGCAGCTCCTCCGTTCCGGCATGATGCGCGGCGCTTTCACGGACGCCGCGTGTCATTTTGTTGTTTATTATTTTATACCAAAATTTTTTATTTTACAATGTGTTATCGTTAAAATTTACTCGTCAATAATGTAAAATCGTTAGATTACCCCTTGCATTTTATGCTTGCATAGTATATAATACTATAACAAAGGACGGACGCGAGAATGGAAAACATATCCGAACCTAAACTCATTTATTTCCGATATCACCCCGCGGACCGCATCCGCGATCTTCCTAATGAACCGCTTGAGCACGACAACCTTGTTTTCGTGCTCGACGGTGAGATACAATACTATATAGACGGGGAGCCTACCACCGTCCGCGGCGGGTACGCTTTATATATGAAAAAGGGGACTTACCGCCGCCGCGACGACTCGGACGGGTTGGCGCGGTACTATTCCGCCCTAATTGACGGCGGCGACCCGAACGACACAGCCAACATCAGCACCGTGTTCCAGTTTTCGGGGGTCTCCGGCATCATGTGGTGCCTGTCCATGATCGACCGCGCGATACTCTCCCCTTCGGACGAGCAGGATATCAGCGCCCGCCGCGTCGTTCTGCTCTCGGCGCTGCTTCTGAACCTCTGCGTTGAGGCCTCGCTCGGGACCGTGGACAGTCCTTATGTCGAGGCCGCCATCGCCTATATCCGCGAAAATTACAACAAGACAAAGCTGCGTATATCGGATATAGCGAACCACGTCCACCTGAACTCTTCTTATCTCTCAACTGTTTTCCGCAGGAAAACAGGCACGACGATAGGAGATTTTATTACCAAATACCGCCTCGACATAGCACGGGACGAGCTCTCGCGCGGCAGCACGGTCCGCGAGACGGGCGAGCTTGTAGGCTTTACGGACCCGTATAATTTTTCAAAATGGTTTCGGAAGAACGCCGGTATGCCGCCGAGCGAATACCGCGCGCGCCTGCGTTCCGGGATGTAAAATATGCATTATAGGCGCCCTCCGCAGCACACGGCAATTTCATAAGAAAAAAGTCCCGCTTCGGCGGGACTTTTTTAATAAAAAATCAACGGCGCGGCAAGTTTTTCTCCAAAAAAGCGATTTTTCATGATTTGCCGCTTGACGTTCAAAGGATTGTGTGGTACAATAAAAGCAGAAGATGCCGAGGTCTTACTATCATCGACCGCGGCGGAATAATGACGGCAAAATAATGATTTGAAAAGAGGTAATTTTATGTATCTTGCTATTGATGACGATAAGGTCCCCGGAACGATAGTATATCGTAAAGACATGGAAGGCTCGACAGGGCTCGATTTTCTGAACAAGATCTTCTTTTTAAAGGACGGCATCCTCCTCACCCAAATTCGCACGATCGCGGGCGTTGACGGCTCGACGCTCCAAAACTGGGTCAAGCGCGGCTGGGTGCCGAACACGACGAACAAGCTCTACTCGATGGATATGTTCGCCCGCATAGTCATAATCAACATGCTTCGCGACACGATGCAGCTCTCGAAGATATCGTTCCTTCTCTCCTACATCAACGGAGAGGCGGGCAACAAAGCCGACGACATCATACCCGAGTCCAAGCTCTACGACTATATCTGCCGCATCACGGACTCGATGCTCGGCGACGAGAGCTATTCCGACGAACGTCTCCGCTCCGTCATAGAGAACTCCATTGACGAATCCGACTTAAACCCCAATATTCCCGACGCAAAAAAGCGCCTGGCGTCGGCGCTCGAGGTCATCGTACTCGCCCGCTATGCCGCGATAATCAAGGCGCATTCCGACGACCTGTTTGATAAGCTCGTATGATCTGTTTAAAAATGGCTGCCGCATCTGCGGCAGCCATTTTTTCTCTTTTCCCGCCTGCGGTCTTTGCAGGCATTTTTTTCGCTCAGTTGTCGGTGCTGAGCTTCATATATCCGGGCTTTATCCAGCCCCAGCGGCGGAATGCGTAATCGAACATCAACGTGAGAACTGCGGGCAGGATAAAATGCATCGCCGCGATCTCTATTATCGTCAGCACAGGTCCGGCAGTCCCCGCCATTGCCTCATAAGCTCCGAACTGACCCACAAGTCCCGACGTGCCCATTCCCGCGCCTGTCGAGGTATTCGTCATTTTTAACAGCGCCGATGACACGGGACCGAGAATCGCTGACGCGAGCGTCGGCGCGAGCCATATCTGCGGATGACGGAGGATATTGTGGAATTGCAGCATCGAGGTGCCGACGCCGACGGAAAGCGAGCCGCCGAAGTCGTTGTCACGGTAGCAGGCAACTGCAAAGCCTATCATTTGGCACGAGCAGCCGACTGCCGCGGCACCCGCCGCGATACCGTCTATCCCTATCATTATACACAGCGCCGCGGACGATATCGGCGCCGTCAGCACCATTCCGACGACGACGGAAACGACAACTCCCATCGGTATCGGCGCATACGCGGTCGCGTTGTTGATAAACGTTCCGAGCGCCTGCATGAACGCGCTGATATACGGTCCGACGTAGACGCCGAGCAGCCCGCCCGTGAATATCGAGACGAACGGCGTCACGATTATATCGAGCTTCGTCTTTGAAACGACGAGCGAGGAAAGCTCACAGCCGACGACGGCGGCAAGATACGCGCCGACGGGCGCGCCGTACATATATCCGATAGCACCGGTCGCGGCTGCCGAGAATACGACGAGGGGCTTACAGCCGAGCCCGTGTGCAACGGCGACGCCGATGGCGGCCCCTATGACGGGAGAGGACGCCGAGAGCGCCTCCGCCAAAGGAGACATGAACGAAAGAAAGCTGATTTTTGCGAGCTGACCTATAATGGTCCCGATTATGAGCGAGGCAAAAAGTCCCTTTGCCATGGCGCTCATCGCGTCAATAAAATACCGCGTGCAGAAACGCTTTATAAAATCCATAGAAAAATGATCTCCGGCATATGTTCCGTTATTTCAGGCAAGAGCGCCGCGCAAAGCGGCGCCCTTGTTTGTTTTTTTGTGCGCTCAGTCCGCCTTGGCGAGCTTGAAGCGCTCCGCAATCACATTGTACTCATCCTTCGTTATCGAAAGGACGCTTCCGTGGCGGGGCGTGAAATTCGTGAACGAGAACTGGTTCTGACGGAGCTGCTTGAAGTTTTCAAGATCGTCGGTGTGCGCCATAATGAAGTACCCGTCGCCATATGCGTCGGCAATAAAGTTCCAGCCGGAACCGTCAAAGAGCTTGTATGTGCTCGAGCCCTCAACGCCGAGACCGTTCGGAGAGACGAGCTTTGCCCTGCTGTAGGAATATCCGCTGTTTATTTTATCCGAACTTGTGAGCAGTATTCCCTTTGAGGTCTCGTCCTTCACGAACATATAGTATTTTCCGTCTTCGTATATGATGTCGGCGTCTATGGCATCATGTCCGTCCGTAGGCGCAAAGAACAGCTTCGGCTCGGTCGAAAGCGTCTTCAGATCGGGGGAATATGAGTAATACATAACCGTCTTGCCGTTCGTCGCGTTCGATTTGAGCGCGAAGTATATCATGTATTCCCCGCGATCTTCGTCCCAGATCGCCTGCGGCGCCCATGCGCGCACGGTCCCCTGCGTGACGTCGAATTTGCCGTCCACCTCGATGACGGTCTCGTCTTCCCATTTGATAAGATCCTCGGAGCGCCAGCTTATGAGATTGCGGTTGCTGTCCCAGCCGTCCGAGCTCTTCATATCGGTTGCAATTATGTAGTACGCACCGTCATGTCCGCGGAAAAGATACGGGTCGCGGATGCAGCGCGTCCCGCTTCTCGATGCGAGAACGGGGCTTCCGTTGTTTACGGGCGTGAAATTGTATCCGTCAAAGCTGATGGCGTAGCTGATGCGCTCCTGATCGGGAGCGTTGCCGGAGAAGTATGCAAAGAGGTAAGCGTAGTATTCAGGTTCGGGCTCGGGCTCTTTCCCCGCGTTGTCGTCGGTCGAAGGAGCGCTCCCGTCTGTACCGCCCGATACAGCGTCTCCCGTTCCGTCTCCGCCGTCCTTGACGTCGGAGCATGAGATAAGAGGAAGCGTGAGCATGAACAGAGCAAGTAAAAGTGATACGATGCGTCTTGATTTAATCATTTCTTCTTCCTTTTCGGATGTGTTTTTCGGGAGCGGAGCCGAGCGTTTCGCGCGTCCGCCTGCCCGTTTTATCCATTATACAATAAAACACCTCCGCGCGCAACATTTTTCAGTAAAATTTATACCTTTCGTTTTTTGTGTCTACCACTTGAAATCGCGCGCGCCTTGGTGTATAATCGCGGAAGGACGCGAAAAGGTTCTCTTTTCGCGTCCGCAATAAAAACATCAAGGGGTTTTGACTATGATAGTCTTAATAAAGCTGTCCTGTGCGCTGCTCGGCGGTCTTTTGATGTCCCGCATCGCCAAAAAGCTCGATCTTCCCGCAGTCACCGCGTATCTCGTCGCGGGGCTTTTACTGGGTCCGTTCATCATAGGCGCGCTCGGCGTGCCCGGTCTCGGCTTCTCCACTCTCGGCGACGTCGCGTCCTTCGACCTTATCTCGCAGGCGGCGCTCGGCTTCATCGCGTTCACGATAGGAAACGAGTTCCGCCTCTCGCAGATAAAGCTCATGGGGCGTCAGGCGATAACGGTCGGCATACTCCAGGCGGTCATAACGACAGTCGTCGTCGACGCTGTGCTGCTCGTGCTCCACTTCATTTTTCCCGCTGCGATCTCCGTATCCTCCGCGATAACGCTCGGCGCTATCGCTGCCGCGACGGCTCCCGCCGCGACGCTGATGGTCGTAAAGCAGTATAAGGCGGAAGGTCCTCTGACAAAGCTCCTGCTCCTCGTCGTCGCGATAGACGACGCCGTCGGTCTCGTTCTCTTCTCCGTCAGCTTCGGCATCGCCCGCGTCATAGAGACGGGACACCTCAGCGTCGTCTCCGTCGTCCTTGAGCCCGCCATCGAGATAGTAGTCTCACTCGTCATGGGCGGACTTCTCGGCGGACTTCTCCACCTTGTCGAAAAGTTCTTCCACTCGCGCAGCAAGCGCCTCTCGATTTCGATCGCCTTCGTCCTTCTTACGATAGGTCTTTCCATGGTGACGTTTGAGATCGGCGGCGTCAGGATCGGCTCGAGCCTGCTTCTGACGGCAATGATGTGCGGCACCGTGTTCTGCAATATCTGCGACACGTCGGAGGAGCTGATGGGTCGTATCGACGGCTGGACCGCGCCGCTCTTCGTCCTCTTCTTCGTCCTTTCGGGCGCCGAGCTCGACCTTTCCGTCATCTCCGACCCGAAGGTCCTCCTTATCGGCGTGCTCTACATAATCTTCCGCTCGGTCGGAAAGATGTCCGGCGCATATCTGAGCTGCACGATGACGAAATGCTCCCCCGAGATAAGGCGGCACCTCGGCATAACGCTCCTCCCGCAGGCGGGCGTCGCGCTCGGCATGGCTCTTGAGGCTCAGGCGCTCTCGGACGGCAGCGTCGTACGCAGCGTCGTCCTCTTCTCCGTCCTCGTCTACGAGCTCATCGGACCGACGCTTACGAAGCGCGCCCTCATCGCCGCGGGCGAAATTATCCCCGAAGGCAAAACGAGCGCCCGCGTCAAAAACGCCCCCCGCGAACAGATCAATATCGGGAGAAAAGAGTAATAATTTTTTCGGGGGTGACTTTTTTGAAAAAAAGTCACCCCCGCACCCCCTTCAAAAAACTTTATGACGGGGGTTTGGTTATTGAAAATCATATCGGCGGCGCGGGGTGTAAGCGTTTATTTCCGTACCGTTTATTTTATCATATCGGCGACACGGGTGCTGAGCGTTTCATTCCCGTGCCGTTTCTTTTATCACATCGGCGGCGCGGGATGTAAGCGTTTATTCCCGTGCCGTTTCTTTCAGCCTATGCACGCAGGCTCGGCAGCTTCGGCAAGCGACTTCATCTTTCCGTATATCTCCCGCGCGCCGTTTCTGTCCTTCAGCTCGGCAAAGCTCTCGCGCATTTTTTCGAGTGCCTCGTCGTCTGTCAGAAGGTCGGCGCATGTCGCCGCCAGCTTTTTCGTGTCGTCGTCCGTGACCGCGCACCCGCGCCCGACAAAGAAGCTGAGGTTCCCGTTCTCGCAGCCCGCGACCGCGTTGACATATACCATCGGCAGCTCCTTGACGGCAGCCTCCGTAACGCTTATCCCGCCCGGCTTCGTAAGATAGAGGTCCGCGCTGTCCATCAGAAGGCTCACGTTGTCCGTATAGCCGAGCACGTTGATGCCCGAATTTGACGAATACCGCCTCGACAGCTCGGAGTAGAGCTTTTTGTTCGTCCCGCAGATAACGGTCATAACACAGCCCTCGGGCAGTATTTTCGCCGTTTTCTTGACGAGGTCCGGTATCGGTCCGCATCCCATGCTCCCGCACATCACGAGCAGATGGCGAAAGTTCGGGTCAATGCCGAGACTTCTCTTCGCTTCCCTCTTCGGCGTGCGCGTAAAAAATGCATTTCGCACAGGTATCCCGGATGCAAAGAGCCTGTCTTCCGAAATCCCGTGGGCGTTGAATTCGTCCTTCAGCGTCTCGTCTGGCATAAAGCAGACGTCGAGCCTGCTGTCCGATGCGAACGGATGGCAGGTGTAGTCCGTGATGAGCAGTCCGCTCGCCTTGAGGCTGAGCCCGTGGCGCTCGATGGCGTATGACAGCATCGACGCCGAGATGACGTGCGTGCACACAACACAGTCGTAGCCGTTTTCCTTTATATATGCCTCGAGCTTCTTTGAGCCCATCGCTATAAGGCGGTAGAGCGCCGAGCGTTCGTTTGAAAAGCGCGGATGGTCCTCAAGAAAGCTGTATCCCTTTGTAAACAGCTTCGGCGCGCGGCGGTATATCCTGACATGCCATCTTGAAATTATATCGGACACGCGCTTTGACACGAACGCGAGCGAATCCTCGACGTCGCATACCTCGCCCGCGCTCTCGTAATACTCCTTTATCGCGCGGGCGCAGGAGTTGTGCCCCTCGCCGGTATTGCAGCTCAAAACAAGCGTTTTCACTTATACATTTCCTCTTTTGTCAGGCTTTTATAAAAGGCAGAGCGCCGGAACGCCCGCCTTATGACCCGCGAAAATTGCGGAATGATTTTTTTCATCAACAATAATACCGCAGACTTCGCCATTTGTCAATGATGTTTCGCAAAACTTAAAATATTACCTTACCATAATTTATGCAAAAAAGCGGCGCCCGCACATCGCAGGCGCCGCCTTCGCATACGCTATTTGATAATAAAATATGTGTGATACGGCATTCCCTGCGCCTCGTATGAGGGGAAAAACTCATGTCCGAAGCCTACAAGGCAGAACGCGCCAGCCTCGCGGTTCTGCGAAAGCGTGAGGCATTCGGAAATGTCACGCCCGCCGAGCTTTAGCGTCAGCGGTTCAGAAGACGCGTCGCGCGCCGTCATGACGAACGGTCCATACATGAGCGCGGCGAGCTCCGACCCCGGGATCCGCTCAAGGCGCGGCGTATATTCAAATCCGAGCTCGTATGTCTCCTCCGTACCCGCTGCGTGCTCCGCCTTTATGTAGTCAGAGGCGGCGTATCTTCCGCCGTCGCCTTCGGGACGTGACGCCCATTCCGGAATGCGGAACTTCACGTCGTATTCGCCCGCCCCGCCGACGGTCACGGATATTCCCGGGAACGGGAACGAGGTCTTTACCTTTATGTCGATCCCGAGCTCCTCGTCACGGAAATCGGAGTCGAGATAGAGGCAGACGTACACGGTCGGTATCTCGCCGGGGACGACAAAATACGCGCTGTCGCCGTATTTGACGTGGTTCTCCATGCCGGTTCCGTGGCAGCATGTGAACGTGCCGAAATCGTCGCTGTAGTCGCGGCGCGCGCCGTATCCTATCGGGAGCATATACGTCACGCCCGCGTGCGAGCGGTGCGTCACCTTTACCGACTGCGACGGCAGGATGTGATTGACGAGCGCCCGCTCATAGTACGCCATATATTCCGACCGCTCGGGATCAAGAGAAAAGAGCGTGCGGGCGAGCTTCATCATATTGTATGCGGCGCACGTCTCGCAGTTTTTGTCCGTGTCTATGTCATTGGCGAGGTCTTCGGCGCGTCCGAACGCCTCCCCTTTGCCGACGCCGCCCGTCGCGTACATGTGCCTGCCCGTGACGGTGTCAAAGAACCCGCGCGCCGCCGAGAGGTACTCCTCGTCTTCCGTGAGCGTGCCGAGCAGTGCCGCGCCCGTGAGCTGCGGTAT
Organism: uncultured Clostridia bacterium; assembly: GCA_947631245.1. Taxonomy (GTDB): domain Bacteria; phylum Bacillota; class Clostridia; order Oscillospirales; family CAG-272; genus DTU064. Next base: position 18,677 of record CANRKP010000030.1, read on the forward strand.
ATGCTGATTTGCGTGGAGACCCGCGAGCTCGTCACGCCCGTCCGCCAGCGACGAAAACAGCTTTTTGTTGTCGAACAGCTTTGCCGCCGAGAGGTATTTTTCGTTCTCCGTCAGCTCGTAAAGCCTTGCCAAAGCCTCGTTCATCCCGCCGTATTCGCCCGCGATGTGAGTGCTCCACATCTCTTCCCTGCGCTCCTCGGGAACGGCGCCGAGCCTGTCGTATATCCAGTCGCCGAGACCGCAGGCGGCGTCCTTCGCCTCGGGGAGCCCCGTCGCCTCAAAGCAGTCGAGAAAACCGGCGAGCAGCTTGTGCATCGTGTAGTACGGCGCCCATATTTTCGGGTACGGCACAAGGCTTTCGAGCAGCGCGAACTGGTCGGGCGGATACGCGCCGATATATCCCTCTCCCCACAAAGACGGGTCCCTGCTCATGTCCTCGGCCCTGACGTTTTCGGGGGCACAGGACGTCACAAAGTCCCGCGCACGCCCGCCGCAGAAAAGCTGCATCCGGCGAAGCTCTTTCACCGTATACACAAGCTTATCGTAAAGTCCGCGATCCCCCGTCGCCCTGTAAGCGAGCGAGAGCGCGGAGATGAAATGACCGAGCGAGTGACCGCGCAGAAGGCACCCCTCCGCCTCCCAGCCGCCGGGAGCGTCCGCGCCCGCCGTGTCCTCGCCGAAGGTGCGGCGGACGGAATAAAGCATCATATCGGCAGGCAGCAGCCGCAGGTAAGAAAGCGTGCGGCGGCGGTTTTCGGTATAAGGCGTGCGCCCCGTGAGCGCGACCTTTTCAAGCGGAGCAAAATATCCCATCGACATATTTTTCATTTCTGCAAAAACCGTTCCTTTTCGACATTCTACCCCATATTTTAGCACACCGCGCGCCCGAGCGCAAGAGGGTGAGAGATATGTTTAAAAACCCGCCGCCGACATTTTCGCCGGCAGCGGGCAGTTTTATTTCGATATACGCTCTCTCATGCGTTCGAGCAGCTCGTACGGCGCGTTCGCCTGTCCTATTCTGTTCGGCTTGTTTTCGCCGTGAAAGTCGCTGCCGCCCGAGAGCAAAAGACCGAGACTTTCGGCGAGCGAGATATATTCCTTCCTCATCTCGGGCGTGTACTCCGTGTAGTAGCCCTCGACGCCGTCGAGCCCTGCGCGCTTCAGCCGAGCGAGCATTTCCGAAAGCTCGGGGAGCGGCAGCCGCGTTTGGTTCAGGTGCGCGACGAACGCGAGCCCGCCCGCATCCTTTATCGTGCGTACAGCCTCTTCGTCCGTCAGCGCCTGCGTCGGCGAATAAGCCGGTCTGCCCGACGAAAGATATCTTGCGAACGCCTCGCCGACGCTGCCGACGTAGCCGTGATTTACCATCGCGCGCGCGATGTGTATGCGGCAGACGACATCGTCTCCCGCGAGAGCCGAGACCTCCTCAAACGTCACGGGCTGTCCGAGAGAGCAGAGCTTTTCGCAAATCTCGCGCTCGCGACGCATCCGTACCTCACGCGCATGCTCGAGCGTCCGCAAAAGCGTTTCCGACGACGGGTCAATGAAGTATCCGAGAATGTGAGTTTCCGTCTTTGAAACGGCGGAAAGCTCTATCGCCGGTATGACCTCTATCCCGAGCTCTTCCCCGGCTGCCGCAGCCTCGGCAACGCCGGCGGTCGTGTCGTGGTCCGAGAGCGCGACGGCGGCGAGCCCCGCGTCCGCAGCCGCCCCGACTACCCCGGCAGGCGAAAGCGTCCCGTCCGAGCAGGTCGAATGTGTGTGCAGGTCGATATATTTCAAGAGCTGTCCCTCCGTTTTTTAGTTACCGCCTTATTTTACACCTCCCGACCGCATTTTGCAAGCGCCGCCGAAAAATTTGCCGCAAATCCGCCTCGGCTCAGCTGCCTTCGTAATATCCTATCTTTATCTCTTCCCCGTCACCGAAAGGAACGGCGTAGTAGTATGACAGCTCGGCATCGCCTGATTTGCCGATATGCCTAAAAAGCATATAATCGTCCGTGCAGCCCGCGTAATTGATTCTGATATCAAATTCCTTTATATTCTTTCCCGTGAGGTCGCATAAGGTCGTCTTATCCATGTCAACAAACAGCGCTCCGTTTGTTGTAAACTGGATTATAGGCAGTTCGATCGTACTCGAAGGCTCCTCCGTCAGAAATTCCCCCAAGTCTTCGTCGAACCAGAATACCTCCTCCATGCGCTTCGTTTCAAACGAATATTTGTATACGCCGCGCCGTGAATCCCAAGGTGTGCTCTCCCCGTTTACCTCAAGCATCCCGTACTGAGACATACCGAGATATATCCCGTCTCCCGGCACGGGCAGAAAATCAAATTTTGTCGGCACGACCCTGCCCGTGTACGGCTCGTTCCACAAGACCTCCCCCTGCCGCGTCTTTATGTTCCATCTGTAAAGGTTGGCATATGTTGCCCAGTCATCGTCGTATGCCCCAATGTGAAAGCCAAGGTAATAAACCATGATATAAAGATAGTTGCCCACAAATCTCACGTTTATCCGCGAGCCCAAGCCGGATTCATATTCAAATATGCGGAAGGTCTCGGTCCCGCCGAGCTCCTGCGCCGTCAGCGCGACGCTGTGAACAGTCTCTCCGTTCTTTACCTCTTCCTTTGTCGAAAAGAAATAGATATACCCGCGGTGGATCTGCATAAACGGATCGCTGCTCGATGTAGCCCAAATGCTATAATCTAAATTGCCCACTTTCTCCCGCTTTGTTCCGTCGAGCTCCATTCTGTATACCGTCGAGCCCGATATGCTGTAGAGCTTTCCGTCATATATCTGAAGCCTGTTCGAGCCCCCCACATAAGCGTTGCAGTCGGGGTCCTTTCCATGCATGCAGTCCGGCTTTCCGCAAAGCGGCAGCGAGATGCCCGTCTTTTTGTCCGTATATACTATGAGCGAGTCCCACGGCGAGTCTTCGTTATCACGTGAAATATCCGAATACCAGCCGTCCTCCGTTTCGCAGACAGTTTGGCTAAATGTATTTCCAAGCTGAGCGAACGTGAGCGGCGCGTCATAATCGGGGAGGTATTCGTCAGTATCGAATTTCGGGTCTTTTATGTAATTGTCCACAGGAAATATCTTAAAACCGTTTTCGTCAAATTCGGCGTCCTCGGGATCAGCCTCCGTCCCGCCCGCCTCTGTCGCGGCAAAAGACGCGCCCCCGGTCTCCCCGCCTGTCCCGTCTCCACCGCCCGCGGCAGGTCCGCACGCCGTAAGCAGGAGCGCGAGCAGAAGCAAAAGCGCCGCCGCGGATACCGCTTTCTTTATTTTGACTTTCATAAATGTATCCCTTTCTTGTATGCAATTTGTGCCGCAAAGCCGTCCTCGGCTCAGCTGCCTTCGTAATATCCTATCTTTATCTCTTCCCCGTCACCGAAAGGAACGGCGTAGTAGTATGCCTGCTCGGTATCGCCTGATTTGCCAAGGTGCTCAAAGAGCATATAATCGTCCGTGCAGCCCGCGTAATTGACTCTGATATCAAATTCCTTTATATTCTTTCCCGTGAGGTCGCATAAGGTCGTCTTATCCATGTCAACAAACAGCGCCCCATTTGTTGTAAACTGGATTATAGGCAGTTCGATCGTACCCGAAGGCTCCTCCGTCAGAAATTCCCCCAAGTCTTCGTCGAACCAAAATACCTCCTCCATGCGCTTCGTTTCAAACGAATATTTGTATACGCCGCGCCGTGAATCACAAGCGCTGCTCTCCCCGTTTACCTCAAGCCTTCCGTACTGAGACACGCCGAGATATATCCCGTCTCCCGGCACGGGCAGAAAATCAAATCTTGTCGGCACGACCCTGCCCATGTACGGCTCGTTCCACAAGACCTCCCCCTGCCGCGTCTTTATGTTCCACCTGTAAAGGTCGGCGTATCGTGCCAGGTCGTCGTCGTATGCCCCCGTTTGAATATCTGAATGATAAACCATGATATACAGGTAGTTGCCCAAGCATCTTACATTTATCCGCAAATCAAAACTTATTTGGAATTCTTTTTTAAATACATAAAATGTTTCATTTCCGCCAAGCTCCTGTGCAATCAGCGCGACGCTGTGAACAGTCTTTCCGTTCTTAACCTCGTTCTTTGCCGAAAAGGAATAGATATACCCGCGGTGGATCTGCATAAACGGATCGCTGCTCAATGTAGACATAATTCTCCAACTTACATTGCCCACTTGCTCTCGCTTTGTCCCGTCGAGCTCCATTCTGTATACCTTTGTATCCGATATGCTGTAAAGCTTTCCGTCATATATCTGAAGCCTGTCTGAGCCCCCCACATAAGCGTTGCAGTCGGGGTCCTTTTCGTGCATGCAGTCCGGCTTTCCGCAAAGCGGCAGCGAGATACCCGTCTTTTTGTCCGTATATACTATGAGCGAATTCCACGGCGAGTCGTCGTTGTGATCTGAAATATCCGAATACCAGCCGTCCTCCGTCTCGCAGACAGTTTGGCTAAATGAATTTCCAAGCTGAGCGAACGTGAGCGGCGCGTCATAATCGGGGAGGTATTCGTCAGTATCGAATTTCGGGTCTTTTATGTAATTGTCCGCAGGAAATATCTTAAAACCGTTTTCGTCAAATTCGGCGTTCTCGGGATCAGCCTCCGTCTCGCCCGCCTCCGTCGCGGCAAAAGACGCGCCCCCGGTCTCCCCGCCTGTCCCGTCTCCCCCGCCCGCGGCAGGCCCGCACGCCGTAAACAGAAGCGCAAGCAGGAGCAAAAGCGCCGCCGCGGATACCGCCTTCTTTATTTTGACTTTCATAAATGTGTATTCCTTTCTATTTTAAAATAATTTGAGCTAAGATAACTTTATACTATTTTTATACCATAATATTCCGACACATGTCAATACTTCTCTCATGAATTTTCAACATAAAATGTGATTTAAAGTAAAAAAAATAATCTCTGTGGCACAAAGAGAAAACCCGCCGAAAAAATTTTTAAAGAAATTTGCCGCTCGGTATTGACAAATGCGTGCATACTGTATATACTGTATATACACAGTTGACTGTCACGAGGAATAAGATGCAAATTTACATCGACAACAAAAGCGGCACGCCGATATATGACCAGATCTGCTCTCAGATCAAGGCCGCCATCATCTCGGGCGAGCTCTGCGAGGACGACGCGCTCCCGTCGATAAGGGGGCTTGCACATGACCTTCGCATCAGCGTCATCACTACGAAGCGCGCATACGACGAGCTCGAGCGCGAGGGCTTCATCTACACCGTAGCGGGAAAGGGCAGCTTTGTCTCTGGGCTCGACGGCGAGCTCTTTCGCGAGGATTGCCTGCGTCGGATAGAGGAGCACCTCACCGAGGCGGCAAAGCTCGCCGCGCGGTGCGGCATCGGCGCCGAAGAGATTGCGGAAATATACCGCCTCATCACGGAGGAAGAAAAATGAAAAACGAAGAAAAAAACGCCCGCGCGGAAATAAGTCCCGCCGCGGACATAACCGCCGCCCCCGCGCTGAAGACCGCCGCGCTCACAAAGCGCTTTCGCGGCTTCTGCCTCGACGGCGTCTCGCTCACGCTCCCGCGCGGCTGCACGCTTGGTCTTATCGGCGAAAACGGAGCCGGAAAAACGACGTTTATCAAAACCGTGCTCGGCATCATAAACGCCGACGGAGGCACGGTCAAGCTGTTCGGGCGCGACACAAAGGATGATTTTGAGCTGACAAAGCAGGACGTCGGCGTCGTGCTCGACACGGTCGGGCTCCCGGGCGGCATCAACGCAAGGCAGTTCGGCAGCATTCTTAAGGACTCGTACAAAAACTGGGACGGCGAGCTCTTTTGCTCCTACCTCGAGCGGTTCTCCCTGCCCCCGAAAAAGAAATACTCCGCGTATTCGCGCGGAATGAAGATGAAGCTCGGCATCGCCGCGGCGCTTTCCCACGACGCGAAGCTCCTGATACTCGACGAGGCGACGAGCGGGCTCGACCCCGTCGCGAGGGACGAGGTGACGGACATCCTGTTCGATTTCACAAAGGACGGCGAGCGCTCCGTTCTCATCTCGTCTCACATAGTATCGGACCTCGAAAAAGTCTGCGACTATATCGCGTTCCTCCACGGCGGCAGGCTCCTGCTCTCGGACGAAAAAGACCGCCTGCTCGAGCGGTTCGCAACGCTTCACTGTGACGACAAGACGCTCGCCTCCCTGCCCGAAGGCTGCGTCATATCGAAAAGGCGCACCGATTACGGCGTCACCGCCCTTGTCGAACGGCGGCTGCTGCCCGCCGGATGCGAGGTCTCGGCGTGCTCCGTTGAGGACATATTCGTCGGAATGATAAAGGGCGAAAGAAAGGAGATATCGAATTGAAAACAAAGGGTCTTGTCAAAAATCACATCTGCGTCGCATTTACGACGTGCCGCGCCTTTTTCCTTATCGTGCTCGTGTGGGCGGCGGTGCTCGTTTCCTCCGAGCTGTCTTCGTCCATTGCCGTATTTATCGGGCTTTTTTGCGGCGTCGTGTCGATATCGGTGTTTTCCGTCAGCGACTCCTCGGGATTTATCGTATACGCGCTGACGCTGCCGTATTCGAGGCGGCAGATAGTCTCAGCGCAGTATATCTTCTCTTTCCTCACGGCGCTTTCGGCGTTTGCGATCGTTTTCGCCTCGATGATGGCGAGGGGCGCCGTGTCGGGGGAGCTTTCGCTTGAAACCGCCGCCGTCGGCGCGTCGGTCTCGTTCCTCGCGGCGCTTTTGCCGTCGGTGATCGCATTGCCGTTCATAATGCGCCTCGGACCGGAAAAGGGTCGCCTCGCGTATATCGTCGTCGTCGGAGGCATCAGCGCGCTCGCCGCCACGTCGTTCACCATCACCCCGGAAGACCTCCCTCTCACCTCCCGTATCATCGGCGCGGTAAGCTCGAACGCGTTTCTGCTCTCGGCAGCTGTCGCCGCGGGCGCGTGCGTCCTGCTCCTCATTTCATATTTTGCCGCCGCCGCGCTCTTTTCGGGGCGCGACATGTAAGACACGAACGCCGCAAAATCAAAAAATCCCCCTCGGCGCAGCCTTTTTTCCGCGCCGAGGGGCGTTTTTTTATTCTCCCGCTTCTTTATTCTTCCGCTTCTTTCATCACGCTGAGGTATGCCGGGCGGATTATCTTGTCGGCGCAGATGAGCTCCTCTATCCTGTGCGCGCTCCAGCCCACGATGCGCGCCATCGCGAACATCGCGGTATAAAGACCCGTCGGTATACCGAGCATATCGTATACAAAACCGGAGTAAAAATCGACGTTCGGGCTGACGCCCTTGTAGATGCGGCGGTTTTTCGCTATCAGGCGCGGAGCCGCCTCCTCGACCGCCTCGTAAAGCGCGAGATCGTCCTCCCTGTGCTTTTCCTTCGCGAGACCGCGGACGTAGTGCTTGAACACGCGCTCGCGCGGGTCGGAGAGAGAATACACGGCGTGTCCCATGCCGTATATAAGACCTTTTTTGTCAAACGTCTCGCCGGCGAGTATTTTTCCGACGTAGCGTTCGACCTCCTCGCGGTCGGACGTGTCGCGGACGTTTGCCC